>NZ_CP060436.1:3602500-3732046 GCF_003590145.2 Pseudooceanicola algae | reverse complement strand
GCCAGCGCGCTGTCCTTGCCGATGACATCACCCTACAGGAACAGATCCGCGACATCCGCCAGACCGAGCTTGACCGGTTCAATGCGCTTCTGGCGCGCGGCGCCGGCGTGCAGACCGATGCGGATACCGCCCATCTGTCGCTGCTGACCGCGCAGCAGACCCTTGCCGCCAGCCGCAGCGCACTGGCCGATCTGGAAGCCGAGGAAGACCAGCTAGGCCTCGACATCGACGACGCCGGACGCGCGACACGGACGGCCGCCCGCGCGCTGGCGGACCTGACGATCACCGCCGGGCTGTCGGGCACCTATCACGGCACGGTGCCGGTGATCGGGGATGCGTTGTCCAATGGCGAGGAACTGGGCACCATCACCGATCTGGACGCGCTCGAGGTCCGGCTCGATCTGACAGCCCGGGAAATCGCCCGCGTCAGCGCCGTCGGGGGGCTGATGCCGCTGAAGGTCTCGCTGTCGACCCCCGGCACCCCCCGGCAATACGAAGCACAGTTGCACCATGTCTCCCTGACCGCATCCGATGACATCGGCACCGCCCGTCAGGTGGTCGCCTGGCTGGAGCCCGGGGCCTGCCCCTGCCCCCTGCCCGGTGAATTCGTCCTGGCAAATATACAGGAACCGGCGCTGCGTGACGTGACCCTGCTGCCCGCCAGCGCGGTGACCCTTGCCGATGAAGTCCTGGTGCCTGATGCCGACAACAGGCTGCAAACCCGCAAGGTCGAACGCCTGCGGGCCATGGGTGACTTCATCGCCGTGGCTCCGGTAGATTTCGACTATGTCGTGCAGCGCAGCCCGCAGATCGGCGCGGGTTTGGTGATCTCTCCCCAATGGCCCGAAGGGGACGCCGGCGCGCCGCCAGAGGCCGATGACACCACCACCGACGCGCACCGACCGGCTTCTCCGACCGCCCCCGCACGCGCAGGCAACCCGGAACGGGAGCCCGGCCAGCCCCGGGCCGGACCGGCAGGCGGACCAGGTGGCGGACCAGCCGTGACCCTTGCCCCGGAACGGCGCGCAGCCTTGATCGCGCGGATCAAGGCCTCTGACACCATGCCGGAACGCCAGCGCGACCGGGCCCTGCAAGTTCTGGCACAGGACAGCGTGCCCGAAGCCTTCCTGCAACGCCTCGAAACGCAGGACTGAGCCATGGGGATCCTGCGTTTCTTCACCCGCCACGGCACCGCCGCCAACCTGTTCCTGCTCGGGGTGCTGGTCTTCGGCCTCTATGCCGCGACACAGATCCGGGCGCAGTACATGCCCGACGTGGTGCAGGAAGCCATTCAGGTCAATGTCGACTGGGACGATGCCTCGCCCGAGGATATCGACGACGGGATCATCGCCGTGGCCAGCCCGTCGCTGCTGGCGGTCGACGGGGTCACGTCGCTGTCGGCCATCGCCCGCGAAGGCAGCGCCCGGATCGAGCTGGAATTCGAACCCGGCTGGGACCTCGACCGCGCCCTGACCGATGTCGAAGCCGCCATGCCCGGCGCCAGTTCCCTGCCCGATGCCGCTGAAACGCCTGAAATCGCGCGCGACACATGGCGCGACGGGGTGCTGGACGTCGTGCTGTCCGGCGATTTCGACCGCGCCCAGATGGAACGCTTTGGCGAACAGCTTGAGGCAAACCTGCAACGCGCCGGGGTCACTCAGGCCAGCCTGCGTGGGTTGACCGCGCCCCGCATCGCCGTCATCGCGGACCCTGCCGCACTGGCGCAATACGGGCTGACCCTGTCCGACCTCTCGGCCGCGATCCTCGAAGAGGCGCGCCAGACCGCGTCGGGTCAGCTGGGCGACAGTTCGACCCGGCTGCGCGCCGGGGTCGAACGCCGCGACGCCCAGGCTTTGAGCGAAATGGAGGTGGAGACCACCGAGGGCCCGATCCCGCTTGATCAGATCGCGCGGATCGAAACCGATGCCGCAGGCTCGGGCCGCGCCTATTTCCTGGAAGGCCGCCCGGCAGTGACCATCGGGGTCGAACGCGGGGTCGGCGGTGATGCGCTGAAGATCCAGAAGCAGGTGAAACAGGTCACGGCCGATTTCCTCGCCACCGCGCCCGAGGGGCTGCGCGTCGACCTGATCCGCAATGCCGCCGCCCAGATCGGGGCGCGGCTGGAGATCCTGGTCGACAACGGGCTGTTCGGACTGCTGCTGGTGCTGGGGCTGCTTTACCTGTTCCTGTCGCCCTCGGCTGCAATCTGGGTGGCGGTGGGCATCCCGGTGTCGCTGGCGGCAGGCATCGGGCTGATGTGGGTCACGGGGCAATCGCTGAACATGATTTCCCTTTTCGCACTGATCCTCTGCCTTGGGATCATCGTGGATGATGCCATCGTGATTGCCGAGCACACCGAATTCCGCGCCCGGGAGAAGGGCGAATCCCGGCCCCGCGCCGCCGAACGGGCCGCGCAACGGATGCTGGGGCCGGTGCTGGCCTCGACCGTAACGACGGTGGTGGCCTTCCTGTCGCTGGAATTCGTCAGCGGGCGCTTCGGCAGTTTCCTTGCCACCATCCCCTTCGTGGTGGCGGCGGTCCTGCTGGCCTCGCTGGCGGAATGCTTTTTGGTGCTGCCGCATCACATGGCACATGGGCTGGCGCGGCTCGACCGGTCCTGGGTCGGTGCCCCGGCGCGCTGGATCACGATCGGTTTCGACAAGCTGCGCCGCCGCGCCTTCGTACCCGCACTCAAATGGGTGATCCGCCTGCGCTACGCGGTGCTGCTGCTGGCCGTGGGCGCAACCTGCCAGGCCCTGATGATGCTGGAAACCCGCACGGTCCCCTGGCGGTTCTTTTCAGCCCCGTCGACGCCGACCCTGTCGCTGAACATCGCCATGCGCGATGGCGCGACCCGCGACGATACGGTCGCCATGCTGGCCGAGCTGACCCGCGCCGCCGGGGTGGTCCGCGACCGCTTTACCACCGACTACGGCGCCGACCCGGTGGTCTTCATCCTGGGCCAGATCGGTGGCTCTGCCGGGCCGGGGCTGGCCACCGGGGACGACAAGGACACCGATCTGGTCGCTGCCGTCACCATCGAACTGATCGAGGCCGACGCCCGCCCCTATGAACCCACCGCCTTCCTGCAGGCGCTGGAAGACGAGATGCGCCGCCCCGAAACGCTGGAGACCTTTGCCTTTCGCGCGGGTCGCTGGGGGCCGGGGGGCGATGGTCTGGACGTGGTCTTCTACGGGCAGAACCTCGAAGACCTCAAGGCCGCCTCCCTGGCCCTACAGGACGCCCTTGATCCCTATCCGCAGGTCACAGGCATGGAAGACAACCTTGTCTTCGCCGGTCTTGATCATGCCCTGGCGCTGAACGGATATGGCCGCGCCCTTGGCCTGCAAAGTCAAAGCCTTTCGACAGAACTGAAGGCCCGGCTGACCGGTGTCGAGGTGCTGAGCTATGTCGATGGCACCCGCGAGGCGACCATCGTCGTCGAGCACCCCGAAGACACCGTCACCGCCGCCTATCTTGATGAGGTCCGCCTGCAGGCGCCGACCGGCGAATGGGTCCGCCTGGGCGAGGTGGTCGATGTTACCTCCTCGCCCGCCATTGCCGCGCTGCGCCGCGAACAGGGGCAGAACCTGATCCGCGTGACAGGAGAGATCGACGACAGCAACGCCCTGCAATCCGAGGCGATCATGCAGGACCTGCAAAGCACGATCCTGCCCCGGATCTCGGGGACCTATGGCCTCGGCTACCGGTTCGAGGGGCTGGCCGAGCAGGAACAGGCCTTCCTGTCCGAAGCCGCCATCGGATTCGGGATCTGCCTGCTGGGGATCTACATGACGCTGGCGCTTGTGCTGGGCAGCTGGCTGAGGCCGCTGACCATCATGTCCGTGGTGCCCATCGGCGCGACCGGGGTCATCTGGGGGCACTGGATCTGGGACATGCCGATGTCGATCTTCTCGGTCGTGGGGATGATCGGGATGAGCGGGATCATCGTGAACGATTCCATCGTGCTGGTCTCGGCCTTCACGGAAAAGCTGCCGACCCGCGCCACGATCCCGGCCGTGATCGACGCCACCGCCGAACGTCTGCGCCCGGTGCTGCTGACCACGCTGACCACGGTGCTGGGGCTGGCACCGCTGCTGTTCGAGCGTTCCACCCAGGCCGAGTTCCTGAAGCCCATGGTGGTGACGCTGGTCTATGGTCTGGGGCTTGGCTTCTTCATCGTGCTGCTGGTCATCCCGTCGCTGGTGGGAATCCGGCATGACCTTGGCAAGGCCTTGCGATCTGCCCGCCGAATGGTGCGCCGGGCGGCAGGCGGACGGCGCCGCGCCTGACGCAAATTCGGCCCCCCTTTGCTGCAAATTTCGCCGCAGAGCCCCGGTGCAGCGGGAAAAGAAACCCACTGGTTTCTTTTTCCTCGCCGCCGGATTGATTTGCGCGCCACCCTCCAATAAAGAACTATAGGATCATTATTGAACACGCGCGGAGGAAGTCATGCTGAAGATCGGGATCTGTGGGGGCGGGCCGGGCGGGCTTGTGGCGGCTCTGGCGCTGGTTCAGCAGGGGCATGACGTGACCGTCTATGAACGGACCTCGGCCTATGGACGGATCGGGGCGGACATCAACCTGACGCCGAATGCCGGCCATGCGCTGGACGGGCTGGGCATCGGTGCGGCGCTGCGCGAAACCGCTGCACGGCCGCAATACCGGATCAGCCGGGTCTGGGACACGGGCGCCGAAACCTCCCGCCTGGAAATGCAAGGCGACCGGTACGAATCCCCCCAGCTGACGATCCACCGCGCCGACCTGATCACCGCCCTGTCGACCAACCTGCCCGAAGGCGTGCTGCAACTTGGCGCAAAGGTGCGCAGCGTGACACCCGTGGAGGGCGGCGCCGAGGTCGCGCTGGTGGACGGTAGCACAGCGACCTTCGATCTGGTGATCGGCGCCGATGGCATCCATTCGCTGGTCCGCAAGGCGCTGTTCGGCGAGGACGATCCGAAATACACCGGGCTGGTGTCCTACCGGGCGGTCTTCCCCCGAGACCGGGCGCAAGGCATCCCGAACCTCAACAGTTTCACCAAGTGGTGGGGACCGACCCCGGACCGCCAGCTGGTCGTCTTTCCGCTGAAACGCGGTGAAGAGGTCTTTGTCTTTGCCACTACGGCCCAGGACGACTGGTCCGAAGAAGGCTGGACCCTGCCCGGCGATATCGACGCCCTGCGCGAAGCCTATGCCGATTTCCACCCCGAAGCCCGCGCCATCCTGGCCTGTTGTGACGAGGTGACCCGTTCCGCGCTGCATGTGCGCGAACCCATGCCCGCCTGGTCGAAAGGCCATGTCACGATCATGGGCGACGCGGCGCATCCAATGGTGCCCTTCATGGCCCAGGGTGCAACCATGGCGATCGAGGATGGCGTGGTCCTGGCCCTTGCGCTGAAGGGCGCAGACGCCGCCGATGTGCCCGCCGCCCTCGCCCGCTACGAAGCGGCACGGCGCGACCGCACCGCACGGGTCCAACGCGGCTCGCTGGCCAATGAATGGCTGAAACAGCCCGAAAACGCCGATTGGGTCTATGCCTACAAGGCGTGGGAGGTCTTTTCAGCGCCCGAAACCGCCCCTGCCGCCGACGCCTGATCACGCCCCGGCAGATCGCACAGGCGACCGGGCCCTGCATCTGCGCGAGGCCCGGTCCGGCCCGCGATGACCGGCCTCCGCCGCACCCGTTCTCTGCCCAGTCCCCACCTCACGGGGGGCGGGGCTTGCTTTCGCGGATGGGTTGTTCACAATAGCGTCACCCGTTCAAACGAACCGCTGCCGGAGCCGGTGCCATTTCAGAAGATATCCCCCAGAAGACCGCCTATGACGTGCCCCCCGTCACCCGTGCCTTTGCGTTGCTGCGCCATATCGCGGCAGGCAACCGGTGTCGCAACATGTCGCGCGCGGCGGCCGAGCTGAAGATCAACCGCACGACGCTGATCCGCCTGCTGCACACGCTGGAGCGCGAACAGATGATCGAACAGACCGGCGAAGGGGGCGGCTATATCCTGTCCTATGGCGTGCTGGAGCTTGCCTCGCACATGCTGGCCGGGCGCGATATCGCCCGCGTGGCCCGCCCCCTGCTGGCGCGGCTGGCGGCGGAAACCGGGCTGTCGGCGCACCTTGGGGTGCTGACCGGCACGGATGTGATCCTGCTGGTGCGCGAAACACCGGATGTCCAGCTGGTCAGCAATATCCGCGAAGGATCCCGCCTGCCCGCCCATGCCACGGTGATGGGTCGGATGATCCTGGCCAACCTGCCCCGCGCCGAGGTCGAGGCGCTGTTCAAAGGGACTGATTTCGCGGCCATCACCGCCCAGACGCCGACCACGCTGCCCAGCCTGCTGACCCAGCTTGAACAGGACCGCGAGGCCGGGCTGGCCTGGTCCGTGGCCTTTTTCGAGGAAGGGATCGGATCCTGCGCCGGGGCGGTTCAGGGACCCGACGGGAGGCCCCTTGGCGCGATCAGCGTCTCGGGCGCGCAAAGCGCCTTTGATCCGGGGTCCGACAAGCACGACCTGATCGCCTGCAAGATCCGGGAAACCGCCGACAGGCTGTCGTCGATCATGGGCTATTCCGCGACCGGGATCCTTGCCGGCTGATCCCAGCCCAACAGGACCGAAATCCGCGCCGCCGTGGCGATCAGCGCCGCGCGGATATCCCCCCCCACCTGCGCCTGCGTGGTGGCAGATTGCGGCGCGGTGACGTTGATCGCCGCCACGACCTGCCCGGTCATGTCGCGCAGGGGCGCGGCCGCCGAGACCATTCCGGCTTCGAAATCCCCGGTATGTACCACCGCCTGCGCCGCGCGATCCGCTGTCGCCTGACGCAGGATGCCCGGCAGGGACGGCCCCTTGCCGCGCGCATGATCATTGCGGAACAGGCCGATAAGATCGTCTTCGCCCAGATCCGCCAACAGCACCCGCCCCATGGTCGTCGCCCGCGCCGGCAGACGCGACCCGACCTGCACGATGGAGCTGTCGCGCTGTGGCCCCGGCACCCGCAGCACGTAAAGCACCGAGGCCCCGTCCAGCACGCCAAGATGCGCCGACCAGCCGATGCGGTCGCGCAGCTGCTCCAGCGCCGGTTGGGCGATCTCGACCACCTCGCGCGTGGCCACATAGCCATAGGTCAGACGCAGCACACCGGGGCCAAGCGCATAGGTCTGGCTGCGCTGGTCATGCAGCAGGCACCCGGCCTCGTTCAGGGTATAGACCGTGCGAAAGGCCGCGGACCGGGTGATTCCCAGGGCCCGCGCGATATCCGAAAGGGACAGGGACGGGCTGTCAGGGGTGAAAAGCTTCAGCACCGAAAGGCCCCGGATGAGCCCCGGCACCAGGTATCTGTCGTCGCTCTGATCGGCCATTCCGCCCGCCCCTTTTGCCGCCCATGTTTTGCCTGCAAAACACCCTATGCCATATGAAACGCAGCCCGCCTAGGGTGGTATCAGATGAAACAGTGACCAGAGACGAAAAGGACCAACAGGATGACTGTACAGGACACCGAATTCGAGACCCTGCAACAAGCGCTCAAGGCGCATACCGGGCGCTTCGTGGACAAGAAATTCGACTGGCACGCCTTCCCGTCCAACGACGGCTTCGACGAGTTGTCGCGCGCCCAGATGCGCTACATCGGGGCCGGTGGTTCGCCCAAGGTCGGCGATACCTCGACGCTGAAGCCGGATCACTTCACCGTCTCGCTGATCTACAAGGAGCCCGGCAAATACGCCGCCTGCCACAGCCACGAGATCGAGGAAAGCTTCCTGATCATCGACGGCGCGCTGATCGTCGGCTGGGAAAAGGACGGCGAGGTCTGCGAAGTGAACCTTGGTCCCAAGGACATGATCCTGAACGCCCGTGAAATCGGCCATGGCTTCCGCGTCGACGGTGTGGAACCGGTTGTGATGTCGATCAGCGTCGACGTGGGCAAGCCGTTGCCGCCCGTCTACCACTATCACCCCAAGGAGCACGCCCCCGAACTGGCCCGTGCCTTCGGTGCCGAGCCGGGCAAGACCATCTATTTCGATCCCGAGGGCGACCACCCGCTGCAAAAGCTGATGTCGAAATATGTAGTGCGCCACAGTGAACTGGCGACGATCTGGGATGACGCCGGCTTTACCCGCAAGATCTACTGCGGCCCCGGCGGCGTGGAAACCGATACCTGCCGCAAGGAAATGCTGGGCATCCCCTCGCGCGTCGGCGTGAAGGCCTTCACCCGTGACGTCGAAGACGCCTTCATGGTGCTCGAAGGGTCGCTGACCGTGGGCTGGGAAGAAGACGGCGAAGCAGTCGAGGTCGAACTTGGCCCGCGTGACCTGGTCAAGACCCCGGCCGGCCGTCCGCATTGGTTCCGCAACAACGGCGCCGCCGCCGCGACCGTCTGGTACCTGGTCGGCTCTGCCGAACCCGAAGCGGTCACCTTCGAAGCCGCCTGAAGTCCAGCCACGTGATCACCGGAAAGGCCGTCCTTCGGGGCGGCCTTTTGCCGTGCCGCGTCAACCTGACGGGTCTGGGCTTTCCGGGCGGGGCCGAAGGCCCCACCCTGCTCCGACGGGAGGTCGTCCAAGGCGCCTGATGCTCAAAGGCGTCATTTGTCGGACAAACCCGGTGCTGCGCA
The DNA here is from genome assembly GCF_003590145.2 of Pseudooceanicola algae. Classification (NCBI taxonomy): domain Bacteria; kingdom Pseudomonadati; phylum Pseudomonadota; class Alphaproteobacteria; order Rhodobacterales; family Paracoccaceae; genus Pseudooceanicola; species Pseudooceanicola algae. The sequence goes on along the minus strand of NZ_CP060436.1, from coordinate 3,723,433 downwards.
GTATCGCGATGGCCAAAGCCATGCTAAGTCTATTGTCTGCAAGCAGTCTTCGGAAAGGCCGGGGGCTCCATCGCTCAAGGGGGACAGCATGAACAAGCAGCCAGGAGGCCCGGAGCGCGACCTGAAAGAGACCGCCCGTCTGGTTCTTGAAAAAAGCTGGGTTCGGATGGGGATGCTGGCCTTTGCCGTGATCTGCATGCTGGCCATACCGGGGCTGACCCTCATTGGAAAATCCCAGCAAAGCGAAGCCGATATCGCCGCCAGCGGCCTTCCCGGCGCGCTGCAAAGGCTGGAACGGACGCTTGGCTACAACGGCTTTGTGCACAATTTCAAGAATGCGGTGCTGCGCCCGGACGAACCCGCCTATTTCGAAGCAGCCGCACAGAATTACCAGGATGCCATCACCACCCTGTCCCAGATCGAGGCCATGGGTCAGGCGATCGGCAAGGAATTCAACGTTAGCAACCTTATCTCGACGCTGGGGATCTATCGCGAGAACCTTGATACCGCGCAGGCCGCCGCTGCCGCGGGCGCCTCTATCCGCGAGGTCGACGCCCTGGTGCGGACCCCGGACGAAGCGGCGACCCGCGACCTCGACCATCTGCACCGCTCGGTCACAAATGGCCTGAACGACTGGCTTGCCAAGGATCTCAGCCAGTCGCGGCTGCAAATGGCCGGGCTGTCGGCGTTGCTGTTCCTTGTCGCCGTCGTCCTGCTGATGTTCCTCGTGTCGATCTATCTTGCGCGGCGCGAACGCGACCGCCAATCGGTGGAACTGCATGACCGGCTCGCCTCTCTCGGGCAGCTGACATCGGGGATCGCCCATGATGTCAACAACTTGCTGGCCACCATCTATTACGCCGTCGACCTGACGATGGCCGAGACCATCCCCGATACCTCGCGCAAATTCCTGACCTCGGCGCAGCGCGCGGTCGAACGCGGACAGAACCTGACCGCCCGCCTGCTGGCCTTTTCGCGCCCCCAGCCCGGCAATGCCAAGACGATCGAGGTGTCCACCCTGTTCCGCGCGGTCAAGGAGCTTGCCGAACCGCAGCTTGGCGATTCCATCCGCCTGCGGCTCAGCGAAGAGGAGGTCGGATTGACCCTGCATTGCGATCAGGCTCAGTTGGAGAATGCGCTGCTGAACCTGATCCTGAACAGCCGGGATGCGCTGCAATTGTCGGGCACCGGCAATACGATCACCCTGGACGCCCGACGGCACAAGTCCGGTCAGCTGACCCATACCGCGGCGCACAAGGTGATCCATCCCGTCGCCGAAGAGAATGGCCTGCAACCCCTGCGCGCCAGCGACACCGGCTATCTGCTGCTGAGCCTGCGCGACGATGGCCCCGGCATGCCCCCGGAGGTGCGCAAACGTGCGCTGGAGCCGTTCTTTACCACCAAGGCCTCGCAATCCGGGTCCGGGCTGGGCCTGTCCATCGTCTATGGCTTCGCGCAAAGTGCCGGGGGCGACATGCAGATTTCCTCGGCGCCGGGCGAAGGCACCGAAGTGCAACTGCTGCTGCCCTGCGGACAGGAACGCCCCGCCAGCGACGGGGCCTCGGCCACAGATCGTGCTCCGGGACGCGCCATGCCGCCGCTGGCCAACCGAGGCAATGCGCAAGGCACCAATCGCACGAGCCTGAACGCCGGCACGGGGATTGGCCCCGTCACCGGTCAAGCGGCTCCCCAAGTCCAAAGCCAGAGCAACAGCCCAGTCCCGGGCCTCGACACCGACACCGGCGCTGACGAAGTCCGGGCCACAGTGCTGCTTGCCGAAGATGAACCGGGATTGCGCGATCTGCTGGTCGCAACGCTCGAAAGGAAGGGGTTCGAGGTCATCGCGGCCGAAAACGGCATCAACGCCCTGAAATTGGCGACGATGGGACCGAAGATAGACCTTCTGCTGACGGATATCGTCATGCCCGGGGGTGTCGACGGGTTCGAGCTTGCCCGAAGCTTGCGCGAAAGTTTCCCGGATCTGCCGGTGCTGTATCTGACGGGCAACGCGGGGCCGCACCTGAGCAGCGGAATTGCCGTGCACGCCCCGGTTCTGCGCAAACCCTGCCCACCGGATCGCCTGTTCGAGGCCATAGGCAAGGCGCTGACCAACAGGTTCCCCACCATCCCCCGAACGGCAGAGGCCTGATCGTCGCGGCCCCTGACGACCGGGACCGAAACATGCGACGCCAGAAAGGCGCCTGCTGGCGCCAGCCCGCAATCCCGGCCCCTCAGGTCGTTTCGCGGGGCAACAGCAGGCTTTCGATGGCTTCGGACAGCCGCGCCGGCAAAATGGGTTTCTGCAATTCCAGATCGGCACCGGCCTGGCCGGCCAATGCCAGGAAATGCCCATCGGTCGGACCGCCCAGAACGCCGGACATCGCGATCACCGGAACATCCCGACAGGTGGCCGGTGCACCCCGCCCGCCTTCGCGTATGTGCCGGATCAGCCGCAGACCGCCATTCCCGACCATGACATCGCGCTCGCGGATGAAGATATCCGCCACGACAAGGTCGAATGCCCCGGTATCGACCGCGCCGATGGCCTTGTCAGATGTCAGGGCAATGTCGACCTTGTGCCCCATGCGCACCAGGCATTCGGCCAGGCAGTCTGCCTGATCCTCGTCGTCTTCCATCACCAAAATGCGCGCCATGCCGCGACCCTGCGAAACCTCTCACTGACTATCTTGCTAAGGTGAGAAGATTAAGACTTTGCCCCAAACGCCCGTGGTGAATGACCGAAAGTCCACCCTTGCCCAGCCAGAGCCCCCTGGCTGTTTGATCCCATGGTTTGATGGGGCGGTCCTTTCTCAGGCCCGGAAGGCAGTATCCTGGGAACACGTTCGCCACCGGAGCGCCATGCCAACCTACGCGGTCAGAGCTGCAATTCGGCGATCCGTTGCCCTGCAGACCACCAGACGGCAGTCAGGCGCATGACCTGAAGGTGTCGGGCGCGCAGCGCGACGTAGCTGCCGCAAGGCCTGCCCGGGATTTCGATGCCGGTTTCAATGCTTCTTCAAGCCGGACTGGCGGGGGGTACCTTGCGGGGCCGCTCAGGCAACGTCGATATGGAAACAGGTCTCTACTGGGAGATCATTGGTCTTTCGCGTCAAGCCAGGCGCGGATGATCGCACGGTGGCGGTCCCCGTCGTAGCTGGGAAAATGGCCGCCGTGGACGATGCGTACAGGCAGGTCCAGCAGGCGCTTCATGGAGGACAGGTAATCGGCCGCATCGGCGTGAAAGGTGTCCTCGATCAGCGGGCCGTCATAGACGATGTCGCCGGAAAACAGCGTCTCGCTTGCCGCTTCCCACAGGGCGATGCCGCCGGGGGAATGGCCGGGGGTATGGATGACCTCGAAGGCGCGGTCGCCAAGGTCGATCACATCGCCGTCCTCCAGCAGCCGGGTCGCGGGGGCGGATTTCACCTGATAGGTGGCCGAGGAATAGGGCGCTGGCGGCAGGGCGTCAAAGATGTCGTCGCTGACATAGGGATCCGCCAGCGTCAGCGCGTTGGCCGGATCGGCCAGGATCGCGGCCTCCGCCACATGGACGCAGCGGTCGAGAAATTCATGGTGACAGCCGATATGGTCGAAATGCGTATGGCTTGCCACCGCCGTCAGGGGACGTTCGGTGACCAGCGGCACCCAGTCGCGCAGCGGCAGGACGCCCATGCCGCTGTCGATCAGCATATCGCCGTCCCGGCCCCGCACATGCCAGCAATTGCAGCGGTAGAATTCCTTTATGTGCGGTTCGGAAATCAACGTGACGCCATCGGCCTTGCGGTCGAGACGATACCAATCTTCTGGACGGGCGCGCGGCGGGGTGATGGGCTGGCTCATGCCGGAAAGACTGTCAGATCGGCGCGGTCGACGGCAAGCGACAGTTTCGCCCCCGGCGCCGGAAGCTCGGCGGGCGGCAGGTGGGCCACCAGCACCAGATCCGGCGCGGCATCGGGCACCAGGTGGGCCCGGCAATGGGTGCCGAAGAATGCCGCATCGCGTACCGTTGCGGTGCCAAGGGCGAAATCGCCCCCTGCCCCGATGGCCTCGGGACGCAGGCAAAGGGTCAGGTCGCCCTGCGGTGCCTCGATTTCCAGCGGGCCGAAGGGGGTCGTCACTCCGAAGCCGGTGCCGGTAACCGCGATCCGGTTCATCTCGCCCATGAAACTGGCGGCGAACAGGGACTTCGGCTGGCGATAGATGCGCTGCGGCGCGCCTTCGTCCTCTATCCGGCCCTGGTGCATCACGACGATACGGTCGGCAATGGCCATGGCTTCTTCCTGATCGTGGGTGACATGGACGAAGGTGGTGCCGATGCGGCGCTGGATCTGCTTCAGCTCGTCCTGCATGGAGCGCCGTAACTTGAGGTCGAGCGCGCCAAGCGGCTCGTCCAGCAGCAGCACCTCGGGATCGACCGCCAGCGCCCGGGCCAGGGCGACGCGCTGGCGCTGGCCGCCGGACAGGGCGTGCGGACGTTTGCCGGCGGCATCGGCAAGGCCGACGAGGTCCAGCATTTCCTCGGCGCGGGCATGGCGCGCGCGCCGCCCCTGCCCCGCCATGCGCAGCCCGAAGCCGACGTTGTCGCGCAGGCTCATGTGCGGGAACAGGGCATAGTCCTGAAAGACCGTGGTGGTGGGGCGCCTGGAGGGCTGCACCCGCGCCATGTCCGTGTCTCCGATCAGCACGCGGCCCTCGTCCGGCTGGATGAACCCGCCCAGCACCGACAGCAGCGTGGTCTTGCCGCAGCCCGACGGACCCAGCAGGGTCACGTATTCGCCCGCCTCGATGCGCAGGTCGATGTCGCGCAGGGCGTGGTAGTTGCCGAAGCGATGGTTCAGGCGCGATAATGTGACGGGGGCGGTCATGCGCGTCTCCGGAAAAGCAGAAGCTCCAGCGCCAGCACCAGCGTGACCGAGACCAGGAAGACCAGGCTACCGATGGCATTCAGTTCCGGCGACAGGCCGGAGCGCAGCATCGACCAGATCTCGACCGGCAGGGTGACGTCGAAGCGGGTCAGCAGGAAGGAAATGATGAATTCGTCCCACGACAGGGTGAAGGACAGGAAGAAGGCCGCCGCAATGGCGGGCAGCAGCATAGGAACGGTGATCAGCAGCACGACCTGCGCCTCGTTCGCGCCAAGGTCGCGGGCGGCGCGTTCGGCCGACTGCTGTTGCGCACCCATCGAGGCGTAGATGATCGAGAAGCAGATCGGCAGGTTGATGACCACGTGGCCGATCCCGGCGGTGGCCAGCGACAGGCCGAGGCCAAGCCGCTGCACCACGATCAGCAGGCCCAGCCCGATGATCAGGTAGCTGACGCAAAGCGGCGCGATCAGCAGCCCGCGCATCAGCGTGGTGCCCGGCAGCGCATGGCGCGCCAGCCCGTAGGCGGCGGTGAAGCCGAGGCACACCGCCAGCGCCGAGGACACCGCCCCCACCATCAGGGAGTTCAGCAGGGATTGCATCAGGTCACCGTCGCCCAGGATCTCGGCGTACCATTGCAGCGAGGGCCCGTTGAAGGGCGGCACCGGCAGCGCGCCCCCCTGGAAGGAGAACAGCACCAGCGCCCCCACCGGCAGGTAGATGAACACGGCCATCGCGCAAAGGAAGACCCAGGGAAGCAGACGCATCATATCCGGTCCAGTCTCAGCCAGCGGGCGCAGGCAAGGTAGGCCAGCGTCACGATCCCCATCAGCACGATGGCCAGCGCTGCGGCCAGCGGGAAATCGGCCCGCCGTCCAAGCTGCACCATGATGACCTGCGGCACGGTCAGCTCGGTATTGCCGCCCAGGATCTGCGGGGTGATGTAGTCGCCGATGCACAGCACGAAGGTCAGGAAGGCGCCTGTCACGATACCCGGCAGGGTCAGCGGCAGGACCACGTGGCGGAAGGTCTGGAAGGCGCTCGCGCCAAGATCCATCGCCGCGCGGCGGTAGTTCGGCGACAGCTGGATCAGGTTGGCAAAGATCGTCAGCGTCAGCAGCATGGTGAAGAAATGCACGAAGCCCGTGACGGTCGCGAAACGGGTATTGGCCAGGGTGATCGGCTCGGCGATCAGACCGAGCGTCAGCAGCGCCTTGTTCACCACCCCTTCACGCGCCAGCACCAGCAACCAGGCGTAGGAGCGGACCACGTAGGACGTCCAGAACGGCAGGATCGCCAGCAACAGCGCCAGCCGCTGGAACCGCTGCGGCACGCGGAAGGCGATGATCCAGGCCAGCGGATAGGCCAGGCAGACCGACAACAACGTCACCGTCAAAGTGATCTCGACCGAGACCAGCACGGCACGCCACAAATAGGCCTTTTCAGCCAGGGCCCGGTAATTGTCGAAATGCAGACCCCAGATCAGGGTCCGGCCTTCCAGCGTGGCAAGGCTCATCGCGGCCATGACCGCGAAGGGAACCACGAAGAAGGCCAGCGTCCAGAGCAGGGCCGGGGCGGCAAAGCCCCAGCCCCGCAGGGTATCGCGTGATACGGTCACTTGCGTTTGCTCACAGGATCAGGCGCCGCGACTTACTGCGACAGCGTTTCAAGCCAGAGATCCTGCATCTCGATATCGAGACCCTCGTCCGGCGCGGGGTAAAGCTGTGCCTTGGCAAGGTAGCTGTCCTGCTCGTCCCAGCGCAGGATGTCCTTCTGTTCCGGCGTCAGGTGATCGCCGGCCAGTTCATTGGCGGGCATCCCCCAGAAGCAGGACGAGGTCGCCAGCCGCGCCTGCCCTTCGGGCGAGACGATGTACTTGACGAATTCCAGCGCCAGATCGGGCTTTTCGCTATCGGCCAGCACACCGATGGACTGGGTCCACAGGACCGCGCCCTGGTTGGGGATCGTCCAGGTCAGCTCGGGCTGTTCGGCGGCAAGCACGGCCGTCAGCCATTCGCCACCGCCGATGACGATATCGACTTCGCCCGTGGCCAGCGCGGTCTGGGCCCCCACGACACCCGCGACCGACGCCGCATGGCCGCGCATCGTCGACAGGGTCTCGCCCAGCGCGGGCAGGTCCTCGGCGGTGATGGCGCCGGTGTCGATCCCGTCGGCCATGGCCGCCAGACCGATCACCGGCAGATAGTAATCGTAGATCGAGATCTTGCCGTCGTACTTGTCCGACCAGACCGTCGCGAGGTCCTGCATATCCGCCGGATCGACCTTGTCGGCGTTATAGGAAATCGTGTTGTAGCCGAATTTCTCGGTCACGGCATAGGTGGTTCCACCGGGAGCGTTATTGTCCTTCAGCACGATCTGGGAAAAGAAATCGTCCTCGGGCAGCGCATCGTCGGGCAGCGGCGCAAGGATGCCGGCCTCGGCGGTGCGCGCCACGTCGATCCCGTCGATCACCAGCACGTCCCAGTCGCCGGGGCGGCTTTGATCCAGCAGGGCCAGCGCGGCACCGGTGCCTTCGTATTCGCGCAGGTTCACCTTGACGTCATGGGCCTGCTCGAAGGGCTCGATCAGCGCCGGGTCGGTATGGTCGCACCAGACCAGCGCATTCAGTTCCTCGGTCGCCATGGCGCCGCTTGCCAGGCCGCAAAGCGCCGTGCCCGCCAGGAGGGCTTTCGTATGTTTCTTCATCATCGTCTCCCTGTTGCGGGCCATTTGATCAGCTTGATGACGCCCGTCATGGAAAAAACTTGAATGGCTTCATTTTTATAGTCAACGTCAATTTCAGCAAATCGGCAGGATGCGAGGCTTCATGGCGCAGCAGGGATTACGAGAGCGGCAGAAAGCGGCACGCGAGACGCGGATCCTGCGCGCGGCGGTGCAGGCCTTCCGCGCCGAAGACTACCGCAAGGTGCGAATCGAGGATCTGGCCGAGGAAGCCGAGGTCTCGGTCGGGACGGTCTACAATTACTACAAGACCAAGGGCGACATCCTGATCGCCACCGTCGCGATGGAGGTCGAAGAGGTCCTGGCCCTCGGTGAACCCCTGCTGGCCGATCCGCCTCATGGCGCCGAACCCGCCCTGCTGGCGCTGATCTACGGCTATTACGACCATTCGCTGGAATATCTGTCCAAGGACATGTGGCGCAAGGCCATGGCCCTGGCGATCGAGGCCCCCGACACCCCGAACGGTCAGCGCTACTGGGCGATGGACCGGCGGCTGTGCGATCAGGTCACGGCGCTGATCGGCACCCTGCAAGCGCGCGGAGAGGTCGGACCGGGCTGGGACCCCGCCCCCCTTGGTCAATTGATATTCAACAACCTCAACATGACCTTCATGGAGTTCGTCAAGGACGAGGCAATGAGCCTCGGGACCTTGCGCAGCCGCGTCGCGGCGCAGATGAAACCATTGACGCAGATGATCAGCAGGAGACTGGCAGAATGAGTGATTTCAACCAACCGCTCGGCGGCAACGACATGGCCCGTTTCAGCGGACCGGCAACGATGATGCGTCTGCCGTCTCAGGACACGGCCGAAGGGCTGGATGCCTGTTTCGTCGGCATCCCGATGGATATCGGTACCTCCAACCGGTCCGGCACCCGGCTGGGACCGCGTCAGATCCGCGACGAAAGCCGCATGCTGCGACCCTTCAACATGGGCACGGGTGCGGCGCCCTTTGACCGGTTGCAGGTGGCCGATATCGGCGATGTGGCGATCAACACCTTCGATCTGAAGAAGACCGTCGACATCATCACCGAGCATTATCGCGGCATCCTGGCCCATGACTGCATCCCGCTGACCCTGGGTGGCGATCACACGCTGACCTGGCCGATCCTGCGCGCGATGAAGGAAAAGCACGGGCCGGTGGCGCTGATCCATGTGGACGCCCATGCCGATACCTCCGAACACATGTTCGGGGAAAAAGAGGCCCACGGCACCCCCTTCCGCCGCGCCTGGGAAGACGGCTGCCTGATCAACGACAAGGTCTTTCAGATCGGCCTGCGCGGCACCGGCTATTCCCCCGAGGACTACGACTGGGCGCGCGACAAGGGCTGGCGCGTCGTCCAGGCCGAGGAATGCTGGTGGAAAAGCCTGACCCCGCTGATGGATGAAATCCGCGCCACGATCGGCGATGCCCCGGTCTATCTGACCTATGACATCGACAGCTTGGACCCGGCCTTCGCCCCCGGCACCGGCACGGTCGAGGTAGGCGGGCTGAACACCTGGCAGGCGCTGGAAATCGTGCGGGGATGTGCGGGTCTGAACCTGGTTGGCGGCGACCTGGTCGAGGTCTCTCCGCCCTATGACATGTCGGGCAACACGGCGCTGATCGGGGCAAACCTGCTTTACGAGATGCTCTGCGTCCTGCCCTGAACGCTGCGTTCAGGTTGCGAATTCAGGTGCGGTCCGCCCCCTGCGGGCCGCGCCAGCCGAGCGCCTCGGAAATTCCTTCGGCGCAGTCGCGGATCGCCTGGTCGATGCGCTGCGCGACCTCGGCACCCTGGATGAAGGCCTCGTTGGGTCCCGACAGGTTGATCGAGGCCACCACATGCGCGCCGTGGTCCAGCACCGGGCAGGCGCAAGAGCCGATCATCGGTTCAAAGTTCCCGTCGCTCCAGACGATGCCGCGGGCGCGATCGGCCTGAAGCTGATCGAACAGCGCGCCGGGGGTCGTGGCGGTGACCGATGAATATTCCGGCATCGGCGTGCCGGAATAAAGGTCGAAAAGCTGCTGAGCCGTCAGATGCGCCAGCAGCATCCGCCCCATGGTCGTCGCATGGGCCGGCAGGCGGGTGCCTTCGCGCACGTTGCTGACCAGTTGTGACCGGGGGACTTCGCGGATCATGTAGACCACCTCGCGCCCGTCCAGCACGCCCAGATGCGCCGACAGCCCGGTGTCCTGCGCCAGTTCGGCCAGATGCGGCCGCGCCACCTGCAGCAGATCACGCGACGACAGGGCCTCGGCCGCGAGACCCAGCAGACCGTAGCCAAGCCTGTATCCACGCCCCTCGCCCTGCCATTCGATCATCCGTTCCTCGGCCAGCGTATGCAGCAGGCGGATCAGCGTCGTCCGGTTGATGCCAAGCGCCTTGGAGGCCGCCGAAATATTGGTGCAGCCATGCCCCGAGGCCACGTGACGCAGCACCTTGATCGCCCGCGTGACCGGGGGCACGCCATAGGTCGGGCGATCAGCGCCCAGCGCATCACCGGCCAGCGCATCACCACCCCCCAGGGCTGCTGGCTTGCCGGCGTCATCATCAAGGGCATCGGACAGCGGCATCTAGCTGGCCGCAAACAGGGGTTCGGCTTCGGCAATCCGTTCCTCGGCCCAGGGAAAGGCCGAATCCTCGGGCATGTCGCCGCTCATCGCGTCATAGGTGGTGCGGTCCCCGACCTGCTTCGCGCCATGTTTCACCAACAGTTCCGCCAGCTTCTGCGAGCCTTCGTTGAAGGTCTCGTAGGTGCTGTCGCCCAGACCGAAGATCGCGAAACGGATGCCCGACAGGTCCGCCCCGGCGTCGATCAGCGCCTGGGCAAAGGGCTGAGCGGTCGCCGGCAGTTCTCCGTCACCATAGGTCGAGCAGAGGATCAGATGCAGGCTATCACCGTCCAGGCTGGTCGGGTCGGTGTCGCCAAGGTCGGCCATCTCGACCTCGTGGTCGCCGCCAAGGTGCCCTTCCAGGTCCTCGCAAAGCATTTCCGTGGTGCCGGTTTCAGTACCGTAAAGCAGGGCGATTTTCATGTCTCGGTCTCCGGGTGGTCTTGTGCCCGGCCAGCGGCCAGGGTCAGCATGTCAGTCAGATCGGCGACCTTTGCCCTGACCCGGCCGGCATCGCAAGCGGCAAGCTCGGCCGCGTCGATGCGCTGCCAGCCGGCGTAATCGGTCAGGCCGGACAGGCGGGCGGCAAGGGCAGCCGCACCCGTTTTGCTGGTCTTGGGAAGCGTGCCGAGATCCTGCGCGATGCGTGCCGCCAGGGCCTGGGCGGCCTGCCGGTTCTCGGGGATGGTGCCGCGCGGGCCACGGGCAAACCAGCCCGCCGCGTATAGACCGGGACGCAGGACGCCAAGCGCGGCATCCTCCGCGCCTGCAAGCAGGTCGTCACGCAGCCCCGGCACATGGGTCTCGAAGCCGATGGCCGAGACGACCGTATCGCAGGGCAGCGAAAGCTCGGCGCCGTCGCAGTCGAATTGCGCGGCACTGACCCGGTCGGTGCCGGTCAGGCGCGTCGGCGTCGCGCCGAAATGGAAGGTCACGCGGATATCGTGGTCGGCGGCCGCCGGCAGGTTGGCAAGCGCCTCAAGCCGGGCATCGTCCTGCGACGCCGCGCCGGAATGCGCGAGCCCCTCAAAGGCAAAGCCCATATGCGGCAGCTTGGCCAGCTCCTTGACCATCACCGGATCAAACTTCGCCTCATGGGCGGGGGACCGGCCCAGGATGTCGATGCTTTCGATCCCGGCGGCGGCGATGTGGTCGCTGTGCCGGTGGGCCAGGTCCGATCCGTCGAAATGCTCGGCCCGCTTTGCAAGGATACGCAGCACGTCGATGGCGACATTGCCCTGCCCCACGATCACCACGCGGCGACCAAGATCGGGCAGGCTGGCGCTGTCGTCGGGGTGGTCGTTCCAGTGCCGCGTCAACTGGCCCGCACCGATGACGCCGGGCAGCGCGGCACCGGGCAGCGGCAGCGCGCGGTCCTTCGGCAGGCCAAGCGCCAGCACCACCACGTCATAGGCCGACTGAAGCTCTGACAGGGACAGCGTGCCGCCCTCGCCTTCCTGGCCAAGGGTGACATTGCCGATGAAGCCGACGCCCTGCTTTTCGAACAGGCGCGCGAACTGGCGCGCGACGGCCTTGGTCCCCTGATGGTCGGGGGCCACACCATACCGCACCAGACCGAAGGGCACCGGCAGCCGGTCGAGGATATCGATATGCGCGCCCGGCACCGCCTTCAGCAGCGCCTGGGCCAGGTAACAGCCGGAGGGTCCGGCGCCGACGATGGCGATCTGTATCATGTGCGCCCCCTCAGTTGAAGACGAAGCCGTGGTCGACGGGTAGCGTCTGACCAGTAAGCGTGATGGCGGGTTCGGACACCAGGAAGGCAGCGACCTCGGCCACCTCGCCCGTGCCCTGCTTGCCCGGCACGGCGCGGCCGGTCTCGTAGTGGGTATGGCGCGCCTCGGGCACGTAGTCGGTGCTTTCGGTGGTCAGGATGCCGGGCGCGATGGTGGTCAGACCGACGCCATCGGGGCCCATTTCCCGCGCCAGGCTGCGGGTCATCGCCATGACGGCCCCCTTGGAACTGGTATAGGCCAGCAGGTTCTGCGCCCCCCAAAGGGCGGTATCCGAGGCCAGGTTCACCACCCGGCCGGACCCGGAGGCGATCAGCGCATCGGCACAGGCGCGGATCATCAGCCAGGTTCCGCGCACGTTGACCTGCATGACACGATCCCAGGTCTCGATCTCGATATCGCGGTAACCGATGCCGCCAATCCCGGTGGCAATCGCGCCGTTGTTGATCAGACCATGCAGCGGCCCGTCCAGCCCCGCGCCAAGCGCAGCGATGGACTCCGGGTCGCTGAGGTCTGCCAGACGGACCTCTCCGCTGCCACCCGCCGCTTGCAGGGCGGCAAGCGAGGCCTGCACCGTCTCTTCGTTGAAATCAGACAGGATCACATGGGCCCCGGCCCGGCCACAGGCCAGCACGATGTCGCGGCCAAGGCCGCCCCCGGCCCCGGTGACAAGGATGTTGCGGTTCTGCAGTGTCATTGGCCAACCCTCGCCCATGGATGCGGATTGCCCGTCAGGTCCGCATAGATGCCCTTTTGCCGCTGCCAGGCACGCAGCCCCTCGCGGCCCTTTTCACGCCCCATGCCCGAGGCTCCGTCGCCGCCGAAGGGGGTCGAGATCGAGAACTGCTTGTAGGTGTTGATCCAGACCGTGCCGGCCTTGATCGCGCGGGCCAGACGCCAGGCGCGGGGGAAGTCCTTCGTCCAGATGCCGCAAGCAAGACCGTAATCGTTGTCGTTGGACTGGGCGATCACCTCGGCCTCGTCCTCGAACGGCAGGACGACCAGCACCGGGCCGAAGATCTCTTCGCGGCAGACCTGCGCGTCGTTGGTCAGGCCGGCGATGATCGTGGGCTTCAGGTAGGAACCCTTGGCGAAGGCCTCGCCTTCCGGTCGGGTGCCGCCGCAAAGGACCTTGCCGCCCTCTTCCTGTGCCAGCGCGATGTATTTTTCCACGCTGTCGCGGTGTTCGGCGCAGATCATCGGGGCGACCTGCGTGGCGGGATCGTCGGGCGCGCCGACGACCAGCTTTTCGGTGGCCTTCACCAGGTCGGCAAGGAAGTCGTCATAGATCGCCTTCTGCACGAACAGGCGCGAGCCCGCGATGCAGCTTTGACCCGAAGACGAGAAGATGCCGAAAAGGATGCCCGCGATCGTCAGGTCCCGGTCGTGGTCTTCAAAGACGATGGTCGGGGATTTCCCGCCCAGTTCCAGCGAAACAGGCATCAGCTTTTCGCCCGCCTGGGCTGCCAGCCGCCGCCCGGTCACCGTGCCGCCGGTAAAGGCGACGCGCCCGATGTCGCAGTGTTCGACCAGCAGGTTGCCGATCTCGCGCCCCGCGCCGGGCAGGACGGACAGAAGGCCCTTGGGCAGGCCGACCTCTTCGCAGATTTCCGCGAGGACAAGCGAGACCATGGGCGACCAGCTGGAGGGCTTGATGATGACCGCGTTGCCGGCGGCGAGCGCAGGCGCGACCTTCTGGGCGTCGGACGCGATAGGCGAATTCCAAGGCGTGATCGCCGCGACGACGCCGATGGGTTCATGGATCGAGGCCGTCAGCGCCGTGGCGCGCTGCACCGTCAAATCGTCGTCCGAGGTTTCCAGCACCGCGGCGAAATAGCGGAAAGTACCAACGGCAGAGCCTGCCAGCGCGCGGGTTTCACCGCGTGTCTTGCCGGTGTCGCGCGACTGGACGTAGGAGATCCGCTCGATGTTCGCCTCGATTCCGTCGGCGATCGCGTGCAGCATCCGGGCGCGCTCATGCGGCAGCAGGTTGGCCCATGCGGGATCGGCCTGCGCGGCCTTGGCCCGCGCGATGGCCTTTTCGCCATCGGCACGGGACGCGCCCTTGAAGCTGAGGTTGAAGGAACCGTCATGCGGATAGGTCGAGGTGATTTCCGCCCCGGTGCCCGTCTCCCATTCTCCGCCGATGAAAAGGCGGCCGTCGGGAAGCTCTGTGGTCAGGTCTTTCATGTCATCCTCTAGAGTGTCAGCGGCGAGGTCTGGTTCAGCACCGCCCGTGCCAGCGCATAAACCGTGGAAACGCTGGTCTTGGGGTTGTCGGGCGAAGGTTTGCCTTCCAGTGTCACCGTGAAATCCAGCGCGCCGGAGCGCACCGTGAATTCGTGGATATTGGCCGAGACCGAGGGGTCCGCGACCATGCGCACCGTGGTGGCCTGCCAGCCCGCGCCCGCAAGGGCGATGGTGGCTGCCACGTTGGCGTTCTTGGGGTAGTCCGTCGCCGCCTGCCGGGCCGTGCCTTCGTAGAAGGTCGTGGCCTCGGTCAGCGCGGCCAGATCCAGCAGCCCGTCGGCGGGGGTGCCCGCCCAGGCCTGCGGCGGTTTGCGCGATGTATAGGCGACGCTGTCGATACCCGAAAGCCGGGCGGCGGCCAGCATGTCGATGCCCCCCACGGCGCCGTTGGACAGATGCGCCTGCGTCTTGCCGGCGGTGGCAGCCTCGCGGATCGCCGCCTCTGTGTCCGCGTCGGCAAGCGCGCCGATGGAGACGACCAGCACCGGGACCCCCGCGCGCAAGGTTTCAAGAACGGGGCCCTTCACCGCGGCATGGGTCGCGGCCTCGACAACGTAGTCGGGCCTGGCGGCCAGGAAATCCGCGACTTCCTCGAAGATCTCCACCGGAAAGGCGAAGGCGGCGCGCGCGGCCTCTGCCCGACCCGGACGGGCCAGGACCGAGACGCGCGCAGGCAATTGCCCCTGCGCGTCGAGGATCTTCAACAGGGTGGCCGCGATATTGCCGTAACCGATCAGTCCAAGATGCATGCCTTACTCCGCCTTGCCGGCAGCACCCGCGGGCGGGCCTGCGAACTGCTGGGCGTAGGGGCCGATGGCGACCATGTCCACCTCGAGCACGACGGGACCGGGGCGCGCGATGGCCTCGTCCAGGGCGGCGGCGAAGGCGTCGATATTATCGACCTTCATGTGCGGCATCTCGACCGCATCGCAGAGCTTGGCAAAGTTCGGCACCGCGATCTTGGAATAATGGCGGCGGCCGTCGTATTGCGCGTCCTGGATGTTCTGGATCACGCCATAGGCACTGTCGTTCATCAGCACGTAGACCAGAGGCGCGTTTTCGTCGACGGCGGTGATCAGCTCGGCCATGCCCAGCATCGCGCCCCCGTCCCCGACCAGCGTGATCGCCTTGGGGGATCCGGGTTCCTCGGCGCTGGCCAGCGCCGCGCCGACACCCATGGCGATCCCCTGCCCGATGCCACCGCCAAGCGCGTGGACGCCCAGGCGCGGTTCGGCGATCTGCACGTAGCGGTTGCCGAAGGTCGAATTGGTGATCGTCACGTCCCGCACCCAGGGGTGGCGCCCCGGCAGGACACGTTCCTGCAACGCATCCGCGACCGTCCGATAGGGGCCGAGCATGGCGCGCATCTGGCCTTCGGCAGTCGCCCGCACCACCGCGATCTCATGCGGCAGGTTCGGGTCGGTATCAAGCTTTGCAGGCAGCATTTCCAGCAGCCGCGCCAGGGTATCCTCGGCATCACCGTGGATCATCATCTCGACCGGGTAGTTGCGCCCGCCCTGGCTGGCCTCGGCGTCGATCTGGCAGATCGGCGGCAGCGGCATGTCGTTGTCCTTGGTTTCGTTGCCGCGCAAGCGCGAACCGACGACGACCATCAGGTCGCAGGTCTGGTAAAGCTTGATCGCATCCGGCCCCATGTTGAAGGCCCCGAGCGTCGCGGGATGGGTTTCCGCCACCACGCCGCGCCCGTTGGTCGAGCTGACGGCGCCAAAGCCGCGTTCGACCAGTTCGGTGGCCGGGATGCCGGCGTCCTTCGCGCCGCCGCCCAGCCAGATCATCGGGCGTTTCGCCTTCAGGATGCGGGCAGCCAGCGCTTCGATCTCCGCGTCATCGGCGCGGGGTTTCAGCACGGCCGGCTTGCCGATCTTCGCGGTGCTGGAAATCGGCGCGCGCTGCACGTCGACCGGGATTTCAAGGCTGACCGGCCCCGTCGGAGCCGAGAGCGCCGCCGAAACGGCCGCCTTCAGCGTGCCGACCGCGGCATGGCAATCCCAGATGCGGAACACCGCCTTCGAGATCCCTTCCAGCATCTTGCGCTGTGTCGGCACGTCATGGATCGGCGCGCGGTCGCGGTCGGCGAACTTGGTGTCGACCTGGCTGGTGATGTGCAGCAGGCGCGACCCGGCGGTCAGCGCCTCGACTTGGCCACCAGCGGTGTTGCCCGCGGCCGTTCCGGTCGAGGACATGATCACACCGAGGCCACCCGTGACGCGGGCATAGGCATCGGCCATGTTCATCGCCCCTGCCTCGCCCCGCGCGGGGACAAAGCGGATCCGGCCCTGGCGCGCGATGGCGTCCAGGATCGGCATGTTGTGGATCGAGATCACGCCGAACAGCGTGGTCACCCCGAGATCCGCCAGAGCTTCCGCAAGCTGATCGCCGACAATGGCAAGGCTTGCGGGGGCGGCATCATTGGCCGGGGACAGGTCAGATGTATCGGGAAATGCCGCCAGAGATTTCAACTTGAGCTCCTGTGATGAAGGATGCAGCCGGGGAGGCCAGGAAAAGCAGCGCACGCGCCGCCTCGTCAGGCTGGCCCAATCGACCGAGGGGGATGTTCTTCTTGTGGGCCAGATCGGCGAACCAGTCGTCGCGTGACTGGGACTGATCTTCGCGCGCCTCGAAACGGCGCTGCCACTGGTTGCTGTCGACAAGGCCGACGAGGATGGAATTGACGCGGATGGCCGGGGCCAGTTCGACCGAAAGGCTTTTCAGCAGAGATTGCACCCCGGCCCGCGCCGAAGAGGTGCAGACCATATGCGGTTCCGGCTGGTAGGCCAGCAGCGAATTGGTCGCCACGATGGCGCCCTGCCCACTGGCCTTCAGCGCGGGCTGGAAGGCGCGGATCGGGCGGATCTGGCTGAAGTACTTCAGCTCCAGCTCCTGCCGCCAGGCATCATCCGTGGTATCGGCAAAGGTCGAGACGCGGCCCTGCCCGGCATTGTTGATCAGCGCATGCACCGCACCGAAGCGGGCGCTGACGGCAGCGGCGAAATCGGTCACCGCCGCCTCGTCCAGCACATCCACTGGCTGCGCCAGCACGCGGTCGGCGCCATACAGCGCCGACAGCTTTTCGGCCACATCGCCAAGGCGTTCCGGCCCGCGGGCGCAAAGCGCGACCTTGGCGCCTTCGTCCAACGCCAGGCCGGCCGTGGCCAGCCCGATGCCCGAAGACGCCCCGGTCACCACGACGACCTTGTCTGTCAGTCCCAGATCCATGGTTCAGCCCTCGTTGCTTGGCGGAAAGCCCGGGTCGGGGCGGCCCATCATGCAGGCGCGCTGCGCCGGGGTCGGCGGGCCGGCGGTCATCCACTGGTCCATCTTCTCGGGGTTGTCGCGCGGCCAGACCTGGGCTTCGTGGGTCATCTCGTCGATCTTCTGGACCTCGGAGGTGAATTCGATCACGAACCCCGAGGGCGAGACGAAATAGGCAAAGCAGTTGTCGCCCGGTCCATGACGGCCCGGTCCCCACGTCGGCACGGTGCCGTTCTGCCGCATCCGTCCGATCGAACGCATGTATTCATTGATCCCGCCGGTTTCGAAAGCGACGTGGTTGACGCTGGCATAGGGCGCGCGGACCAGGGCGATGCAATGGTGATCGGCGCCTTCCTCGACGTCGGCCGCAGCGCGCAAAAAGACCATCTGGTCGGCGGAGTAATCCGAGACGCGGAAGCCCAGCACGTCCTGATACCAGGCTTCGACCCCGTCCATGTCGCCGGTATTGATGACGCAATGGGTGATCTTCTGGGGATGGGCGTATTTGTCCATCTTCTCGTTCATCTCGAGATCGCAGGTAAAGCGCAACCGGCGGAAATCGGGGTCCAGCATCTCGAACCCGTAGCCGCCGGGCCAGTCGTCGAACTCTCCCGGCGCGCCCAGCACATGGGCGCCCTTTGCGACGACCTGCGCGTGCAGCGCATCCATCGAGGCGCGGTCTGGCATGCCCATGTGGATGTATTCGATGCCGAAATCCGTGCCGTCCTTGAGGGCATAGATGAAAGGCTCGGTTCCCGTGCCGCGCAGGTAGGTGATGCCGTCGCCTTCGTGGGCGACCGTCAGGCCCCAGGCCTTGACGTAGAAGTCGACCGTCTTGGTCATCCCCGGCGCGCGCATGACGACGCTGCGCAGGTGGCCGGCTCGGATCATGTCACTCATGACGAACTCGCATTCTGTTGGTCCAGTTCGGACAGGATTTCAATCAGCGCCGCGGCCAGGGCCTGCGGGGCCTCGGCATGCAACGCATGGCCCGCGCAGGCGATGACGCCAAGCGGGGCCGTGCCGCCGCGCGCGGCGCGGGCACGGTCGGTCTGGGCACGCGGGGTGACGACATCGCCGTCGCCCCAAAGGAAACCGGTGGGCGCCGTGACCTGCGACAGGCTGTCTTCCAGCTGCCCCGAGGCCAGCATCCGCACCGCCTGGCCATAGCCGGGCTGGGTCACGGCCGCCATGGCATCGCACACCCGCTTCAAGGCGCCCGGATTGCCCGGCGCATCGGCCAGAAGACGCGGGGCGCGGCTGGCGGCAAAGGCTTCGGCCCCTTCTGCCTGCAGCGCCTCGAGCCGGTCCTGCGCCGCCTGCGACAGGACACCCGGCGCCTGCCCGTGACCGCAGGCCGAGGCCCCCAGCACCAGCGCCGTCACCCGGTCGCCATGATCGGCGGCAAAGCGCGCGCCCATCAGGGTCCCAAGCGAATGGCCCAGCAGCGTCACGCGGCCCAGTTCCAGCGCATCGAGAAGACCCAGCAAGGCCGCGCTGTAGTCCGCCTCGACCGGCCAGTCGGCCCCCAGAGGCGCCGAACCCGAATAACCCGGCGCATTCCAGGCGATGACGTCCCAGTCCGCCGGCAGGTCGGGCAGCATCGGCACAAAGCTTTCCCCGCGCGACCCGATCCCGTGCAGGCAGATCAGCACCCGCCCCGGGCCCTTGCGGCGCAGGTAGGTGATCCCTGCCGCCGTGCCGGTTTCAACGCCGGCCGGCCCGCTTTCGGGAACATATGTCGCGCTCTGGGTCACTGTGCTCACTTTCCCGCTCAGCCGTGGTCGTTGCGTTCAAGGTAGTGCAGCACGCGTTTCTCGATCATCGAGACGATGAAATAGAGCGCGATGCCGATGATCGTCAGGAAGATGATCGCGTTGAATACCATGGCCGTGTTGGCCTGGCCCTCGCCGTAGGTGATCAGGAAGCCGAGGCCGGTATTGCCGCCGACCATCTCGCCCACGGTCACGCCGATGACGGCGAAGGTGGCCCCGATGCGCAGACCGGCAAAGAGGGAGGGCATCGAAGACGGCATCTCGATCTTGCGGAAGATGGTGAAGCGGTTCATCGAATAGACCCGCGCCAGGTTGACCAGGTCGCGATCCACGGTCTTCATGCTTTGCAACACGTTCACGAGGATCGGGAAGAAGACGATCAGCACGGTGACCAGCAGCTTCGGAATGTCGCCATAGCCGAACCAGATGATGAACAGCGGCGCAAAGGCCACTTTCGGTGCGATCTGCAGGCCCAGGATATAGGGCGACAGGACCTTTTCCATCAGCGGCGACATGCCCAGCAGGTAGCCGCTGGCTGCGCCCAGCAGCGAGCCGAGGATGAAGCCGATCACGGTCGAGGTCAGGGTCGACAGGATATGCCCGGCCATGTCCTGACGCGCGAACATGCGGCTCAGTTCATCGAGGCAGTCCGAGAAGGTCGGAATGATGTACCGCGGCACGTCGAGCGCCGGGGGAAGGAATTCCCAGATCAGCAGAACCAGCACCCCCATCCCGAAGATGGCGAGCAGTTCCAGAGGCTTGCCCTGTAGAGACTTCATGATGCCGGGACCCTTTGTCTGATGGGCGCCGGGGGGTGTCCCCGGCGTCCTGTTTTCGCTCTGGATGCTTTGCATCGTCATCGGTTCACTCGGCGAAGGCGTTGGTGAAATAGTCTTCGGGCGTGTCCGAGACCTCGGTCACGATGCCGGCGTCCAGGTAGAAGTTGGCGACCGTGGACATGCGCTCGGCGTCGAAGGTGCCAAGGGTCTGACCCTCGGGCATGGCGTAGACGAGCGTCGCGTAGCGTTCCATGACCTCGACCAGCATGGCTTCCTGGCCTTCCATCTGCGGCACGAAGCCGGCGACGGCAGCGGCAGAGCCTTCGGGATCGGCGATCACGTCGTTCAGACCCTTCAGGGTCGCATCGACGAAGGCGTCGACCAGTTCGGGCTTTTCGGCGATGGTGTCTTCCGAGGCCAGGATGGCCTGGGCCATGGCGGGCAGCATCGTGTCCATCTCGATGATGTTCAGGTCGACGCCCGCATGTTCGATGGCAACCGCCCAGTCCGGTGTGCCGGAAATCGCGGTCACATCGCCCGAGATCATCAGCTGCACCATGCCGCCGGCACCGATGGCCTGAATGTCGACATCATTGGCATCGACACCGGAGGCGGCCAGCGCGGCCAGCAGATTGTAATAGGTCGTGTCCTGGTAGGCGATGACACCGACGGGCTCACCGACCAGACCGGCCACGTCCTCGATGCCGGATTCGGCGCGGATCAGGACCTGGGTCAGCGGACGGCCACCCAGCAGGGCAACGCCTTTGACCGGCAGACCGTTCTGGCGCACGATGATCGGCGTGTCACCGATGCCGCCGCCCAATTCCACGTTGCCCACGGCAACCTGCTTGGCCACGTCGGCGCCGCCCTTGCCGATCTGCCAGGTCACGTCCAGACCGGCCTCTTCGTAATAGCCCTTGGCGCGCGCGACCTGGAAGGGTGCGAAAGCGGGCAGGAAATCGGGGGCCGGGAAGAGATAGGTGATCTTTTCCAGGTCCTGCGCCTGCGCGGCAGGCAGGGTCGCAACGGCGGTCAGGGCCGCTGCGGCGATATTGCGAATGAACTTTTTCATGTTCTTGGTAACTCCCAGTTGGTTTTATGCTGCGTCCTGGTCTTCCAGGTGAAGCGCATCGAACAGCCGTTTCACATAGACCCCCGCCTGAGGTTCCAGGCTGCGCTTGAGGGGGTCGGTGCGATGCGGCAGCTCGATGGCGAATTCGTCGATCACCCGGCCGGGACGGCCAGACAGGACGACGACCCGATCGGCCAGGATGACGGCCTCGTTCAGGTCGTGGGTAATCAGCACGCAGGTCACACCGGTCTCGGCAATGGTGCGGGCGAAATGGCGTTGCAGCACCAGCTTGGTCTGGGCGTCCAGCGCCGAGAAGGGTTCGTCGAGCAGGACGATCTCGGGTTCGATGGCCAGGGTGCGTGCCAGGGCGGCGCGCTGGCGCATGCCCCCGGAAAGGTGATGGGGGTACTTGTCGGCGAATTCCGCCAGCTTCATGCGCTCAAGTTCCGCCATGGCGCGGGCGCGGCGTTCGGCCCGCGACATCTTCTTTTCCTCCAGCCCGAATTCCACGTTCTGGACGATGTTGCGCCAGGGCAGCAGCAGGTCCTTCTGCAGCATGAAACCCACCTCGGGGCGGGTCGCGGTGACTGGAACGCCATCCAGCAGGACCCGGCCTTCAGTCGGTCCGTAAAGGCCCGACACCATGTTGAGGATCGTCGACTTGCCGCAGCCCGAAGGCCCGACCACCGCCACCAGTTCACCCGGCGCGACCGAGAAGGACATGTCCTGAACCGCCGTGACCGAATGGCCGGTCTTGGCATCGGTGAACACCTTGGTGATGTTCTGAAGATCGAGGCTGGATGTCATGGGCTTCCCTGTTGTTTTTATGTGCGGCCCGTCAGGACCAGATATAGCCGAAGCTGCGGATCTGCCGCGCCAGCGATTGTTGCGGCGGCGCGGCGGGACCCGCCGGCGCAAGCGTCGCGCCCCGGATCCAGGTGCGTCCGTGAACCTCCAGCCCGGTGGCCTGCAGGCGGCCGCCAAAGGTCGTGCGGTCGGCCCAGAAGCCGCCATAGGCTTCGGTTTCCTCAAGCGAGACCGGGCCGTCGAACCGCGCCCGCGCCATCGACAGGCTGGACAGAACCTGCATCCGGTCAAGCCAGGCCGGCCCGTCAAAATGCGCCCGGTCCAGAACCATGGTGCCGCGCGCCTCTGTCCGGGTCAGGGTGACCTCGGCGGCGAAATGGGCGTCATCGACCCGCAGGTCATGCAGGAACAGCGCCCCCGCCGCCGCGAAGGGCGCGGCAAAGTGGCAATCCCGGAACCAGGTCAGGCCCCAGCAGGTGGTCTTTTCCATCGTCACCCGGCCCTCGAAGACCGAGCCGGACAGGTCGAAACCACACAGCGCCAGACCCGACAGATCCACCGGACCGGTGATCCGCCGCCCGGTCAGATCCAGCGCCTGGCCGGCCTCGAAAGGCTGGCAAAGCGCGTCGATCAGCGCGTGCGGGGTCAGATCGGTAAGATCGGCGCGGGGCATCAGGCGCTCTTCTTGTCCGCCTCGGCGGCGTCGAGCGCCTTGAAGTGCTCCTTGGCACGGCGGACCATCAGCTGGCGCAGACGCGAAACGCCGATGTCGTGCTGGTACAGCATCTCGCGGCGGCGCGCGTCCGAGGGGATCGATTCCAGCATGTTGCGATCCTGCTCCAGCACGAACCAGTGCCGGTCCTCGAGGAAGGCACGGTAAAGGAAGCGCCAGCTTTCAGCGGCAAGGCCGGTCACCTTGCGGCAACGCCAGAAGAAGCTGTGGTGGGTGTCGTCGTCGATCGCCGTGGCAAAGCCGATGATGCGGAAGGGTCCACCCGGGCCGGCGCCGTCGGGATAGGGAATATCGAGGCGGAAATACATCATGCCCTCGTCCATCACCACTTCTGTCTCGTCCAGATTCACACCCTTCTGGCCCATGCGCTCGATCCGGAACCCGTCTTCGGTCCGCTCCAGGTTCATGGTGTCCTGCTTGGCGCCGTAGGACAGGGTAAAGCTGTCGGAATGCAGGTAGATCGCGTGCATCGGGTCGGCGGCATTGTCGAGGCTGAGACGATAGGAGCAATCCCAGCGGGTCATGCAGGGGAAGACTTCCCATTCGCCATTGGTGAATTCCTCGGGCGGCTCGAAGGCCGGGGCTTCGGGACGGTCGGCGGAAGGAAGATAGATGAAGATCGCGTTGCCCGCTTCCTCGCAGGAATAGGCGGTCAGGGCCTTGCGGCCTTCCAGCGCGCAATTCGGCATGGCGGGCACGCGGGCCACGGTGCCGGTGCCGTCCACGGAAACGCCGTGATAGCGGCAGGCGATATTGCCGTCCTGCACTTCACCAAGGCTCAGCTTGGCACCGCGGTGGGGGCAGAAATCCTCGACGCAGCGGACCTTGCCGGCGCCGTCGCGCCACATGACCAGGTTCTCGCCCGCGATCCGCGTCGCGAAGGGCTTGCCGGTCTGCACCTGGACGGAAACCGCCACGGGCACCCAAAAGCCGCGCAGGCCCTTGTTGATATAGTCATCGACGCGATCCCGCGTCCCGCTTGCCTTGTCCATTCTCGTCTCTCCCTGTCTGTCCGGCGCCGTCCTTTCGGGATATCGTCCCGACGCGGCGCCCTTAACTGATGGCGGGTCTTGGTGATGGCGGGATCAGGCGCCGATCCCGTCGCTGGCATGGGCGGCATCATGCGAGGCATTGATCGCCTTCAGTTCCGCCTCGAAGCTTTCCAGCGTCCAGGGGCCGGCAGCCCCCGACGGCAGGGCCGCACCGCGCGTATTCAGCTCGACAACCACCTGTGCAAAGTCATGGCAGCCGGTCTCGTAGATCCGCTCCAGGGTCTCGGCCAGCGAAAGTTCCGCCTCGGTCAAGGCGCGGCCCTTCGATTGGGTCCGCAGTGCCGGGTCTTGCATGTCACCACCTGTTCAATAAAGATCACTGTGTTCCTATTTGAAATAAACCCGATTCAGGTTACGCTATGCAAGCCTTTTTCATCCAAATGTCGCAGAAAGCAGGAAACCCATGTCGGAAACCGTGATGCTCACCGTGTTCCTGAAGCACGATCAGTCGAAAAATCTCGAACAAATTCAAAGCCACCTTGCCGAACAGGATTGGTGGCGGGGGTTTCCACCCGAGGGTGCTGAAATTCTCAGCTGGAATGTCGTCATGGGAATTGGCCAGGTCGTGACCCTGCGCATGGCCCCCGAGATCCTGCCGAAAGTGAATGTCGAACTGGAGCGCCGCGCCTGGGGCGTCTTTTCGACCGAATTCTTCCCGACATATGATTTCGTGCCCGTGCGCGAACGCCTGACCCGCGAAGCCGAGGCCGCCAAGGCCGCAACAGCAACGGCGCAGGAATGACCGGCCCGCGCGCGATCACCGCGCCGGGCGTGCCAGATCCGGTGCCGGGGCTGTTTTCCAACGCGGTCGAGATGGACGGGATCGTCTATATCTCCGGCATGCATGCCGGTGGCGCGGGCCCGGTGCCCGACGCCATGCTGGACCAGGCCCGCGAAGCACTGTCCCGCGTGGTCGCCCTGGCCGAGGCCGCAGGTGCCGGGCGGGACCGGATCACCCGGATCACGATCTATGTGACCGATATGGCCGACCGCGCCGCCGTCGCCCAGGCCCGGCGAGAAGTCTTTACCGGCCCGCTTCCGGCGGCGACCATGGTCGCGGTCAGCGGCTTCATCGATCCGGCCCTGAAGATTGAAATCGACGCGGTCGCGCACCTGCCCCGTTAGGCTCCTCCCCGGCCCCTTTCGCCATGAATAGGGGCCGGCGGCGCAACACGGGCGCGAATAAACGCGCAAGGGCTGCGGCGGCCCTTGTCGCCATGCGACCGGCGCCCCACTTCTAAGTATCTGATTCAAGGATACCCCATGCCGTTGTCGCCCGACCCGACGCCCCCCCGGACCGCAGGAGATCCGGCCGCGCAAGACCCGTCCGCACGGGGTCGCATCGCGCGTCACCGCGTCAAGCTGGCCTTCGGTCTGCTGGTGCTTTGGGCGCTGGTGACACTGGGGATCAATTCGCTGGTCCTCGCCCCCGACGCCCCGCCCGAAGACCTGATGGTCCGGGGCCCGCTCTGGGGTATCGTCATTGCCGGGGCCGGGATGCTGATCCTGTTGCTGGTCCTGCGGCGACGCGGCCATGGCGTGGCCCTGCGCGCGCCGCTCTGGGGGCAATTGCGGCTGTTCTGGGTGCCTGCGCTTTACCTGCTGCTGTTCCTGACGCCGACCCTTGTCATGGACCTGCCCGCGCCGCGCGCAATCGGGATGATCGCGCTCAACACCTTCTTCGTCGGCCTGTCGGAGGAGCTGATGTTTCGCGGCGTGCTGTTTCCCGCCCTGCGCAGCCGGATGCGGATCTGGCCCGCGATCTGGCTCAGCAGCGTGATCTTCGGGCTGGCCCATGTCTCAAACATCGCGATCACCGGGTCACTGGCCGTGGCCGGGGCACAGGCGCTGGCGGCGACCTGCAGCGCCCTGGTCTTCATGGCGCTGCTACTGCGCACCGGGTCGCTCTGGCCCTGCATCCTTTTTCATGCAGCCTGGGATTTTTCGCTGATCCTGCTGACCGTCAGCGCGCCGGAACAGGAAAGCCCCACCGCCGTGGCCGATATCAACCCGCTTCTGCTGCTGGCCCCGGTGTTGCTGATCCTGCCCAATGCGCTCTACGCGCTCTGGATGATGCGCCACGCCGGGACCGACCGCCTGCCGGGCGATCCGGGCCGCGCACATGTCGCTGCTGCCTAACCCAGCTCCATCGAGGCGATGACCTGCAATTCCCGCCCCACCGCGGGCGCGAATCCGCGATACATCCGCGCGGTTTCAAAGGTGAGGGCAAAGCCCAGTTCCTCAAGCAGCGCCCGCAGCGCCTTGTTGGCAACAGGAAGGTCCAGGATCACCGGATCGGCGGGCATTTCGGCCAGGGCCGCCCGGATCAGCGCCATCGCCGCCTCGGCATCCGGGGCGATGACCGGACCCAGTTTCGCCCCCTCGCGACAGCGCCGGATCGTGACGAAACCGGCAAGATCATCGCGCACCAGCGTGCGGCGGCTTTGCTGCTGCGCCAGCCAGGCCGTCAGAAAGGCCTGCCGCCGGGCGCCGCCGACATGGGCGTCAAGGTCGATGAGCGCCGGCACGTCGCCTTCGGTCGCAAGACGAATGGCGGGATCGGCGGCACCGTCCATATGCCCCTGGAACCGCTGGCTGGCCCCGGCCAGAAAGAAGCCCGAGCGCGTGTAATTGGCCTGTTGGTCGGCCACCCCGTCCAGCCCCACCGTCCGCCCCGCCGCATGTTGCAGCGCATGTTTCCACAGCGCATAACCCAGCCCCTGCCCGCGCCAATCCGGGTGGCACAGGTAGAAGCCCAGGAAGGCCAGCGTCTCGTCGTGATTGACGACAGAGATCCCGGCCACCACCTGCCCGCCCTGCACGGAAACGAAGAACCCCTCCGGATCGGCAGCCTGAAAGGCGGCAGCATCCTCGAGACCGGGGTTCCAGCCCTCGGCCGCGGCCCAGGTGGCAAGTTGCTCGATCTCTTCCAACGTGGCTAGGCGGATCATGACGCGCCCCGCCGACTTGGCCGTTGTGGCCCATTTTCAGAGTTGATCGCGATTGTCATGCTGGCCCCTTCCCGATGCAGCCCGCCCGAAGAACAGGCGGCGGCACCTGATCTGTCAAGAAATTCCCGCCCTTGGGGACTCCGATTGGCGCGCCTCGTGGCGGCCCGGTCGCAGGCCAGCGGTCCCATGAGGAGCGGAACAAGACGGCCCGTGCCCTCAGCTTGGCAGCCAGTCGTCGATGATCCGCGCAAGGGCGCCAGGCTGCGACACCTGCGGTGCATGACCCGCATCAAGCTGCGCGATGTCGAGGCCCGGGACCCCGTCGCACATGATCCGCTGCGCCTCCGGCAGGACAGAGCGGTCCTGCAGCGCCTGAATGTACAGCTTTGGCAGGGCCGCGAACCCCGGGCCGCGCGTGACGGGGATACGATAGCCTGCGATGGGCTGCGGTGTCAGGCGCAGGGCGGCGGCGCGGGCCGTGTCTTCGGGCAGGTCCTGAAAGAAATGCGCCATGGCGGCCTCGACCGGAACGGCATTGCTGCGCCCGTCCGCCGCCGCGACGATACGAGGCGTGACGCCGATCCGCTGACCGGGCCCGGCGATACGTTCCTGCACCCTGTCGAAGGTCATGCCATCGTCCAGCAGCATTCCCGCCAGCCAGATCGACTGACTGATCCTGTCGGGGAAATGCGCCATGGCCGCGCTGACCAGCATCCCGCCGCCCGAATGGCCCAGCAGAGCCACCGGACCGGGGGCGGTCTGCAATGCCTCGCGCAGGCAGGCCAAATAGTCCGGCACCGTAGCCTCGTTCACGCCGATCGGGTGGTGACCATTGCCCGGCAGTTCCAGCGCCTCGGCCCGACGGCCAAGTGCGGTCAGTTCGGGGATCAGGGCGTCCCAGACCCAGCCACCGGCCCAGGCGCCATGGATCAGCAGGATCGTCGCGGGAACCGGACCTTGGGACATGACAGGCAGACCTTGTTGCGCCGGACCCAACCGCCCGGCGCCCCGTTTCTACACGTCCACCGTCACCGCGCCAATCGGATGCGAACAACAGGCCAGGATATAGCCATCGGCGATATCGTCATCAGAGATGCCGCCGTTGTGCACCATATGCACCTCGCCCGAGATCTTGCGGATCTTGCAGGTGCCGCAGACCCCGAAGGTACAGCCCGACGGAATGTTCAGCCCTGCCCCACGGGTCGCGGACAGGATGGTTTCGGTTTCCGGCACCAGCGCGGTCTTGCCCGAGGCGGCAAAGGTGATCTCTGCCTTGGTATCGGCCTCGGGATAGACATCGTCCAGCTCGTCACCTTCGGTTTCCGCATCCGCCGCAGGTGCGGCAAAGCTTTCCTGATGGTAACGCTCCATGTCGTAGCCGAGACCCTGAAGCGCCTCGCGCACGGCGACCATGAAGGGTTCGGGACCACAGCAGAAAACTTCGCGTTCCAGGTAATCGGGCGCCATCAGGCCCAGCATCAGCTGGTTGAACTGACCCTGAAAGCCGGTCCAGGGCGACAGGGGGTCGGATTCTTCGACCACCCATTTCAGGTCGATCCCACGGGCGCGGGTCGCCATCTGTTCCAGACGGGCGCGGAAAATGATCTCGGACGGGCGCTTGGCGCAATTGATGAAGACGATGTCGGGTTCGGTCCCGAGATCATACATGAAGGTCGTCATCGACATCATCGGGGTGATGCCGCTGCCCGCCGAGATGAACAGGTATTTCTCGGCCGGGTGCTGCAGGTAGGTAAAGCCCCCCGCCGGGCCCATGGCCTTGATCCGGGTGCCGGGCGTCAGATGATCCAGCATCCAGCGGGTGCCGATGCTGCCCGCCTGGGCCTTGACCGTGACCGAGATCGAGCGCGGCCGCGAGGGCGAGGACGAAATCGTGTAGGTCCGATACAGCGGCCCGCCCGGCACCGGCAGTTCCAGCGTCAGGAACTGGCCGGTGTCGAAGTCGAAGAAGGCCCCGGAGGGCGCGCGGAAGGTGAAGGTGACGGTATTGGCCACCTCGGGCAGGACGGCGACGCATTCGAGCGGTTCGCTGTCCTTCCAGAAGGCGCGCGGCGGAAACGGGGGCAGGCTGCTCATCCCGCCTACTCCGCCGCGATCCGGGTCTGCGTGCCGGGCAGACGGGCGCGCAGGCTGTCGCAATACCAATCGGTGAACTGGATCACGCCGCTTTCCTGCAGCGGAGAATAGGGTCCGGGTTCGAAGGCGGGCGAATTGATGCCATGCTGGTTGTCCTCGACCACGCGACGGTCTTCTTCGTTGGTGGTAACCCAGACTTCGGTCAGGCGTTGCAGATCGTAATCGCGGCCCTCGACCGCGTCCTTGTGCACCAGCCAGGTGGTCGTGACGCGGGTTTCGGTCGGCCCGACGGGGGTCACACGGAACAGGATCGAATGATCCGACAGGAAGTGATTCCAGGTCGTGGGATAGTGGAACTTCAGCAGCGTGCCCGCATCGTCGAAGGGCACCCGCCCCAGACGCCGCGCGACGGCCAGTTCGCCGTCCATGGTATAGCTCTTGGTGCCGATCTTCAGCGGCATCCGGGCCAGCCGGTACTGGCCGCTGTCGGCAAGGTGGAAGCGCGCCGGTGCACCGGCGGATTCGCAGCGGTCGAAATGCGCCTGCACGTTGGCAGGCACCGCGCCGCCCTCGCCGATCCCCGAAACGGAAGGGTCATCGGGGAAGGTCCGGCACAGCGCGGGGTGGTTGCCGCCGCAGTGGTAGCATTCGCGGTTGTTTTCCCAGACCAGCTTCCAGTTGCCGTTCTCGGTGATGGTGGTCTGCATCGCGACTTTCGCGTCGCCAAGGTCGTGAATATCGAGATAGGGCGCGGCCACCCCGGCGAAGGCGTCGAAATCGGGCGCCTCATCCGCGAGGCAGATATAGACCAGCCCGGCCAGTTCGCGGCAATGCACCGGCTTCAGCCCGTGGCGCGAGGGGTCGAAATCCGGGCCCATGTCGCGGGCCCACAAAAGCCGGCCGTCCAGTTCATAGGTCCATTGGTGATAGGGGCAGACCAGCTTGGGCGCCGTGCCCTTTTCCGCGCTGCACAGGACCGACCCGCGATGCCGGCAGGAATTGTGGAAGGCCCGGATCACGCGATCCGCCCCGCGCACCATGATCACGTTGTAGTCCCCGACCTGCCAGGTCACGTAGCTGCCGGTCTTTTCCAGCTCGCAGGCGGCGGCCGCGAACAGCCAGTCGCGATACCAGATGGTGTCCATATCCGTTCGGAAGATCTCCGGATCGGTATAGAAAGGCCGTTCCAGCGCATATCCGGTCCGGCGGCGGGCAAGCAGTTCGGCGAGGTTCCCCATCGCAATCTCCGGCCGCATCATGCGGCATTCTGAGCCTGAAGCGGGGGCGGACCCCGATCGCGGCGCGGTTGACAAGCAATCGGCGCGATAACGTCCCACGAGGGGGTACCGGCCTTCAGGCAGGCAGGGTCCCGGCGGGCGCTCGTCACGCTTTGCCCTTCGGCTATAGCACCGGCGATTTGCGCCATTTGGCCTGAAAACGACTTCGGGCGAACCGAAACCGGACGGCGCGCATTATCCCGGTCCCGCCAGATCGATCCCGCCCTGCATGAACGTTCGCCTGCCTTGTTTTTGCACAGACCCGCGCAGGGATCGTTGGCGAAACGCGACCAGCGTCACGCCCTGGCCGCGATCAGTCCCCTTGCAACGGCCCAAAAGTGCGCACAGCGGCGCCGACAGCCCCCGAACGGCGACACTCCGGCCCGGAGCCACGGCCCTGAGCGCGCAGCGGACAGATGTAAGCCATGCAGCATGCCCATAGCCGGTCACCAAATCTTAACCATCGTCTATATTTTAGGCAAATACTCGGACCCGCGAATTCAATACTTCCTTTTTAAATCAGATATATAGATGAAAAACTCGCAGAAATGCCCAAAATCCTCACCATTGTGCCTGACACATGGCGGGCCTTCTGAGCCGGCATTGGTGCTGCGTTGCGGCATGGGTTAGAAATGACTCAACCAGATACAGGAGGCTTCGATGGCCCAGACCTTTACAAACTTCACTTCCGCTCCCCGCAGCTATTCTTTCACGCAGTCGGTGCGCAACTTCTTCGACTCGCTTGGCCGCGCCATGCAGGCAAGCCGTCAGTCCAGCGCGCTGATCCAGATGAGCGATGCACAACTGAACCGCATCGGCCTGAAGCGTGAAGACATCGCCGACCACGTCTTCAAGACCAACTTCGCCGACTGAACGGCCGCCGGCCCCTGGGGCCAACGGCACGTTGCGGTGGCAGTGCCCGCCGCATGGCAGACAGGACCCGACCCGAGAGCATGACGCTCCGGTCGGGTTTTTTCGTGTTCGGAAGGCCGCGGGTGGGGAAGGCCGGGCGACGGCCAGGGCCCGGTCGCGCAAGGTGCCGGTCGGGCCAAGCCGCCACAAGCACATGAAAAAGCCGCCGGAGGGTATCCCCCGGCGGCTTTCCAGTTCCAAGCAGGCGCGCGGGGTCACCCCCGCGAGGCCGCGATCAGGCCGCGTTGGAGCGGCGACGCGGACGACGTGCCTTGGGCTTGGCACTCGCGCCGGGCTTGCCGGCACCGCCGCCAAAGCCCTTGTTGCCGCCACCGCCGCCGCCACTACGACGACGACCGCCACCGTTGCCGCCACCGCGACGGGCTGCGCCGCCGTCACTGTCGGTGCCCATCCAGGGCGTGCCGGAGCCGACGGGGATGTCGATCTTCATCAGCTTCTGGATCTGGCGCAGCAGGTCCGCTTCGTCCGGGGCGCAGAAGGCGATCGCTTCGCCTTCGCGACCGGCGCGTGCGGTCCGGCCGATGCGGTGGACATAGTTGTCCGGCACTTCGGGCAGATCGTAGTTGATGACATAGGCCACGCCCGGAATGTCGATACCGCGCGCGGCGACATCGGTCGCCACCAGCACGGTGATCGTGCCATCGCGGAAGGCCTTGATGGCGCGGTCACGCTGGCCCTGGCTCTTGTTGCCGTGAATAGAGGCGGCGTTGTAGCCGTCGGCCACGAGGCTTTTCATCAGCTTTTCGGCGCCATGCTTGGTGCGCGAGAAGACCAGCGTCAACGCCTCAAGGTCCTGCGACAGGATTTCGCGCAGCTTGAACGGCTTCTCGCCCTTGGGCAGGAAGTGGATGCTTTGCGTGATCTTGTCGGCGGGCTTGCCGGGCGACGAAACCTGAATCTTCTGCGGATTGGTCAGGTAGGCCGAGGACAGCTCTTCCATCTGTTTGGGCATGGTGGCCGAGAACAGCATGGTCTGGCGCGGCGTGCCCAGCTTGGGTGCGATGCGGCGCAGCGCGTGGATGAAGCCCATGTCGAGCATCTGGTCGGCTTCGTCCAGCACCAGGCGGGTGACGGTCGACAGGTCGACCGCGCGACGGTCCATCAGGTCGATCAGGCGGCCGGGCGTGGCGACAAGGATGTCGGTGCCGCGCGCCAGCAGGTTGATCTGGCGACCGATGGACTGGCCGCCGACAACCGTGGCGACCTTGAGCTGCGTGCCGGTGGTCAGGCCGCGCAGGTTCTCCGCGATCTGGTTGACCAGTTCACGGGTCGGGGCCAGGACCAGCGCCTTGGCGGTCTTGGGTTCGGGCTTGCCCGGCTGCTTCAGCATGGAGTCGATCAGCGGCAGGCCAAAGGCCAGCGTCTTGCCGGTTCCGGTCTGGGCCAGGCCAAGGATGTCATGGCCTTCCAGGGCCAGCGGCACGGCCTTGGCCTGAATGGGGGTGGGTTCCTTGAACCCGGCGGCGGCAAGGGCGGCGTTCAGTTGCGGCGCGAGGCCGAGCGTCGAAAAATCGATCAAGTCATATCCTTTATCGGCCCGCGGCAATTCTGCCGGCAGAGCCGAATGATGTATCATCGTCCCGCGAATCCGCGTGACGAACGAGGGTGTCGCGCGACCTCTGGACAAATGGGCGTGCCCCGCCTGTCCGGCCTCGCGTCATGAACCCTGCGTGAATGGGATCCTTGGGGATGATACGCTGATGCGCCATGGAATGGGCGCGGCTTGCTCACGCGGCAGCGCAGCGTTGGGACCCAAGTGGGGTATCGCGCGGCAAAAGTCAAGCACCCCGGGACCAAATCCGGGGCCGAAACCCGCCGGGCCGGGCAGGCTTGCTACGCCATCTCGACCGGGCGGCCGGTGCGCGATGAAGTTTCGATGGCCGCGATCAGCCGGTGCGACACCAGCGCCTCGCGCCCGGTCACCATCGGTTTGCGCCCCGCCCGAATGGCATCGACGAAATCTTCGATTATGGCCTGATGCCATTCATGCCGCCCCCCGGACAGGGGGCGATCATCGCCGATGGCCTCGACCCGGCCTTCGACGACGCTGCGCCCGTCGCGCCAGCTGACCTCCAGCGCATCCTTGTCCAGCCGCAGGCTGGCGTTTTCGAAATGCAGCCGGATGACTTCGGTCCGGTGGGGAAACATTGCCGTACTGGCGATAAAGGAGCCGACCGCGCCACAGGGGAACCTGAGGCCCGCAACGGCGAAATCTTCGGCCTCCATCCGGTGCAGGGGCGAGGTGGCGGTCATGGCCTGAACGCTGGCGACCGGCCCCGTCAGGCTAAGCGCGAGGTCGATGGAATGGATCGCGTTGGTCAACATGACCCCGCCCCCGTCGCGGGCATAGGTGCCGCGCCCCAGTTCATCGTAATAGGATTGATCGCGCCAGATCGGCACGGCGATCTCGACCACGCCAAGCTTGCCGAGCGCGCCGCTGGCCACATGCCGGGCCGCCGCGACCGACGGCGCCCGCACACGGTGCTGGAAGACCACGCCAAGGGCCACGCCGGCCTGCTCGCAGATCTCGACGACTTCCAGCGCCTCGGTCGGGGTGCGTCCCACCGGTTTCTCAAGCAGGATATGCGTGCCGGACGCGGCAAGGGCGCGGATGACCTCTGTCCGCACGCTTGGCGGGGTGGCGACGATGGCCATCTGGATCAGCGGATCAGCCGCCACCGCCGCAAGATCGGAGGTGAAATCGGGGGCCGCGCCATCATAATGGTCTGCAAGCGGGCGGGCCCGCTCCGGGGTGCGCGAGACGACGGCCCGCAACTGCGCGCGATCCTGCGCGCCGGACAGGGCCGTCACATGGGTCTGCGCGATCATGCCGGCCCCGATCAGGGCCACCCCGACGGGCTGTTGCGTCAAGTCCTTGGCCATGTTCGTCGCCTCCTCTATCCCTATGCTGACGGTTATCGGCGAAACGCCCGCGTGATGCCAGAATTCATCCCCGGCGGCCTGTCCGCGCCTGTGCGACATGGCCGGCCGACGCAGATTCCCGCCACGGGCCGGGCAGAAACCTGCGAAAAATCCTGCGCGCGGCCCGTGTTCCCCGTTGCAAGCGGCACGATCAGCCCCAAGAATGCCTCCGTGCGCCCCACCGGGCGCTGAATCTGGGAGGATTACCATGATCAAGAAATATGGCCTTGGCGCGATTGTCGCCGGCAGCCTCGCCTTTACCGCGCCAGCCGCGATGGCGACGGAATTCATCAACATCCTGACCGGCGGCACCTCGGGGGTCTATTACCCGCTTGGCGTGGCCCTGTCGGAAATCTACGCCTCGGGGATCGAGGATTCCCGCACCCAGGTGCAATCGACCAAGGCTTCGGTCGAGAACCTGAACCTGCTGCAGCAGGGCCGCGGAGAGCTGGGCTTTGCCCTCGGCGATTCCGTCAAGGACGCCTTTGAAGGCAACGCCGAAGTCGGCTTTGCCCAGCCGCTGGAGAACCTGCGCGCCATCGCCGCGATCTATCCGAACTTCATCCAGATCGCCGCAACTTCGGCATCGGGCGCCGTCACGGTGGCCGACCTGGCCGGCAAAAGCGTTTCGGTCGGGGCCGCCAAGTCGGGCACCGAAGTCAATGCACGCAAGATCTTTGGCGCGCTGGACATGACCTATGACGATCTGGGCAAGGTCGAATACCTGCCCTTCGCCGAATCCGTCGAACTGATGAAGAACCGTCAGCTGGACGCAACCGTGCAAAGCTCGGGCCTCGGCTCGGCGGCGCTGAAGGATCTGTCGGCGACCCAGGACGTGACCTATGTCTCCGTTCCCGCCGAAGTGGCCGCGACCCTTGGCGCGCCCTATGCCGCAGGCGTCATCCCCGCCGGAACCTACCCCGGCCAGGACGCGGACATCCCGACGCTGGCGATCACCAACATTCTCGTGACCAGCACGGCCGTCTCCGACGAGACCGCCTACGCGATGACCAAGCTGCTGTTCGAGAACCTCGACACGATGAAGGCCGCCCACGCCGCTGCCGGTGCGATCAACATCGAGGACGCGGTGAAGAACTCACCGATCCCGCTGCACCCCGGTGCCGAGCGTTACTACAAGGAAATGGGCCTGATGTGATCAGCGCCTGAAAGACAGGGAACCGGTCCGGACACTCCGGGCCGGTTCCTTCATTTCCAGGGCCGGACCCAAGGAGAAGATCCGAGGGGGCGCATTGCAGACCGGATCGCGACGACCACCACCGTTTGCGAGACATGCCGACCAGACAGTCGGCACCACGCGCCCCGCTTCACCTTCGGCCCGACCCTGCCGAATTCGCCTGCCCGACCGACAGACCGACCGTTCGGGCATACGGATTTGCACACCGTCGACAGGGCATGGGGCATGGCCCGCTTGCCTGCCCGCCTCGTTCACCCGCTTGCCGGGCCCGCCGACATAACGACAAGCATCCGTTTTGGTCCCGGCTGACGTCCGGGGGAGAGTACCCATATGACCGATCATACGCATGAGCTTCCGGACGGTACGTCCGAGATGCACGACCCACTGGCGAAAAGCTTTCCGGGCACCCTGGAAGGCCGCTACCTGTTCTGGCTCGCCGTCGCCTTTTCGCTTTACCAGGTGTCCATCGCCGCCCATGTGATCGACCTGCCAAGCCAGGTGATGCGGGCAGTGCATGTCGGCTTCCTGATGGCACTCGGCTATCCGCTGCTGAGCCTGTCGAAAAACTTCGGCGCGCTCGGCAAGACCATCTGCTGGATCCTCGCCCTGGCCGGGATTTCGGTCGCCGCCTATCAGTGGATCGAATACCAGCCGCTGCTGTTCCGCGCCGGGGCGCCGAACCAGATGGACATCGTGATGGGCGTGATCCTGATCGTGTCCGTCTTCATCGCCGCCTGGATGCTGATGGGGCCGGCCCTGCCGATCATCTGCGGCATCTTCCTGGCCTACGCCTTCTTCGGACAATATGCGCCGGGCGCCATGCAGACCCGCGGCTATGCCTTTGAACAGGTGGTCGAACAGATCGCCTATGGCACCGAAGGGATCTACGGCATCCCGATCTATGTTTCGGCGACCTATATCTTCCTCTTCATCCTGTTCGGCTCCTTCCTGGAAAAGGCCGGCATGATCAAGCTGTTCACCGATGTCTCTCTGGGGCTGGTGGGCCACCGCATGGGCGGCGCGGCCAAGGTGTCAGTGCTGTCCTCGGGCCTGATGGGCACGATCTCGGGCTCGGGCGTCGCCAACGTGGTGACCACCGGGCAATTCACCATCCCGCTGATGAAGCGGTTCGGCTACCGCCCGGCCTTCGCCGGCGGGGTCGAGGCAACGGCCTCCATGGGCGGGCAGATCATGCCGCCGGTGATGGGCGCCGTGGCCTTCATCATGGCCGAGACCCTGGGCGTTCAGTACATCGAGGTCGTCAAGGCCGCGCTGATCCCCGCGATCCTCTACTTTGCCGGCGTCTTCTGGATGGTTCACCTGGAAGCCGGCAAGCGCAACCTGCGCGGCATGTCCAAGGAAGACCAGCCCTCGGCCCGCAAGGCGCTGAAGGAAGGCTGGTTCCTGATCCTGCCGCTGGCCGTCCTGGTCTGGCTGCTGTTCTCGGGCTATACGCCGCTGTTCGCGGGCACCATCGGCCTGGCGCTGACCGGTATCCTGATCCTCGGCACCTCGCTGGCCCTCGGCCTGCCTTCTATGGTGATGCGGGTGGTGTTCTGGGTGCTTCTGGGCATCGCGGCCTCGGGCTTCTTTGCCTACGGGGTAAATGCCCTGCTGCTGGTGATCGGCACGCTGATCGCCGCCTGTGCCATCTGGCGCGGCGGGCGCCCGACGCTGGCCATCTGCCGTGACAGCCTTGCGGACGGGGCCAAGACCGCCCTGCCCGTCGGGATCGCCTGTGCGCTGGTCGGTGTGATCATCGGCGTGATGACCCTGACCGGGGGGGCCAATACCTTTGGCCAGTTCATCGTCTCGGTCGGGCAGAACAGCCTGTTCCTGAGCCTGGTGCTGACGATGATCACCTGCATCATCCTCGGCATGGGTATCCCGACGATCCCCAACTACATCATCACCTCCTCCATCGCCGGACCTGCCCTGCTGGAGCTTGGCGTGCCGCTGATCGTCAGCCACATGTTCGTCTTCTACTTCGGCATCCTGGCGGATCTGACCCCGCCGGTGGCGCTGGCCTGCTTTGCCGCCGCCCCGATCGCCAAGGAAAGCGGCCTGAAGATCAGCATGGAGGCCGTCAAGGTCGCCGCTGCCGGCTTCGTCGTGCCCTACATGGCCGTCTATACCCCGGCCCTGATGCTGCAGGACGGGGGCGACCTGGCCGTCGCCATCGGCTATTGGCCCGCCGTCATCTACGTCATCATCAAGGCACTGATCGCCCTGTCCCTCTGGGGTGTGGCCGTGATCGGCTGGCTGGGTCGGCCGCTGGCGGTCTGGGAACGGGCGCTGGCGATGGTCGCGGCCTTTACCCTGGTCGCCGCCCTGCCGCTGACCGACGAAATCGGCTTTGCCCTGGTGGCAGCCTTCGGCATCCTGCAATGGATTCGCCGCGACAAGGGGGCGGTGGCGTGATCGCCCTGCCCGGCACCTGCCAATGAGCGCCTGCCTGATGGCGGGCGCCATGGTCCTCGGCCTGGCGGCCGGGGACCGCTTTACCCTGGAATGGACCCATTCCGTGGAACGCGAAACCTGGCGCGAAACCTGGGAAATCGTGACCCCGGACGGTAGCCCCGAAAAGCGCCTGCATCTGGTCGAAGCCGCCGTAAAGGGCTCCGGCGCAGGTATGGAACCCGGTCCCGGCGGACATTTCGAGGCCGGCTGGTGGATCTGGGTGCCGGATCTGGCGCCGGTGCGCGAACTGGTGCTGGCCGCCTCGGGGGAAACACCCTCGGCCTGGACACTTTGTGCCGCGAAGTGCGTCCAGCTTGGGGCCCATGCCGAAGCCCCGCTGCATATCGCCCCCTGCGCCAGCTAGCCCGCGCCACGGCGCAGATCGAAAAGCCGCCGCCAGAGGCGCGCCGATAGGAAAGGGAACGCGGATGGCCCCGGCCCGGACAGCAGGAACCGCCCCATGATCCGCCCCCCCCACACCCGCAGCCGTCTGACACGCCGCCGCCTGAGCCGCCGCGCTTGGCCAGCCGCCGCGCGCCTGCTGGCACCGCAACTCTGGCTTCGTCTCGCCGCCGTGGCGCTGGTGGCGCTGCTTTGCGCCGGGCTATCCTGGCAATTCGTCACCG
The DNA here is from genome assembly GCF_003590145.2 of Pseudooceanicola algae. Lineage (NCBI taxonomy): Bacteria > Pseudomonadati > Pseudomonadota > Alphaproteobacteria > Rhodobacterales > Paracoccaceae > Pseudooceanicola > Pseudooceanicola algae. The sequence continues at coordinate 3,685,286 of NZ_CP060436.1, read as the reverse complement.
CCCGCATTGACCGCAGTCTGGCGCAGGCTCTTCTGCTGAGCGACCGCGCCCTGAAATCCGAGGTCGAGCGTTTCCGCTATCTGCCGGAAGTCGCCGCCGAGGACGCCCGCATCGCCGCCGCCCTTGCCGCGCCGCAGGATGCCACCGCGATCGCGGCCGCCAATGCCTATCTGGAAACCGTCACCGCACACGCCGGCGCGGATCAGCTTTACCTGCTGGACGCCGAGGGGCTGACCCTTGCCTCCTCGAACTGGGATGAACGCAACAGCTATGTCGGGCGCAACTACAGCTTCCGGCCCTATTTCTCGGATGCGATGGCGGGCGGCGAAGGCGCGGTCTATGCCATCGGCGTCACCACCGGCGAGCCGGGGTTCTTCATGTCCACCCGGCTTGGCAACAGCCGCGACGGGGCAATGGGTGTGCTGGTGGTCAAGATCGACCTGAGGTCGCTGGAAAACACCTGGACGGAGACCGGGCAGAAGATCGCCGTGGCGGATTCCGACGGCGTCGTCTTTCTAAGCAGCGAAGCCATCTGGCGCTACCGCCCGTTGCGCCCGCTGGACCAGTCCACGCGCGCGCGGCTGACCCGGTCGCAGCTATATGTCGGCAGCGGGCTGGAGGGCGCGACCCCGGTGCTGACCGGCACGGCGGGAACGGGTCTGCTGGGCAGTGGCTTGATGGGCAGCGGTCTGGCGCGGGCCGTTGACGGGGCGGGACGGTCGCTGAGCCTGCGCAGCGCGCCCTTTTCGCGCGGCTGGCAGGTGCTTGCGGCGGCCTCGCCCTGGCCCGCGCATCTGGCGGCGCTGGTGACCGCCGGTGTCGTCACGCTGACCGGGCTTCTGGCGCTGGCGCTGCTGAACCTGCGCCAGCATCGCCACCGCCTGATCGCCCTGCGTCTGCGCCAGACCGAGGTGATGGAGCGAAAGGTCACCCTGCGCACCGCCGAGTTGAACCACGAGATCGACGCCCGCCGCAAGATCGAGGCGGACCTGCGCGCCGCGCAGGAAACCCTTGTGCACAGCGAGAAGATGGCCGCCCTGGGCCGCATGTCCGCCGCCGTGGTGCATGAGGTCAGCCAGCCGCTTGCCGCGATGGAGGCCACGCTGACGGCGGCGCAATTCGCGCTGGACCGCGCCCCCGACCAGGTCGGCGCGCGGCTGACCACGGCGCATGGGCTGATCCGGCGAATGCAGCGCATGACCCGCAACCTCAAGAACTTTGCCCGCAAGGAAGCCGCCCCGAGCCAGCCTGTCTCGGCGCGCACCATCGCCACGGCGGCGCTGGAACTGGTGCAGCCGCGCGCCGACAGCATCGGCATTCGCCCGATTTATCAGCCCCCCGAGCAGGAAATCTGCGTCATGGCCGGGCAGATGCGGCTGGAACAGGTGCTGGTCAACCTGCTGCACAACGCGTTGGAGGCCATCGAACCCGGCACCGGGCAGGTTCGCCTGTCGATGGAAACGCAGGGCTCCGACCTGTGGATCAACGTCACCGATGATGGCCCCGGCATCCCCCCGGACATCCTGCCGCGCGTGACGGAACCCTTCTTTTCCACCAAGACCCATAGCGAAGGCCTGGGCCTTGGACTTGCCATTTCCCACGAGATCGTGCTGCAGTTCGGCGGCCGGCTCGACATCGCCTCGCCGCCCGCGCCGGAGATGAACCGGGGCACGAGGGTCAGCATCGTGCTGCCGGTCCTGCCTTGTGCCCCGACGCCCGGGATAAGGTGACGCGGGCTGGCCAGTCTGGAAGGCGAACGGGTCTGGCAGCCCGCAGCGAAAGGAACGGGGATGAGCAGCCTGATCCATGTGATCGAAGACGACGCGGACCATTGCGCCGCGCTTTGCGACATGCTGTCGGCGGCGGGCTACGGCGCCGAAGGCTTTGCGCGGGCCGATCTGGCGCTGGCCGCCACCCCCCTGCCCGACCTCGCGATCACCGACCTGCGCCTGCCGGGCATGGACGGCCTCGGCTTTCTGACAGCGGCGCGGGACCGTGACCCCGATTGCCCGATCATCATGATCACCGGCCATGGCGATGTCGGTCAGGCGGTGCAGGCGATGCGGCTGGGGGCCGAGGATTTCCTCGAAAAACCCTATGACGGGATGCATCTGCTGATGGTGGTGGAACGCGCCCTGCGCACCCGCGCCACCCGGGCCGAGATCCAGCGCCTGCAAACCCAGATCACCCAGGCCGACCGGCGTGGCGGCCTGCTGGGCCAGGGGGCCGCCATGCGCGACCTGCGCAGCCGCATCGCCGCCCTTGCCGCCACCGACCTTGATATCGTGATCAGCGGCGAAACCGGCACCGGCAAGGAACTGGTCGCGCGCGCCCTGCACGCCGGTGGCGCCCGCGCCTGCGGCCCGCTGGTGGCGGTGAATTGCGCCGCCCTGCCCGAAGACCTTTTCGAGATCGAGATCTTCGGCCATGTCGAGGGCGCCTTCCCCGGCGCGCGCGACAAGCCGGGCAAGCTGGAAGCGGCCTCTCGCGGGACCCTGCTGCTGGACGAGGTCGAGGCGATGCCGGCCTGCATCCAGCCCAAACTGCTGCGCGCGCTACAGGAACGCAGCGTGGTGCGGCTGGGGGAAAACGCCCTGCGTCCGCTGGATCTTCAGGTGATCGCCACCTCGAAAAGCGACCTGCGGCAGTTGACCCTCGACGGGTCGTTCCGCGCCGATCTGTTCTATCGTCTTGCCGGGGCCGAGATCGCGACCGAGCCCCTGCGCGGGCTGGGCGAGGATATCGTGCTGCTGTTCAGCCATTTCGCCAGCCTCGCCGCCGGGCGCTATGCCCGCCCGGTGCCGGAGATGGACTACACGATGAAACAACGCCTGATGCGCCGCGCCTGGCCCGGGAACGTCCGCGAACTGAAGGCGGCGGCCGAACGCTTTGCCCTGGGCCTCGACCTGCCAGAGGCCGGGCCGGCCGCCGGCCCCGCCCCGGCAAGCGAGCCGGGCAACCTTGCCGACAAGGTCGCCGCCTTCGAAGCGCGCGAGATCCGCGACACGCTGGAACGCTGTCGGGGCAATACCGAACGCGCCTCGACCGCGCTCGGCATTGCGCGGCGGACCCTGAACGACAAGATCAGCCGCTACGGCATCCGGGTCTGACACGTGAAAACGGCCGGGGATGCACCCCGGCCGCCTCCATCTGCGAAAGGTGTCGGATCAGCCCAACACGGTCTTCACGGCCCGCACGGTGCCGGCGACGATACGGTCGGCCTCTTCACGGCTCAGGCAGAAGGGCGGCGCAAAGCCAAGGATGTCGCCCTGCGGCATGGCCCGCCCGATGATGCTGTCCTGTTCCAGCAGCTTGGCCGAGACCTGGGCGCCGATCTTCTTCGACGCGTCGAAGAACTGGCGATCATTGCGATCCGCGACGAATTCCACCGCGCAAAGCATGCCTTCGCCGCGGATGTCCCCGACGTTGGGATGATCGCCAAGCGCCTCTTTCATCGCGCTGTTGAGATAGCCCCCGACGGCCCCGGCGTTGCTCACCAGATCCAGCTTGTCGATCAGTTCAAGGTTGGCAACACCGGCTGCGGCACCGATCGGATGGGCGGAATAGGTCCAGCCGTGGCCGATGGGGCCGTTTTCATCCGTGCCCTGTTCCAGCACCTTCCACATCTTGTCCCCGACGATGGAGCCCGACAGCGGCGCATAGGCCGAAGTGAGGCCCTTGGCGATGGTGATCAGGTCAGGCTCGATCCCGTAGTGATCGGACCCGAACATCGACCCCGTCCGCCCGAAGCCGGTGACGACCTCGTCCGCGACCAGCAGGATGTCGTGGCGCTTCAGCACGTCCTGGATCGCGGCCCAGTAGCCGGCGGGCGGCGGCACGATGCCCCCTGTGCCCAGCACCGGTTCCCCGATGAAGGCTGCGATGGTGTCGGCCCCTTCGCGGGCAATCAGCGCCTCGAGTTCCGCCGCGCAATGGGCGACGAACTGCTCTTCGGTCTGGCTCAGGTCCTCGCGGCGGAAGTAGTCGGGCGCGATGGTATGGGTGACCTGCTCGACCGGCAGATCGAATTTCTTGTGGAACAGCTCGAGCCCGGTCAGCGACCCGGTGACAAGGCCCGACCCATGATAGCCGCGCCAGCGCGAGATGATCTTCTTCTTCTCGGGGCGGCCGAGGATGTTGTTGTAATACCAGATCAGCTTGACGTTGGTTTCGTTGGCGTCCGAACCGCCAAGCCCGAAATAGACCTTGGACATGTTCTTGGGTGCGCGATCCAGCACCATCTTCGACAGGGTGATCGAGGCCTCGGTGCCGTGGCCGACATAGGCGTGGTAATAGGCCAGTTCGCGGGCCTGATCGGCGATGGCTTCGGCGATTTCCTGACGGCCGTAGCCGACGTTGACGCAATAGAGCCCGGCGAAGGCATCCAGCAGCTTGTTACCGTCGCGGTCCTCGATGAAGACGCCAGAGGCCGTGCGGATCACCCGCTTCGGCGTCTCGCCCCGCGCATGTTGCGCCAGGTGGGTGGAGGGGTGAAAGAAGTTCTCGCGGTCCCAGCTTTCAAGCTGGTCGTTGCGCAGATCGGTCTTCAGCATGTCGATGCGTCCTCTTACTTGCGCGGCGGGTCTCAGGCCCAGTCGCGGCAGACATATTTGATTTCGGTGAATTCTTCGGATCCGATGCGCGACCCTTCGCGACCCAGCCCCGATTGCTTGGTGCCGCCGAAGGGGATCGGCGCGCCGGTGACCTTGGTGCGATTGACCGCGACCATGCCGTATTGCAGCGCCCGGCTGACCCGGTAGATGCGGCGCGGGTCCTGAGCATGGACATAGGCGACAAGGCCGTATTCGCTGTCGTTGGCCGCCGTCACCACGGCGGCTTCGTCATCGAAGGGCAGGATGGCGGCGACAGGGCCAAAGGTTTCCTCGCGCAGGATCAGCGCGTCATGCGGGACATCGGCCAACACGGTTGGCGCGTAGAACAGCGGCCCGGCGCTGGCGCGCTTGCCCCCGGTCAGCACCTTTGCCCCCTTGTCCAGCGCATCCGCGACATGCTGTTCCTGCTTCTGCACCGCGCGTTCATTGATCAGCGGCCCAAGATCGGGATCGTCCCGCCCCGGTCCAAGGGTCAGCTTTTCGGTCGCTTCGGTGAATTTCCGGCAGAAGGCCTCGTACAGCGGGCGCTGCACGTAGATCCGGTTGGCCCCAAGGCAATCCTGCCCCGAGGTGGCGAATTTCGCCTTGATGGTTTCGGCCACCGCCTGCTCCAGATCGGCACAGTCAAAGACGATCACCGGGGCATGGCCGCCAAGTTCCAGCACCAGTTTCTTTACCGTCTCGGCGGATTGACGGTACAGAAGCCGCCCGACCTCGGTCGAGCCGGTAAAGGACAGGGCGCGGACACGCGGATCGCTTGTCCAGGGTTCGCAGATCGTCGCCGGCGCGCCGGTCACGACGTTGAAGACACCGGCCGGCAGGCCCGCGCGTTCGGCCAGTTCCGCCAGCGCCAGCGCGCTGAAGGGCGTTTCGCCCGAAGGATGCGCCACAACTGTGCAGCCGACCGCCAGCGCGGCGGCGGCCTTGCGTGTCAGCATCGCCATGGGAAAGTTCCAGGGCGTGATCAGGGCAGCCACCCCGACCGGTTCGCGCCACAGCTCGACCTCGGCATCCGGCAGGTGACTGGTGACGCCTTCGATATTGGGGCGACGGGTTTCCTCGGCGTAGAATTCGACGAAATCGGCGCCATAGGTGATTTCTCCGCGGGCTTCGGACAGGGGCTTGCCCTGTTCCAGCACCATGATCCGGGCGAGATCCTCGCGGTTCTCGACGATCAACTCGTACCAGCGGCGCAGGATGCGCGCCCGGTCCTGCGGCAGCGTGTCGGACCAGCCGGCAAAGGCCGCCTGCGCCGCATCCACGGCCGCACGGGATTCCGCGCCCGACAGGCTGGCGACGCCGCCGATCAGGTCGCCGGTCGCCGGATCGGTGACGGGGATCGTCTCGCCCGAGGCGGCGGCGCGCCACTTCCCATCGATATAGGAAAACGAGCGGACGAGCGATTTGTCGGTAATCTCGGGGCGGGCCGAGAGCGCGGTGCGAAGCATGGTTCCCTCCTGGTGCCGCGCCGGTTCGGCACGGGTATCGCAAGAGGCAGTCTGGAGCAGCGCAACAGTCCGTCGGGACTGAAGTTGATGCGCGTGACAGTCCAGACAGCTTTTGAAGCGGCGCCCAAAAGCTGTCTGGACTGGGCCTAGTCGTCCAGCAGGACGTCCAGCGGCGGCGGGCCATCGCCCTTCACCGGCTTGGTGACGATATAGGTATAGTAACGCGCCAGCCCGATCCGGTTATCCAGCATCGCGTCGATCAGGCGCTGATAGGCATCGATGTCCCGTGTGACGATCTGCAACAGATAGTCGAACCCGCCGCCAAGCGCCCAACACCCCGTGACTTCGTCATAATTCTGCATTGCCTCTTCAAAGATCCGCTGCCGCGCGCCCGTGTGATCGGCCAGTTCGGCAGTGACGAAGACGGTGACATGCGGCGCCAGCTTGCGCAGGTTGATACGCGCGCCGTAGCCTTCGATCAGCCCGGCCTTTTCCAGCTTGCGCAGCCGGTCCCAGCTGGGCGTCGGAGACAGGCCGATCCGTTCGGCCAGAGCCGCCTTGGTGATGCGCCCCTCGCGGGAGATGACGCGCAGGATCTCGATATCGCGGCTGTCGAGGGGGGTCATCCGGGCCTTTCAGGTGGGGCAATGCTGCAGGGTTGGTTGGCCAAGGTTTAGGGCGCATGGGGGCTGCTGTCCACGGGGCGCGCCTTAGCTGCGCACCGTCACCCCCGCCACCCCGGCCAGCGACAGCACATGGGTTGCGATGGCGGTGTCCTGCACCCCGGTGCCGGTCAGGTCGCAGATGGTCACCGCATCCTCGTCCACTCGGCCGGGATGACTGCCGACGATGATCTGGCCCAGCTCCGGCGGCGTGCCCCTTGCCCAGGCACCAGCGGCAAGGGCCGCTTCCAACTCGCCCGAGACCTCGCATTGGCTGACCCGGTCGCAGACGTAGAGGTCGGCGCGCGCCAGTGCCTCGGGCGCGATCTCGGTCTTGCCGGTCTGATCTGATCCCATGGCAGTGACATGCAGCCCCGGATGCAGCCATTCGGCGCGCAGGATCGGCACGCGCGCCAGGGTGGTGGTGACGACCAGTTGAGCCTGCGCGACCATGGCGGCGGGGTCTTCGACCGCTTCGGCGCGAACGCCAAGGGCCGCGGCAAGATCGTCGGCGCAGGCACGGGCCCTGGCCAGGTCGCGGCCATGCACCAGCAAACGTTCGAAGGGCCGCACCAGATACGCCGCCTGCATCTGAAGCCGCGCCTGAGCGCCGGTGCCGAAGACCGCAGCGGTCTGCACCTGACGCGGCGCAAGATGGCGCGCGGCGACCGCCCCGGCGGCGGCGGTGCGCATATCCGTCAGGAACCCATTGTCGAGGAACACCGCCTCGGCCAGCCCCGTCGTTGCCGAAAACTGCAGCATCAGACCATTCAGGCTGGGCAGCCCCAGCGACGGGTTGTCGAAGAACCCCGGCGAGACCTTGATGGCGAAGCCGTCGAAACCGGGGATCCAGGCGGTCTTTACATCGACCTCGCCGTTCACCGCCGGAAGGTCCATGGACAGGATCGGCGGCATCACGACCTGCCCGCCAGCCAGCGCGGCAAAGGCGCGTTCGATGACATCGACCAGCGCCAGATCCAGCGTCAGAAGGCCGCGCAGATCGGCTTCTGTCAGGATGCGGATGTCATGGGGCATAGGCGCGTCCTTTCAGGGTCAGATCACCCAGCGGAATGTCCCTGCCTGCCATGATCCCGAGGAACTGATCCATGTCGAGGTTGCGTCCGGTCAGGATCGTACCGACCGGGCCGCGCAGCGGCGGCAGCTTGCCCGCCAGCGCGGCGGCCAGACCGACGACGCTGGCGCCTTCGGCCACCATGCGGTCTTCGAAGAACAGCGCCTGCATGGCATCGCGGATCTCGGCCTCGGTCACCAGGATCGTGGCGTCCAGATGGCGGCGGCAGAGCGCGAAACTGAACGCGTTATCCATACCGATGCCGCCGCCAAGGCTGTCGGCAAGGCTGGCGACCTCGGTCACCGCAACCGGGTGGCCGGCGGCCAGCGACAGATGCATCGCCGCGCCGCGATCCATCGAGACGCCGATGACGCGGGTCCGTGGGTTCACCGTTTTCACCGCCAGCGCCACGCCCGCCGCCAGACCGCCACCGGACAGTGGCACAAGGATCAGGTCGAGGTCGGGGCGGGCCTCCATCATCTCGATCCCGATGGTGCCCTGCCCGGCGATCACGTGGGGGTCGTCGAAGGGAGAGATCACGGCAAGGTTTTCCGCCTGCGCAAGGCGCTGGCTTTCCGCCTCGGCCTCGTCCTGGCTGGTGCCGCAGATGCGGACCTCTGCGCCAAGCGCCCGGATGCCATCGACCTTGGCCTGCGGCACCAGCGCGGACATGCAGACCACCGCCCGCATCCCCCGCGCCCGCGCCGCATGGGCAACACCGCGCCCGTGGTTGCCGGTGGAACAGCAGGTCACCCCGGCGGTGTCGGGCGGCAGGTTGGCAATGGCATTCAACGCGCCGCGCAGCTTGAAGGCGCCGATGGGTTGGGTGGTTTCCAGCTTCAGCAGAAACTCCTGCCCCAGATGCGCGCTCATCTTCGCGGAGGGCACCATCGGCGTGGCATCCGCCTGCCCGCGCAGCACCCGGCGGGCGGAGAGGATATCGGACAGCGTCAGGGTGGCAGCGGACTTGGGGGAAGATGTCATGGCGCAAGGCTAGCCGGGCGGGCGGAGACAGCGCAATGACTGCCGGCGCACAGGGCGGCAATCATGGTGCGATGCCGGCAAGGTCTGCGCAGAAATGAGTGGGATGCCCGCCGCAATGCGGCAGCCCTGTGCCAAACCCGCGCCAGAACCGGCCAGTCGTCATCGTCTTCTTCGGCACCGGCGCGCATGCAGGCGACGTCTCCGGCTTCGATGATGTAGAGATCCGTGGTCTCTTCGCCTTCCCGGACCACGATGTTGCCGGCCGTAACCTGCACCGTCTCGCCCACGGACAGCACCGCATCGCGGGTGTCGGGCGTCAGCAACCTGAGCGTCGCGAACCATTTCGGCAGCGGCCGGGGTCTGGCACGATGGGTGTTTGCGGGACCGCAGAGCGTACATTGCCCCGACCATTGCCTGGATCATCGCGAAGCGATGGATCGCCCATCTGTCCCCATCTGCCTGTTGCCGTGACGCAGCCTCACCTTGTTTCAGGCTTCAGATCACTGAATTGATGCGCTTGCGCGGCCATGCGCCTGCCCTGTTCCCGGACAGGCAAGGGAAGATGCACCAGCAAGGCCGGGGCCATCGGTTGCGCCGGCGAGGGGGAGGGTCTTGGGCGTGTGGCATACCTTCTGATATGCAAAGCCGGTCAGAATCTCACCCGCCGGGCGCTTCGATATGGTTTCAAGATCGGCGCCGGGGTCCTGCCATGCGCCCCCCGGTCTCGTCGGGCAAAGATCCGGTTCAATCCGCCCAAGGAACCTCCGGTGGCTTGCGCCGGGCCCTTTTCGCGGTAAAGCTCCACTTTTCCTGGCGCTCAACTCTTGGACTCCCCTGGTTGACGCGGCATAGAGCAGGTCAATCGCATGGCGGGGGCCGTGCCTGTCAAAAGAGGATATACCATGCAGATCCTTGGGAGGATCGCCGCGATAATCTGCGCGATCAATGCGCTGGTCGGGACCGTGCTGTCCTGGCTTTCGGTCGGCATCGTTCTCGTCTGCTTCACCGTGGTGGTGCAGCGGTACGTTTTCGCCATCAGCTATGTCTGGATGCAGGATCTCTACATCTGGCTGAACGGCGCCATGTTCACCGCCGTGGCCGGTTTCGCCCTGCTGCGGGACAACCACGTCCGGGTCGATATCTTCTATCGCCCGGCCAGCCCGCGCAAGAAGGCCGTCATCGACCTGATCGGTGTCGTGCTGTTCCTGATGCCCGCCATGTACGTCGTCTGGACCTATTCCCTGCCCTTCGTCAAACGCGCCTGGAGCTACGGCGAAGGATCGGCCAACGTCGGCGGGATGCCGGGGCTTTTCGTGCTCAAGACCTTCATCCTGGTCTTCGCCCTGCTGATCGCCCTGCAGGGGCTGGCCATGATCCTGCGCTCTGTCCTGACCCTGACCGGGCACGAGGACCTGGTGCCTGAACGCATTCGCTATACCCGCCGGAACGATCCCGCGCATCCCGTGGAGGCCGTCTGATGGATCCCCTTCTGATCGGAGAGTTGCTCTCCGGGCTGATGTTCGTCGGCATCATCGGCTTCCTGCTGCTGGGGTTCCCGGTGGCCTTCACCCTGGCGGGGACCTCGCTGCTGTTTGCCCTGCTGGGGATGCATTTCGGGGTCTTCGACCCGTCGAACTTCGGCTCTCTGCCCAATCGCTACATCGGCTACATGACGAACGAGGTCCTCGTGGCCGTGCCGCTGTTCGTCTTCATGGGCGTGATGCTGGAACGGTCGCAGATCGCGGAACAGCTGCTGATGACCATGGGCAAGCTGTTCGGCAACATGCGCGGCGGTCTGGCGATTTCCGTGGTGATCGTGGGCGCCATGCTGGCGGCCTCGACCGGGGTCGTGGGGGCCACGGTGGTCACCATGGGCCTGATTTCGCTGCCGGCGATGACCCGCGCGGGCTACAAGCCGACGCTGGCCACCGGGGTGATCTGTGCCTCGGGCACGCTGGGGCAGATCATTCCGCCCTCGACGGTGCTGATCTTCATGGGCGACATGCTGTCGGGGATCAACGCGCAGGTGCAGATGGCCAAGGGCAACTTTGCCCCCGCGCCCGTCTCGGTCGGGGATCTGTTTGCCGGCGCGCTGCTGCCCGGTGTGATGCTGGTGCTGCTTTATATCGGCTGGGTGCTGTTCAAGGCGGCGACCGATCCCGAAAGCTGCCCTGCCACCCCGGTGCCGCCCGAAGAGAAACACCACCTGAAGCGCGAGATCATGACCGCGCTGGTGCCGCCGCTGCTGCTGATCCTGGCCGTGCTGGGCTCGATCCTGGGCGGGATTGCCACTCCGACCGAAGCGGCCTCTGTCGGGGCGGTCGGCGCTACATTGCTGGCGGCGCTGCGCTGGAAGCTGTCCTGGAAGATCCTGCATCAGACGGCGGTCCAGACGGCCACCATCACCAGCATGGTCTTCATCATCCTGTTCGGGGCCGCGGTCTTTTCCGTGGTGTTCCGCATGATGGGCGGCGACGCCCTGGTGCATGAATTCCTGACCGGCTTGCCGGGTGGACCGCTGATGGCCGTGGCAGTTGTGATGGCCATCATGTTCGTGCTGGGCTTCATCCTGGACACCTTCGAGATCATCTTCATCGTGATCCCGATCACCGCGCCGATCCTTCTGGGCATGGACATCAGCCCGGTCTGGCTGGGCGTCATGGTGGGGGTGAACCTGCAGACCTCCTTCCTGACGCCGCCTTTCGGCTTTGCGCTGTTCTACCTGCGCGGCGTGGCGCCGGACGATGTGCCGACATCGGCGATCTACAGGGGCATCCTGCCCTTCGTGGCGCTGCAGATCCTGGCCATCGCCCTGCTGTTCGCCTTCCCCCAGGTCGTCACCTGGCTGCCCTCGATCATCGCGGGCTAGAGCCAAGGGCGCTGCGCCCCCCTTCCACCGCAGCGCCCAATGAACCGGGTATCGGAAACGCAAAAGGCCCGGGCATCTGCCCGGGCCTTTTCAATGTCGCAAAGACGCGCGTTCAGAGCGTGAAGTACTTTTCGCGGGCTTCGATGAAGTTCATGTCGTTGCCTTCGGTCCGGGTCCGCATCAGGTTCAGCGACTCGATGAAGTGCTCGGTGACCTTGCGGGTCATCTCGTCATCGCTGTCGCGCAGCTCCGAGATGATCTCCATCGAGGCCACGGCACCGGCTTCCAGGATCTCATCGGGGAACTGGCGCACCTGCACGCCGTGGTCATCGACCAGGGTCTTGAGCGCACGCGGGTCGTTGGCAATGAAGTCCGAGGAAACCGTGTCGTATTCGGCCTGACAGACATCGCGAACGATGGCTTGCAGATCTTCGGGCAGGGCCTGGTACTTGGCCTTGTCGACGACCAGTTCGGTGGCCAGACCGGGTTCGACGAAGGAGGGGAAGTAATAGTTCTTCGCCACCTGGTAGAAGCCGAGGGCCAGGTCGTTGTAGGGGCCGACGAATTCGGCCGCGTCCAGCGCACCCGATTGCAGTGCCTGGAAGATCTCGCCCGCCGCCATGTTGGTGACCGTGGCGCCCAGTTTTTCCCAGACGCGGCCGCCAAGACCGGGGGTCCGGAAGCGCAGGCCCTTCAGGCTGTCGAGACCGGTGACTTCTTCCCGGAACCAGCCGCCGGCCTGTGTGCCGGTGTTGCCCGACAGGAAGCCCTGAACGCCGAACTGGTCATAGACCTCGTCCCACAGTTCCTGACCGCCCATGTGACCGACCCATGCGGCCAGTTCGCCGGAGGTCATGCCATAGGGCACGCCGGTGAAGAACGACAGGGCGGTGGATTTGTTCTGCCAGTAGTAGGCGGCACCGTGGCTCATTTCCGCGGTGCCATCGATGACGGCATCCAGCGATTGCAGCGGCGGAACCATTTCGCCGGCCGAATAGACCTGGATGGTCAGGCGGCCGCCCGAGGCGGTGGTGATACGGTCAGCCATACGCTGCGCGCCGACACCGAGGCCGGGGAAATTCTTCGGCCAGGTGGTGACCATGCGCCAGGTGATGCGATCCTGTGCAACGGCGGGGGTTGCCAAAGCGGCAGCGCCAGCGCCCGCACCGGCCAGGCCAGCTTGGCGAATGAAAGAACGACGATCCATGATTCCTCCCATGGGTAATGCTTCGAAATGCGCCGTCTCGCGAAAGAAGAGGCAAGCGGAACGCAATTCCTAACGCATACAACACCTGTTGGCCCTGTCCAGAGGCGCAGGCGGGAATAGAACAGGCATAAGTCGCCCGACAAAGGGCCCGACACCGCCGCCCCCCGGTGAACCGCAGCAGATATACCTCAGGCTGAACGATCGCCGGGTCCGAAAACCCCTATGGCAGCATCGGCTCCGGCAGGAGGGCCCATACCGCCCCTGAAGCTTGCCGACCGCGAACCGGCAACGCTCCCGGTCGGACTTCTGGCATCGACACATGACACAGCCGGGGGGACGTCATCGGAAAATATAATACTTCCGCAGACCCCTGATTTTGGGGAGGATTGCCCAAGCAAAGCCTTCCGCATCGGAGACGACATGACCTTATCAGACAGCCGGTCCGAGGCGCGGACATCGCGGCTTGAACACTTTCCGGTGCCGTTCTTTGCCGCCGTCATGGGGCTGTCCGGGCTGACGACCGCGCTGCATCTCGCGGGGCTTCCCCTTGCCGGTCTGGTGGCGTTGGCGGGGACGGTGGCGGTCTTCGTGACCCTGGTCAGTATCTATTCGCTCAAGGCGCTGCGGTATCCCGGGGCCGTCGCGGCGGAATGGAAGCACCCGGTCAAGCTGGCCTTCTTTCCGGCGTTCTCAATTTCGATGCTGTTGATTGCCACGGCGCTGGCCCCGACGTCGCAAGGTCTGGCGCGGGTGATCTGGCTGATCGGCGCCGCAAGCCAGGCGACACTGTCGCTGGCAGTCCTGTCCAACTGGATCGGCCATCGCAAGTTCCAGACCATCCATATCTCGCCCGCCTGGTTCATTCCGGCCGTGGGCAACGTGGTGGCACCGGTGGCGGGGGTCGGCCTTGGCTTTCCCGAAACGTCCTGGGTGTTCTTTTCGGCCGGCCTGATCTTCTGGATCGTCCTGCTTGTTCTGGTCATGAACAGGCTGATCTTTCACGATCCCCTGCCGGGGCGCATGGTGCCGACACTGGCGATCCTGATAGCGCCCCCTGCGGTGACGTTCCTTGCCTGGCTGCAACTGAATGGCGGCGTGCTGGACGCCTTCGCGCGGATCCTCTACGGCGCGACACTGGTCTTTCTGGGGCTGGCCCTGACCCAGGTCGGCAAGCTGCGCGGCCAACCATTTTCCCTGTCCCTCTGGGCGCTCAGCTTTCCGGTCGCCGCGCTGACCCTTGCCAGCCTGCGCTTTGGCACTCTGGCAGCCAGCCCGGGTCACACACTGGCCGGTCAGGTCGGTCTGACTGCACTATGCCTGATCATCGCCGGTCTCCTGTTCGGAACGGGCCGTGCCATTGCCCGCGGCGAAATCTGTGTTCCCGAGTAGAGGAGGCCTCGATCCCGCAGCGCGAGCGCAGGCTTAGTTCGAGGGCGACTATCCGGCCGTCAGCAATCGCGCGGCAGTGACTTGTCCGGCCCAGATGGTATCGAGGGCCTGTGCCAGGGGCACGCTATCCTCGTTCTCCCATAGGTGGATCGCGCGTGATGTGCAGGCCGCCGCATTGGCGGCAAGCGCTATCGCGACGTGCACGTCGTTGACGCGGGGGCGCAGGCATTCGGCCAGCTCGTCGCGCTCGTCAAGGTGAATGCGATCCAGGACGCCGCTGGCCTTGGCGTTGGCACGCACGATCTTGCGGACCATCCGCAAGGTTTCCTCGTTCTCGGCCAGCGCCATCATGTGCCGATCAAGAAACGCCTTGATGTCCGTGGCCAACGGCCCGGTGCCCGTGCGCAGCGCCGCCTTGTCTTCGGTGCGATACCCCGGAGGCACGCCGATCGCCGAAGATTCCTTGTTCGGATAGTAGTTGAAGAAGGTGCGCGTGCTGATACCGGCCTCTGCCGCAATCGCTTCTGTCGTCACGGCGTCGAAGCCTTCGCGCATGGCCAATCGCAACGTCGCCTGCTGGATTTCACGGGCTGTCTCCAGGCGCCGCCTGTCTCGTAAACTAAGTGTCATCTCGTTGCTCTTTGCATACTGTGCAAACTGTGCATATTAAGCACCGACACTTCGAAACAGTCAAGGGATCACAGGATCATGCTAGCTGGCGTTCAAAAGCTCTCGGGGGCCGCAATGGTGCTGTCGGTTCTCGCATCAATCGCATCGGCCCAAGGGGCGCCAACAGGTCCGGCGGGCCCGATGGAGGTCGGCGTGATCGAGGCCCGACTGGAAGAAGTGCCGCGTTCGGCCTCCTTGCCGGGCCGCGCCGTTGCCTTTCAGGAGGTCGAGGTGCGCCCGCGCGTCGGCGGCGTGATCGAAGAGGTCCTCTATACACCGGGCGACCAGCTTGCCGTGGGGGATCCGCTGTTCCGCATCGACGATTCCGCCTACCTGGCTGCCGAAGCCTCGGCGCGTGCGGATCTGGCCAAGGCGCGGGCCAATCTGCCCGTGGCCCAATCGGCCTATGATCGCGCCGAAGGACTGTCGGGGCGCGGATATACCGAAGCCGAGGTCGAAGAGGCGCGCGCCAGCCTGGCCGAAGCCGAAGCGACGCTGGAGGCCGCGCAGGCGGCGCTCGATTACGCCCAGACGGAACTGTCCTGGGCCACCGTGACAAGCCCGATCGAGGGGCGCCCGGATGTGTCCACCGTCTCTGTCGGGGATCTTGTAACCGCAGGGCAAAGTGACGAGCTGACGACCATCGTGCGCTCGGACCCGATCTATGTCGATATGGTAGAGACCAGCGCGCGCATCCTGTCATTCCGCAAGGGCGCCGACGAGGGCAGCCTTACGCCCAACGAAGACCTTGAGGCCACGCTGACGCTGGAAAACGGCGATGTCTACAGGGGCACGGGAACGCTGGTCACCCCCGGCAACCTGGTTTCCACGACCACCGGGACCGTCACTGTTCGTTTCCAGTTCGACAACCCCCATCACATCGTCATTCCCGGCATGTTCCTGCGCAGCGAGATCGTGATTGGCACGATGCAGGCCTACCTGGTGCCGCAACGCGCGGCCACACGGGCCAACTCCGGCCAGCTGACCGCCTTTATCGTGGGCGAGGACGGCAATGCGAAACAGGTCACGCTGACCGACGAGGGCAGCTACCGGAACGCCTGGATCGTGCGTGAAGGGCTGAGCGAAGGCGATCAGCTGATCGTGGACGGGCTGTCGTCCCTGCAGGCCGGTCAGGCCGTCACGCCGGTGGCCGCAACCATCGACTCCGACGGCAATGTCCAGGACAGCGTCTCCGGCGACACCAGCGGCGCAGAGGACTGATCCATGGCATCGTTTTTCATTCACCGCCCGGTCTTTGCCTGGGTCCTGGCGATCGTCGCCATGCTCGTCGGGGCCTTCAGCGTCTCGAGCCTGCCGATTTCGCAATATCCCGACATCGCCCCCACGACCGTTCGCATCAGCGCGACCTATAGCGGGGCCTCGGCCCAGACGGTCGAGAATTCGGTCACCACGATCATCGAAGACGGGCTGACCGGGCTGGACGGCCTGACCTACATGACCGCCTCCTCGACCGAAGGCTCGGCCAGCGTATCGCTGACCTTCGACGATACGGTCGATCCCGACATGGCGCAGGTGCAGGTGCAGAACAAGCTCCAGCTTGTCGAATCCAAGCTGCCCGACAGCGTCACGACCTCCGGTGTTTCGGTCACCCGCTCGACCAGCTCGATCCTTCTGGTTGGCGCTCTGGTCAGCGAGGATGGCCGCTATTCCACGCTTGAGCTTGGCGACATCCTGGGCAGCACCATCGAAGATGCCGTGCAGCGGACCGAAGGCGTCGGCTCCATCAACAGCTTCGGCAGCGAATATGCGATGCGCATCTGGCTCGATCCCTCGCGGCTTTATCAGTACCAGCTGACCGCCGACGACGTGACCACCGCCGTTTCCGAGCAGAACACCAATATCACCGTCGGCAGCCTCGGTGATCAGCCGGTCACCGAGGGCCAGCAATTCACCGTCTCCCTTTCGGCGCAATCACAGCTTCAGTCGGTCCAGGACTTCCAGTCCATCTTGCTGAAAACCAACACCGACGGGTCGGCTGTCTATCTTCAGGACGTCGCCACAATCGAACTTGGCGCCGAGGATTACAGCACCACGAGCCGCTTTGACGGCCATCCCGCAGCGGGCTTTGGTGTCAACCTTGCCACAGGGGCCAATGCGGTCGACACCGCCGAACGGGTGCGCGCCGTGGTCGAAAATCTGGTCCCGTCCCTGCCCGATGGCGTGACGGTCGAATACCCCTACGACACCTCGCCCTTTGTCGAGGAGTCCATCGAACAGGTCTATCACACCCTGATCGAGGCGGTGGTGCTGGTCTTCCTCGTGATCCTGCTGTTCCTGCAAAGCTGGCGCGCGACGATCATTCCGACCATCGCCGTGCCGGTCGTCCTGCTGGGCACCTTCGGCGTGCTGGCGGTCTTCGGCATGTCGATCAACACCCTGTCGATGTTCGCCCTCGTGCTGGCCATCGGCCTGCTTGTGGATGACGCCATCGTGGTCGTCGAAAACGTCGAGCGCGTGATGGAGGAAGAAGGCCTCGACGCCGTGGCCGCCACCGAGAAAAGCATGGGAGAAATCTCGACCGCGCTGATCGGCATCGTGATGGTCCTGTCGGCGGTCTTCCTGCCGATGGCCTTCATGTCGGGATCGACCGGCGTGATCTACAAGCAGTTCTCGGTCACGATCATCTCGGCCATGGTGCTGTCGCTATTCGTGGCGCTGATCCTGACACCGGCGATGTGCGCGCAGCTTCTCAAGCCCGCGCATGAGAAAAGGACCATCGCCCCGCTGCGCTGGTTCAACACCGGGCTCGACCGGCTGACGGGGGGCTATGGCACCACCGTGGCCCGCCTTGCGCGCCGCCCCTTCCGGGTGCTGGTGCTGCTGCTCGGTGTCGGATTTGCCGCCTGGTGGGTCTATGACCGCCTGCCCAGCTCGTTCCTGCCGACCGAGGATCAGGGCGTGCTGATGACCATCGTGGAACTGCCCCAGGGTTCGACCACGCAGCAGACCGAACATGCGATTGCCGCGCTCGAAACCCATCTGCTGACGGAAGAAACCGACATCGTGCAAAACGTGTTTTCCAACGTCGGCTTCAGCTTCAGCGGCAGCGGCCAGAACTATGGCATGCTGTTCATCAAGCTGAAGGATTTCGATGACCGTCCCGGCCTTGAGGCCGCGGATCTGATGAACCGCACCAACATGGCCTTTGCGCAATCACGTCTGGGCAAGTTCTTTGTCGTGCAACCTCCGGCGATTCAGGGGCTGGGGTCCGCATCGGGCTTCTCCATGTACCTCGTGGACCAGTCGGGTGCAGGCCAGGCCGCCCTGAGCGCTGCGGCGGACAAGCTGGTCACGCTCGCCACTGAAGATGGCCGCGTCACGAACATGCGGGGCAACGAAGACGCCACGGAACCCTCGCTGAAGATGGTGATCGATCAGCAGAAGGCCGAGGCCCTCGGCGTGTCGCTTTCGGATGTGAACTCAATGCTGTCGACGGTCTTCTCGGGCTCCTATGTCAACGATTTCCCGCTTGGAAACGATCTGCGCGAGGTCATCGTGCAAGGCACCGCAACCGCCCGGATGCAACCCGAGGACATCAATCAATGGTATGTCCGCAGCGAGAATTCCGAGATGGTGCCGATTTCGGCCTTCATCACGCAGGAATGGGAAACCGTGACCCCGAAACTGGCCCGGTACGGGGGCACACGTGCGCTGGAAATCTCCGGTGCCGCCGCTGCGGGGCTAAGCTCGGGCGATGCGATGGCGGCGATGGAGGAACTGACCGCCGATCTGGGCGGCGGCTACGGCACGGCCTGGACCGGGCTGAGCTATCAGGAGCGGCTGGCGGGCAACCAGGAGACGCTGCTTTACAGCCTGTCCGCGCTGGTGGTCTTCCTCTGCCTCGCCGCGCTGTACGAAAGCTGGTCGGTGCCCTTCGCGGTCATGCTCTCGGTGCCGGTGGGTATCCTCGGGGCGATGGTCGCGACCTGGTACTTCGGGCAATCCAACGATGTCTATTTCAAGGTCGGCTTGCTGACCACCATCGGCCTTGCGGCGCGAAACGCGATCCTGATCGTCGAATTCGCCGAGACGCTGCGCGGTCGGGGGATGGACCTGCTCGAGGCCACGGTGGCCGCGTCGCGTCAGCGTCTGCGCCCGATCCTGATGACATCGCTGGCCTTCGGCTTTGGCATCATGCCGCTGGTCCTTGCCTCCGGCGCCGGGGCCAACGCGCAGAAATCCATTGGCACCGGGATGCTCGGGGGGATCATCTTTTCCGCCCTGATCGGGGTCGTCATGGTCCCGCTGTTCTATGTCGCCGTCATCAAGGCCACGAGCCTGTTGCGTACCCGTGTGGAGACTTCCAAGTGAAACCTCATTCCCTTCTGCTTACCCTGGCCCTCGCCGGCTGCGCTGTCGGTCCCGACTACCAGCGCCCCGATCTTTCGCTGGAAGCGCGCTTCGTTCAGGGCGATGCCCAGGCCATCGGCGCCGTCGCGACCCAGACCTGGTGGCGCAGCTACAACGATGACACTCTTGATGCGCTCGTGACGCGCGGTCTGGCGCAAAACCTTGACGTGATGACCGCCAACGAGGCGATCCGCCAGGCGCAGGCCGAATTGCGCCAGACCGGCGTCAATTCCGCGCTGGAAGGATCGCTTTCGGCCTCTCAGACGCGGGCCGGGGGGGATGGCATCGCCACCACCACGACGACTTCGGCGGACCTGGGCGCCACCTTCGTCATCGACCTGTTCGGCGGCATCCAGCGCGAACGTGAAAGCGCCCTTGCCGGCGTGACTGCCGCACGTGCCGATGCCGAAACCGCCCGGCTTGCCTGGCTGGCAGAGCTGCTCGCCGATTATTCGGATGCGCGCTATTATCAGGAAATTCTCGCCCTGACGCGGGAAACCATCCAGGCGCGCGAAGAAACCGTGGACATCACGCGCAGCCAGTACGATGCGGGGGCCGCAACCGAATACGAGGTGGCAGAGGCCCAGGCGCTGCTGTCCACCGCGCGCGCCGCCCTGCCCCAGTATTCCGCCCTGTTCGACGCCAGGGTCTATGCAATCGCGACCCTGCTGAACGAACCCGCTGCCCCGATCCTGCAACAGATGCAGAAAGGCTCGGCGCAACTGCGCACCCCGGGTGGGTCCAGCACCGGCGTTCCCGCCGATCTGTTGCGCAACCGCCCCGATGTCCGCAGCGCCGAAGCCGAACTGACCGTGGCCGTGGCCGAGGTCGGTGTGGCCGAAGCCGCGCTCTACCCGTCGCTGTCCCTGACCGGTTCGGTCGGGCGCAGTGACAGCAGCGACACCTGGAGCTTCGGGCCGAGCCTGTCGCTGCCCATCTTCAATCAGGGCAGCCTGAGGGCAAGCCGCGATGCGGAAATCTCGATGGCGAAACAATCCGAGATCACCTGGCGGGCCACCGTTCTGGATGCGGTCGAGGATGTGCAGGTCGCGCAGTCCAACCTGGCCCGCTATCGCCAGAGAGCCGGCCTGCTGCGCACCGCCGCAGACGATTACGGCCGCGCGCTGTCCCTTGCACAAGAGAATTACCGCAATGGCGCGATCACGCTGCTGGATCTGCTGGACACCGACCGCAACACCGCCTCGGCGCGGATTTCGGCCGCGTCGGCGGTGAACGATGCCGCGCAGGCCTGGGCGACGCTCAAGATCGCCACCGGGGCTGGCGCGGCCGCGACGGCCCAAGGCGATAGCTGACGCGGAATACCGCGTTCGACACCCTTGCGCCCGGAAGATGTGGCGCGTTGAACGGTCCGCGGGGGCAGCCGGCTTTCGGCTGCGTTGCCTCCGGGGACGACCTCTCGTCCCTGCTCCGCTCTCGGGCGCCAGGCCCATGTCCAAGGCAAAGCTGGCGTGCTCGACCGCGTCGGGCACCTGGGTCTTGGGGGGCTGCATATCTTCGTCGTGCAGGACCCGGCACAGGGCTTTCCCGCGAGATCGCCCCTTTTCCTTCCCCGGTGTATTCCTTCGCTCAACTGGATATTCCCCGCTTTCAACTGCCCCGAAAGACAGGGGCAATGTCGTGCCGGGACGCAGAATTATCGGCGGCAGAGACGCCGCAGGTCAGGCTGCCCGGACCCTCAGAGGACCGGTGGGTTTGTCCCGCATGGTGGACCCTGTCCCTATCAAATGGCTGTGAGCGCAACAGAAGGCGTTGAGTGATTGCTCAACAATGGCTAAGCAGAGACACGTTCGAAGACCCGGCGGCCATGCGACCTATCTGACAGTACCAGAGGGCGCCATGACCCACCCGGAGCGCCTGCGCCGTGTTCAAGGCATGGGAGATCACGACCCGGGCTCGCTTGAACCGGGGCAAGACGACCTGCCGCGAAAGTTCATTCGCGCGATCCACTTGAAAGGAAGACCTGTTATGGCCGATTACATCCCCCCCAAGGTTTGGACATGGGACGCCGAAAACGGCGGAGACTGGTCCAAGACAAACCGTCCGATCGCCGGCCCCACCTTTGACGCGGAACTGCCGGTCGGAAAGCACCCCCTTCAGCTTTATTCGATGGGGACGCCCAACGGCCAGAAAGTCACGATCATGCTGGAAGAGCTTCTGGCGATTGGCAAGACGGGCGCGGAATACGACGCCCATCTGATCAGGATCGGCGAGGGCGATCAGTTTTCCTCGGGCTTCGTGGCGCTGAACCCGAATTCAAAGATCCCGGCGCTGCTGGACAGCGAAACCGGCACCCGCGTCTTCGAGAGCGGCTCGATCCTGCTGTATCTGGCCGAGAAATTCGGAGCCTTCCTGCCCAACACCCCCGCAGCGCGCACCGAGACCCTGAACTGGGTGTTCTGGCTGCAAGGCTCCGCGCCTTATCTCGGCGGCGGCTTTGGCCACTTTTACGCCTATGCCCCCGAAAAGTTCGAATATCCGATCGACCGCTTCACGATGGAAACCAAGCGCCAGATGGACGTCCTGGACCGCGAATTGGCCCAGCACCGCTATCTGGGCGGGGACGAATACACCATCGCGGACATGCTGACCTGGCCCTGGTACGGCAACCTGGTACTGGGCGAGGCCTATGACGCCGGCGAGTTCCTGGACGTGGAAAGCTACACCAACCTGCGTCGCTGGGCCGAAGAGATCCTTGCCCGCCCCGCCGTCCAACGTGGCCGTATCGTGAACCGCACCCGCGGTCCGCTGAACGAGCAACTGCACGAGCGCCATGATGCTTCGGATTTCGACACGAAAACCCAGGACAAGATCGCCCCTGCGGACGAATGACCCCGGCCCATCTCAAGCCTACAGGATACCAGATGTTGAAATTCTATTATCACCCGACGCCCAACCCGCTGAAGATCGCCCTGTTTCTGACAGAAGCCGACCTGCCCTACGAACTGGTGCCGGTCGACACCGCGCAGGGTCAGCAACACACGCCGGAGTTCCGGGCGATCAACCCGAACGGCAAGGTGCCCGCGATCGACGACGACGGCACGGTCGTCTTCGACAGCACGGCAATCCTGCTCTACCTCTCCGACAAGACCGGCAAGCTGGGCGTGGCGCCCGAAGACCGTGGCGCGTTGCTGTCCTGGCTGCAATTCATTGCCTCCGGTCTGGGGCCGTTTTCGGGTCAAAGCGTCCACTTCCATCACAGCGCGCCCGAAGACCTTCCCTATGCCAAGAACCGCTACCTGCGCGAGGCTGAGCGCCACTACCAGGTGCTGAACGACCACCTGAAGGGGCGCACGTTCATCGTTGGCGACAGCTATTCCATCGCAGATATTTCCGCATGGGGTTGGGCGATCCGGGGCGATCGTGTGCTGGGCGGCGAAGGTCTGGCGCAGTTCCCCGAGGTTGCGCGATGGTTCAAGGCGATCAACGCGCGCCCGGCTGTCGAGAAGGCGCAGCAAATCGGCAAGGACGAGACGTTCAAGACGCCGGGCGACGAAGCCTCGCTTCGCGCCCTGTTCCCGAGCAACTACGTCGACAAGTGACCAAACCCCGCCCCAAGGCGACCCCCTTGGGGCGGGTCTTTCCACCTGCCAGGCAAAAGGGCCGCGTTGCCCCTCTCTCCGTGATCCGTGCGCGCCCTGTCGCCTTTGCACCCGATGAACGGATCCTTCGCCCGACGGGCTTGGCCCCCGACGGGCATGGCGCTGTTTCCAAGGGAACTATCAACGTCTCCCCGATCCTGGGGCGAGCGGGCCTTTGACATCAGGCAATGGAACTCCCTGCCGCGCGGCGAGCATTTCGCAGCGTTGGAGCAACCCGAATTGCCGGCCCATTCCATCCGAACCTTCTTCCGTCTGTAGCGCCTGTGACCATCAGACCATGCCGCCATTGGCGCGCAGGGTCTGACCGTTTATCCAGCCGCCGTCGGGGCCGACAAGAAAGGCGACGGTGTTCGCGATGTCCTCCGGCTGCCCCAGCCTCTCAAGCGGATTGGCCTTCGACAGGCTTTCGATCTGCGCGTCGGTCTTGCCATCAAGGAACAGCGAGGTTGCCGTCGGGCCCGGCGCGACGGAATTTACCGTGATCTTCCGCCCGCGCAGTTCCTTGGACAGGATATCGCCCATCACCTCGACTGCGGCCTTGGTGGCAGCATAAATGCTGTAGGTCGGCAGTTTCGCCCCCACGACCGAGGTGGACAGGTTCACGATCCGCCCGCCATTCGGCATCCGTCGCGCCGCGGCGCGCAGGGTGTTGAACGTTCCCTTCAGGTTCGTCGCGATCATGCTGTCGAACATCTCGTCCTCGCTTTCGGCAAGCGGGCCAAGCTGCATGATCCCGGCGGAGTTCACCAGAACGTCGGGCACACCGAAGGTCGCCTCTGCCCGGTCGAAAAGCTGCGCAACCTGCGCAGGGTCCGACACGTCGGCCTGTGCGGCAATCGCGCGGCCGCCATCGGTGCGGATCTGCGCGACCACCGCGTGCGCGGCATCTTCGCTGCCGGCGTAATTCACCACCACGGCAAAGCCGTCGCTGGCCAGGCGGCGGGCGATGGCCGCGCCGATCCCGCGCGACGCACCGGTCACAAGGGCGATCTTCTGGGTTTCATCTGACATTCGGGAATTCCTTGCTGTTTGGGTCTGCTTTACGGACATAGGCCATTGAACGGCTCGGTTAATTGCCATCTTTTGGGAATGATAATTCGACAGGAGCGAACAATGGACCGGTTCGACGAGATGCACGTCTTCATCCGCATCGTTGAGACACGCAGCTTTCGCCGCACGGCCGAAACGCTCGGCCTGCCCCGCTCGACCGTGTCCGAGGTCATCAAGCGGATTGAGACCCGGCTGGGCGTGCGTCTGCTCGACCGCACGACGCGGGTCGTGGTGCCGACCCTCGACGGCGAGGCCTGGCATCGACGCTGCCTCGACATCGTAGCGGACGTCGAAACCGCAGAGGCTGCCTTCAAGGGCGGCTCGGTCCGGGGCCGGCTAAGGGTGGATGTCCATGGCACACTGGCGCGGCATTTCCTGTTGCCTGGTCTGCCCGACTTCCTTGCCACGCACCCTGATCTCGACTTCGTTCTGTCCGAAGGCGACCGTCTGGTCGATCTGGTCCGCGAGGGCGTGGATTGCGTGGTGCGCGTGGGCGAACCGGCCGACAGCGACCTGATCGTACGCCGGTTGGGGGCCTTGCCGGAAGCCGTGGTCGCGGCGCCGGAGTATTTCGCCCGGCATGGTATCCCCCAGACGCCCGACGATCTGGACGGCCATCGGATCGTGGCCTTCCTGTCCACCAGCACCGGGGCGCCGCTGGACCTGGCGTTTACCTTCAACGGCAAGGAGGTCACGCGCGCCCTGCCCGCCTCGCTGACGACCACCGGGGCCGAAACGATGGTGGAAGCGGCCCGGCGCGGGCTTGGTCTTGTGCAGGTCCCGCGCTATCACCTTGGTGCCGACATCGCCGCAGGTCGTCTGGTGGAGGTCCTGGCCGACCATGCCCCCGCGCCATCGCCCATTGTCGCGCTCTATCCCCGCGACCGACAGCTTTCGCCCCGCTTGCGTGTGTTCATCGACTGGCTCGCGGACCAACCCTTCGGGAGCCAGCCCTTCGCAGGGTAGCACGCCGCCGGTGGCATCACCCCGGGTGGGGCGCCATCTGGATCCCCGGACAGGATTGGCGACCACTTGACCCACGCTGCGCGCCGACCAGCCCGGCGTCAGGTTCAGGCCGCTTTGATCACCGGGACCTGAACCTCTGCGTTCTTAAGCTGCTGCGCCATGATGTCCGAAAAGGACAAGGTCGGGTTTGCTTCGGCCAGCATGCCGACCTTGATCCAGAATTCGGCCTGCGCATTGATCGAACGGCACATGACCGAGCTGGCCTTGCGCAGTTCCTCGTGCAGGTCGTCCCCGATTTTCACGATGCCCATCGACGGACCTCTCTTTCATCAATATACGAAACATATACGATTCGTATATACGCATAGGCGGCTACCGGTCAATCGACCCCTGCCGCTGCGATGGATACCGGAAAGGAGGCCACAAATGGACAGTTACATAGATGTGCCTGTCGCACCAAGGGCGCAGGACGCCCGCAGAACCGGGGCGATCAAGCTTTACGGACCGGATGCCTTCGAGGGGATGCGCCGCGCGGGCGCCCTGACCGCCAGATGCCTTGACGGTGTCTGTGATCTGGTTCGCGAAGGCAGTGCTTTGGCGCAGATCGATGCCTTCGTGCGCGACTTCGCGGCCGCCCATGACGCGACGCCGGCGACTTTGGGCTATGAGGGATATCAATACGCCTGCTGCACATCGGTCAACCACGTGGTCTGTCACGGTTTTCCCGATCAGAAGAAATTGCGCGACGGGGATATCGTGAATGTCGATGTCACGCTGATCCATGACGGGTGGCATGGCGATTCAAGCCGGATGTATGTGGTCGGCAAGCCGAAGCGCGCGGCCGAACGCCTGATCCAGATCGCGCATGAAGCAATGATGCGCGGGATAAGGGCCGTGCAGCCCGGCGCACGCCTTGGGGATATCGGCCACGCGATCCAGACCTACGCCCAGGCCGAACGCTGTTCCGTGGTCCGCGACTTTTGCGGCCATGGCATCGGGCAGGTCTTTCACGATTCCCCCGATATCCTGAACTTCGGCAGGCCCTGCACAGGGCCTGAACTGAGAGAAGGCATGATCTTCACCGTTGAACCGATGATCAACCTGGGCCGCGCAGATGTGAAAATGCTTGCGGATGACTGGACCGCCGTGACGCGGGACAAGTCCCTTTCGGCACAGTTCGAACATTCGATTGGTGTGACATCGAAGGGTGTCGAGATCTTCACGCTCTCTCCCGCGGGCCTGCACGCGCCCGGGGTCGAGGTTGAAACCCGCCCTGCCTAGCAGAGCGTTGGCGCCCCCGTGGCAACAGGCAGATCAGGGCCTTCGCGCAGGCCGTCATCAGGACCGGCAAGCAGGTGCAAACCCGAACGCAAGACGAACGAAATGGCCACTCAAGGGGTGACCATCACCCCACAAGCGGCCATCCGGATCAGTCGGTCATCCTGAAGTAATCGTACCCGTTGTGCGACGTCTTCTGGCCAGCCATGGCCGGAATGTGCAGGCCAAGCAAACCGGTCATGTCGTAGAGATTCGCGTGATTTGCCAGCGGCTCTGACTGAGACACGGAGACGATTGCAGGCTCGGTCGTCGGGAACATCCAGGCAAGGCCGTCCTGGGATCTGAAGACATCGACCTGCACGATTTCCAGCCCCACCTGCCCGCGCGGCGGTGTGTAGCTCATGGTTTCGGTGCTGGTTTCCTCGGTTTCGACCTGTTCGTTGATCTCGGTCTGCGAGGTCACTTCCAACCCGAACGTCGTGTTCACCTTGGCCGAAAATTCGCCGAATGCATTGGATGCCCCGGCGGAGGTCTCAGTCGAGGTTTCAAAACGGAAGACCGTTTCCATCAACTGCCGGGTGGCCGACAATTTCGACACGCGTTGGGATGTGGAAACTTCGATCCGCTGCCCCTGGGGGATGACGCTCACCACCGCCGAGACGCCCGTTTCGATGAGGTCCGACGCCTTGTAGTTTTCGATGTAGCGAATACGCAACTTGTCGAGTTCTTCACCGCTTTTGCCGCCGATGCCCAGCACGCGAATATCCTTCAGGGTGATGGATTGCTTCCCCCCCGATTGCCCCACGTCCATCGCCCGGCCCCGGCTGGTGGTCAGCTTGATGCGGTGAATGCGGCCACCGCGCCAGATCGTCATCTCGTCGATATATTCGTCCGACTGCATTTCGAAGATCGGGCGCTCTTTCCCCCCGTTGCCTCCATGCCTTTCGCCATTCAGGATGATCGCATCCACGCGTTCCCCCGAGCGAAATCCAATGGAACGTACGGTCTTTTCTTCGAATGATTTGCCGCCGTCACCACCAATTGCGATTGTTTGAATGGACATGATGATTTCCTCTCGTATGCGCTATCGGCAACCTCTGGATTGCCATTTCAATTTCAAACCACACCGCCGTCTTGCGGCCTTGCATAAGAGTTACGCTCAAGGTGTCCGGATTATTCGCATAAATTATTATTTTTAAATATCAATAGATTAAGTGTAAATGGGGGCTGGGCTAAAGGAATATCTTCATGTCCAATGGTCCGTCTCTGCGCCTGGGAAACCATGACATCAATGACGCGAAGTGAATCGACAATTACCTACGCCCGGGGACCCCGTATTATTCCCGCTTTGGCAAAAAAATTTGTTTTTCCGCAGCGTCATGCCTAACCCATCGCGGAGACCTGTGAACGGAAAAGGCTATAATCGCGCGAGTCACCCCTTGCATGCCGCCCCCATACGGGTGCAGCATCTTGTGGATCAATGTGCCGGTGGCGTTTGGGAAACGGTGCGATGACCCGGCTCGAAAAGGTGGTCTGGCAGTGGACATCAAGAGTGACCTGATCGTGATGCTTCCGCGATTGCGGCGATTTGCGCGGTCGCTTACCCGTTCCGAGGTCGAAGCGGATGATCTGGTGCAAGACGCCTGTCTGCGCGCCCTAAGCCGGTCCGACCAATGGGATCCCGCGCAGCCGCTGGATCGCTGGGTCTTTCGCATCATGCGCAATCTCTGGATCAGCGAAATGCGCAAGCGTACCGTGCGAATGGGGCAAGGCCATGTGCCCGCCGAGGAAACCGAGGAGCTGATATCGCTCAGTACCGGCGAAGATGCCATCATGGCGGCCCAGCTGAACAGGCAGATCGCGGCCCTGCCGGAAGGGCTGTCCGCCATTTTGCTCTGCGTGACCGTTGAAGGATACAGCTATGCCGAGGCCGCGCAATTGTTCGACATCCCCCAGGGCACCGTCATGAGCCGCATTCACCGCGCCCGAAAGACACTGGCGGCACAAATAAGCGCACCGGCAGGAGCGGACAGATGAGGGGAACCGAGGAAAAACTGAGCGCCTTCCTGGATGGTGAACTGACCGAGGCCGAGAGGCTTGAGGTCGAAGCGGCTCTGGCCCGGGACCCTGCCCTTCAGGCCGAGTTGGAGACACTGATGGCGGCCGATGCCGGGGCCCGCGATGTGTTTGACGCGATGCTCGAGGACCCCGTACCTTTGGGTTTGGCTGACGCTATTCGCACCGCCCCGGACCCGTCCGCCGAACCGGCGGCGAACAGAAACGGACCGGCCTCAGGATGGCGCTGGGGGGCGGTCGCCGCGGCCTGTTTGCTGATCGGAGCATCGGGGGGCTATTTCACGGGCACCTCTCAAGGGGTCGAGGTCGCTTCGGCGCGTGATTGGCTGACCGACATTGCCGATTACCACCGCGTTTATGCCGCCCAGGACCGTCACCTGGTCGAAGTCCCCGCCGCTGAGGCGCCGCATATCCAAACCTGGCTCACGGCGTCGATTGGCGCAGATGTCGCAATTCCCGACCTGACTTCCCAGGGGCTGACATTCCAGGGCGCGCGCCTGCTGGTGGCCGCAGGCAGGCCGGTTTCCCAGTTGATCTATACTGATGCCGACAACCGCGTCGTTGCCCTATGCCAGATCCAAACCGATGCGCCCCGCCACGCGCTGCTTGAGCAGAGGATGGATGCCTTCGACATGGTGACCTGGGGCGGCAATGGCGCGAATTTCGTGATCATCGGCGATGCGGGGCGCGAGGATTTGCGCGCCGTTGCCGAAGCCGCGCAAATTCAGGTCTAGGCGCCTGCCCTTCAGACCAGCGCCCGTCGCTGGGTTGTGTCGCCAGGTATCCTGCCGGCGATCTGCCACATCAACCGTCTCTTGAAGTACCCGGGCGTGGTCGAAACAGCCCATGGGCTGGTCAAACGACGTTACCCGTTCGCTGGCCGCGCCACGTAGTCACGCAGCAAGGGCACCCGACGCGGCCTGAAGCTGTGCCCGTTGAGACAAGCAGTTTCAATCCCCGAAGCATGAAAGACCCGCCAGTCCTGACGCAGGCAGCACCAGACCAGCACCATCAATGTGCGGTCTGAATAGCTGATGCCCAGGGGCCAGACCTCGCGTTCGGTAACTCGGCCCTTGAGATCCCGATAGCGAACGTTCAACGCCAGTTCCTCCCAGCAGGCGCGACGCAAAAGCGCCATGTCCACGGTGAAATCCACCCGCGCCGGCGGCGTTCGGAAACTGCGCAGCACGGTGTGCATGGCCTGGCGCGACTGCCCGTCGGCAAGTGTGGCGATGATCCGGGCAAGGGCGGAACGACCCGCCATCTCAAGCGCCGCATCGCCTGTGCGGGACAGGTCACCAACGGCGAGGACAAGCGCCTCGATTTCCAGCCGGGAAAAGCTTTGCGGCGGCAGCGCGGGGTCCTCGGTCAGGTTGTACCCGACCCCGGCCTCGCCATCGATAAGGGCACCGCCTGCGCGCAGCGTGGCGATGTCGCGATATAGCTGGCGACGGGACACGCCCGTCTCGGCCGCCAGCCGTGCGGCGGTGACCGGTGCCGGCAGGCGGCGCAGCGCATCCATCAGGCGCATCAGGCGATCGGTTCTGGCCATGCTGACGCAATCTGTCAGCATGCCGAGGCTAAGACAAGGCATGACACACATTGAGGATGCTCCCATGCCGACCCTTTATCATTCCCCCAATTCCCGCTCGACCTCGATCCTTTTGCTGATCGAGGAAATGGGCGTCAGCGACCGGATCGACGTGATCGACGTGTCGATTGCGCGCCAGGATGGCAGCGGTGGCCCCGATGCAGACAACCCGCACCCCGAAAAGAAGGTGCCCTTCCTGACCGACGGCGATGACCATGTGCGGGAACGCGGTGCAATCATCGCCTATCTGACCGACATGTTCCCCGATGCTGGGCTTGGCCGGCCCGTCGGACACCCGCAGCGCGGAAAATTCCTGAGCTGGTTGTTCTATTATCAGGGCGTGATGGAACCGGTGCTGGTCCTCGACTGGGCGGGAATTGAACATCCAGCCCTGCAGGCGACCTTCCGCGACCGCAATGCCCTTGTTGCCCGCCTGGCCGAAGCATTGAAGGATCAGCCCTATCTGTTGGGGCAGGAATACTCGGCGGTTGATCTGTTGCTGTCGAGCCCCTTCCAATGGCTACCGGACGCCGCGCCCGAACAGCCATCCATCCAAGCCTGGATCAAGCGCTGCACGGCCCGGCCTGCCTTCGCCGCCGCCATGGCGCGAGAGAACGCGGCAGCGCCGGCCTAGAGACGGGCGTTTGGCGGGCGGTCGGATAGCCTCTTGAAGCTGTGAAATTTGCTCGCTTGCTGCCAACGCCGTTGATAGCACGAAGAGATCCGTGCCCGTCAGGGCGGTGTCACTGGTTCGCAATGGGGATAATGGCGGAAGGAATGGGCCTGATATCCAACCTTCTCCACCGAAAGGCATTCCCTTCAACTGCGGCTACCGCAAGATACCAAGTCCAGACCCGCTCCGCGCTCATCTTTTTCCAAAGGTCTCGGATCAAATTCTTCAATTTGCCGTTCCCAGCATGTCCAGCATCGAGGGCAGCAAGGTTTCCGATAAAGTTGCAGGGGTATTGAGGTGATGGCCAAGTCCGCCATCAAGGGAAAGCCGGACGTAGCCGTGGACGAGTGACCAACTTGCGATGGTCGGGGCCATCGCCGGATCATCGTGCGGGATGCGCGGTGCATCGGCCCCCCGGATCAGCCGATCGGGGCAGTCGAACGCCCGTGCCTTCTCCTTGAGGAGCCCTTCATCGTCAAGGTCGAGCAGTGGAG
Organism: Pseudooceanicola algae; assembly: GCF_003590145.2. Lineage (NCBI taxonomy): Bacteria > Pseudomonadati > Pseudomonadota > Alphaproteobacteria > Rhodobacterales > Paracoccaceae > Pseudooceanicola > Pseudooceanicola algae. Next base: position 3,654,254 of record NZ_CP060436.1, on the reverse strand, counting down.
CCCGCCACATCAGGTCGAACAGGGCGCGCTGCGCTGTCGCGAAATCGATGTAGGCTGCGGCCTGGGCCATGAGACGGTCGCGGCGACCCTGGCCCGCTGCCTGGTCTGCGCTTTCGAGTTCATCCGCCAGACGCGCAAAAGCGATGGCTGCCAATGTGGTCAACAGACCTTTTGTATCGGTGAAGTGATGTTTGGGGGCCGCCGGCGAAACACCCGCCCGGCGCGCTGTTTCGCGCAGGCTGAACGCCTCGACGCCCTTGTCCGCGAGCACGGCAAGCGCGCTGTCGATCAGGGCCTGCTTCAGATCCCCGTGGTGATAGTCGCGCTTAATCTTGACACTGTTAAAATTTTGATCCATATCCAATCTTAACAGTGTCTGGATTGAAGGCAAGACGCGTTTTCTGCGCCTTGTCTTCAGACGAAGCAGAGACCTGCCCACCAGGCAAAGTGAAGGCCGAAACCCTATATGCTGATTGTTCCCAAAGGATATTCTCAATGACGGACGATCTCTCTCCCTCAAATCCCGGCCGCCGGCTGGCAATAGGCGCTGCCGGTGGACTTGCCGTTGGTGCTGTTGCCGGTTTGGTGGGCGGCGTTGCGGTGGCAGCCAGTGCAACACCGCCAGCATCCGTTGTCATCGACGGATCACGTCGTTTCGATGGCAAGGTGGTCCTGGTCACCGGGGGCACCTCGGGGATTGGCCGCGCCACCGCCATGGCGTTCGCGCTTGAGGGCGCAAAGGTGGCCTTTTGCGGCAGGCGAGAAACTCTCGGAACGGAAGTCGAAGGCGAGATTAGAGAGGCCGGCGGCGAAGCTCTCTATATCCGTGCGGATGTGCGCGAGGATGATCAGGTTGCGGCGCTTGTCCAACAAACCGTCGAGGCATTCGGCGGGCTCGATATCGCGTTCAACAATGCCGGCATCACCCTCGAAAAACCGCTGCACGAGTTTACCGCCGCCGAATGGGACGACATGACAGATACCAACCTGCGCGGTGTTTTCCTTTCCATGAAATACCAAATACCGGTCATGTTGGAACGTGGCGGCGGGACCATCCTCGTCACCTCTTCCTCGGTCGAACACAACACCGCGCCGGGGCGTGGTATCTACACGGCGAGCAAGCGGGGGCTGGTCGGGCTGGTCCGTTCGGCTGCACTGGATTATGCCGAACAAGGGATCCGCATCAATGCAATCGCGCCGGGCACCACTGACACCGCGCTGGTGCGCCGGGTCGGAGGCATGGAGAACGCGCCCGACGCAGTCTGGGCCATCGGTTCGGCGCAATGGGCGCAAGCCAACATGGCGGGCATCAAGCGCATGGCGACTGCAGAGGAGATCGCGGCCTTTGTCGTCGCAATGGCATCGCCGGGATTGACCTATCTCAACGGATCGGTGCTGGGCGTAGACGGCGGAACGGGAACCGGCTGAGAATCAGCCTGCTATGGATGAGGACCGCAATGGACCAATGGCAGTTGAAGACCGGAGAGTTCATCCGTGAACGGAACGGTCGCTTCGCCGTAGATGGCCACGGCTGCTCCATCGCGGCAGTCGCGGGCACTGATCTGTTCCACGATCCCGCCGGGGCCCCACCAGTGGATAATGCGCCCGGCATAAGGTTCGGGCTGGGGCGTGGCCCGGTCCTGTTCTCGGCGTTGGTGAAGCCACAGTTCAGCAAGACCTTCGACGCCGGAACATTCACGGTTCGCACCGCAGCGGGTGCATAGGCGAAATTGGCGTTCGAACAATCGCCTGCAAACCTGTCCACCATCGTGAGCGTGGTGACCAATGACACGTCCGACGACGCCAATGGTCCATCCGTCGATGCCAAAGCCGTTTACTTGCGGGTCTATTGGGACGGAAAAGTGTTCGCCTTCCACCACCACTCGCTCGACGGCAGGCTCTGGAACCTGGCGCGTCTGTTTTCCCTGCCTTTGGGGGCAGGAGAACCAACCGTCGAGATGACTGCCCAATCCCCTGTCGGAGACGATTGCACCGTCGATTTCAGCCAAGTTTCTTGGCAGAAAGCAGTATTGCCGGATCTCCGGGACGGAAGTTGATTGCGGGTGTAGCCCTTGCCGCCCCCGCAGGCCGAAAGCCTCTAAGCCGTTCGCACATTTGATAAACGGACCACCAATGCGGGGATCGTGGCTTGCCCGGGAATCCTTAGAGGGATCCCGGTGAGAACAAATGAGAGATCAGCTCACTGTTCCGTCACGATCCGAGGTCGCGGCGCTCCATGACAGCGGCGGTTTCCGCATCTGCGGGAAAGAATGCCTCGATTGTCACTTCGGCCAGCGTCACATCAACAGCCGTACCAAAAACCGTAGTGCTGCTGATGAAGGACAACGGGCCGGACGCACTCTTCAGCCGAAGCGGGACAGCGATGCTCAGAGCATGCGTGCTTTGCCTCGTGGGTCCGTGGCAGGGGAAGGTCATCAATTCGGACCGCAAAGTCGCCAGACCGGGATCCGCCGTCACCTCGATCTCGTGCCCCAGTCGCGACAACACATGCCCACGCCATTCCGCGAAGTTGATGATACGCGGCGCGAGACCTTCGGGATGCAGGCTCAGCCGCAGGACATTCACGGTCCCTTGCAGAAGATGCGGCGCGACGCCGCTTAACAAAAACGCCACTGCGTCATTGGCAGAGATCAGGTTCCAGTGCCGGTCCACTGCCAGCGCCGGGTGCGGCAAATGCCCGTGCAGAATTTGGTTGATGGCTTGGCGCGCCACCGAAAGCTCTGGCGAATCCAGGGGGCGCTGCGGAAAGACCGGCGCGAAACCAGCCGCGTTCAGGATGACGTTGCGGTCGCGCAAGGGCACGCCAAGGTGTTCAGCCAGTTGCATGACCATGTCCCGGCTCGGCTGTGCACGGCCGGACTCCACGAAACTCAGGTGCCGCTGAGAAACCTCCGCGTTCAATGCAAGCTCGAGCTGACTGAGCCTGCGGCGGTTCCGCCACTGCTTCAATAGTGTCCCGACCGAATTTTGTTGCTCCATGCTGGCGAACCTATCCGGCGACTCGCTCCTCTTCAATTACCTCCGAGATAATCGACGGCCTGCCGCGACCGTGGGATATTTCGCCAATCCCTCAGTCTTTCGCGCCAAGCGAAAGCCATCAAACGGAGCGCGAAATGACCAATTTTCTCAACCGATCCACCTTGAATACAATTCTCTATCTGGATGCGATGACCTGCACGGCCATGGGGGCGCTGCTTGTTCTCGCTTCCGGCCCGATCGGCGGTCTGACGGATATCCCTTCGGCGCTGCTCTTCTGGGCAGGGCTGGTCCTTCTTCCCGTCGCAATCTTCATGGCGATCGCTGCGCGGGGCCCACGGCCAGCGTGGATGTTACGCGTGATCGTCGCGGGGAACGTGCTCTGGGTCGTTGCCAGCTTGGTACTTCCGGCCACCGGTGCCATAGCACCGAACGCGCTCGGCTGGATCTTCATCCTGGCGCAGGCGGTCGTCGTGGCACTGATTGCGGCGGCGGAGTGGTCGGCGCGGAGTCCCGCGGCCGCTGCTGCCTGAACCCAATAGGAAAGGAACCGACCATGACATGCTATGCCATAGGCCACCTGCGCACCGTCGAAATGGGCCCCGAAATCGTCGCTTACCTCAAGGGGATCGATGCCACACTGGCACCCTTTGACGGACGCTTTATCATCCACGGCGGCGGCAAACATCATTTCGAAGGCACGTTCGCAGGCGATCTCATCATCATTGAGTTCCCCGATCTGCGCCAGGCTCAAGGCTGGTACGCCTCCCCTGCCTATCGTGCGATCCTGCCGCTTCGAACAGAGAACGCCGAGGGCGAGGTGTTTCTGATCGAGGGCGTTGGGACTGATCACAAGGCCACCGACATCCTTTCGTCCGCGCCATGAAAGTAGCGCCGCGGCTTGCGAGATCGCCATAAAACACAGAATATCTTTGGACCTCTGTCGGAACGCGCTGGTCTGTTTCGTCCTTGAAACATGGAAGTTTTGAACATGCTCTACACCCTGCTGTGCTACAACGACGAAACCATGACCTCGGCCTGGTCCGAGGCAGAGGATGCCGCTGTCATGGAGCGGCTCGACGTTGTGCATCGCAAATGGGCTGACAACATGAAGCCTGTGGTGCGGCTCATGCCGACATCGGCTGCCACGACCTATCGCAAGGTAGAGAAGCTGATCACGGATGGCCCATACGCAGAGACCAAGGAGCAATTGCTTGGGTTCTACGTGGTCGATGTGCAAACGCTAGAGCAGGCGCATGACATCGTCCGCGATCTGGCCGAGGCCAACCCCGGTGGTGCTTATGAGGTGCGCCCGGTGATGATTTACATCCCAGATGGATCAGGCCCAAAGGATGGATGAGACGCTGCCGCCTGACTGGATGGAGCTGCGGTTAATCGCGGCGCGCCCGCGTGTCGTTGCCGCCCTGCTGCGCTACTTCCGCAACCTCGACCTGGCCGAGGAAGCGTATCAGGAAGCATCGCTCCGGGCCTTGCGCACATGGCCTGTAAACGGCCCTCCGCGCGATGCCGAAGGTTGGCTGATCATGGTAGGCCGTAATGCGGCGCTGGATCATCTGCGCAAGCAGGCCCGCATGCAGGAACTGCCAAGCGAAGAGCGGATTTCCGATTTGGATGATCGCGAGGCCGACCTAGTTGAGCGGCTCGATGCCGCCGATTACCGTGATGACATCCTGCGCCTTCTGTTCATTTGCTGCCACCCGGACCTGCCTGCGACGCAGCAGGTGGCGCTAGCCCTGCGGATCGTCTGCGGCGTCTCGGTCAGGGATATCGCCCGCGCGTTTTTGGTGAACGAACGCGCGATGGAGCAGCGCATAACCCGCGCCAAGGCGCGGGTCGCCGCTGCGGCGGTGGAATTCGAAACCCCTGGCCCCGTTGAGCGCGCCGAAAGGTTCGCCATCGTGGCTGCGATGGTCTATCTGGTCTTCAACGAAGGCTATACCGATGCCGATACCAACAGCGAGCGCGCCCGCCTTTGCACCGAGGGCATCCGCCTTGCCCGGCTGATGCTGGGTCTCTTTCCAGCCGAGCCGGAGATGATGGGCCTGCTGGCGCTCATGCTCCTTCAGCACGCGCGGCGACATGCCCGCATCGGGCCGGACGGCACGCCGGTGCGTCTGGAGGATCAGGATCGCACCCTCTGGGATCGCAAGGCCATCGCCGAGGCGCTCGTCATGCTCGACAAGGCGATGCGGCACCGTCGGCCCGGCCCCTATCAGATCCAGGCCGCCATCGCCGCCTTGCACGCCCGCGCCGGAGCGGCGGACGCGACGGATTGGGCAGAGATCAACCAGCTCTACATCGCGCTTGAACGCCACGCGCCTTCGCCCGTGGTGACGCTGAACCGCTCGGTTGCCTTGGCCAGGGTTGAAGGCGCAGCGGCTGCGCTCGCATTGATCGAGCCGCTGGCCGATGCGCTGGATGGCTATTTCTATTTCCACGGCGTGCGCGGGCACTTCCTCGAAGAACTCGGCCAGCCGCAGGGCGCGCGCGACGCCTATGGACGGGCCATCGCCCTGGCCAGCACCGCCGCCGAAGCCATTCACATCCGCGCGCAGTTGGATCGTCTGGCCGGGTCGGCACAGGCGGCCACGCCGGCCAACGAATTTGGGGGGTGACCGTGGCAGTCAGCTTTGCGGATTTTTCGGACCTTAGTTCTTCTACAATGAAAGTCCGCTTTTTGAACCAACGGGCCATTAGGGCATGATATTCGTGCCGTTGACCGTCTGCTAACTATCAAGCTCCTTGCTGAAGCCATCCCAGTCCATGTCAAGTTCATCAGTAATAAAATCCGCTTCACCATCTAGGTGCGTCAGCCGCAAATTTGCAAAGCGGACCCCTTCCGGACCGTCAATACCTTGATAATTCAGTTTGTAGAGCTGCATCTCCAAACGCTTAAAGAGTGCCCTGCAAGCATCATAAATGCTCTCGGAAATGTACTGCTCCGGTTTGATACTCTCTGCTTCTCGTGGCACTGGATAGCGGCCGTGGTAAGGAACAACGTCAGACAGCAATTCTAGAAGTTGAATCTCGCTCTTATCAAATTGAATAAACTTTAGTCGCTCGGCAAGTTTTGCGAGATCATGTACTTGAAGGTTTTTACTCAGTTTCCCACCCTGCAGTAGCATTGGGTCTTCAGATATGAGAAGCCCCTTAAGAATGTTTTCGAGGCCTAGCCCATACAAGAGAAGTACTGGGCGAGATACTAAAGGACGGCGTGCCTCGGTTGTTGATCCGTCGGCATTTTTGTGGATGTAGGCGACAAACTGGCCTTTTGACTTTCCGAAGATTGCATCGGCGGTGTCGGCCAACTCGCGAGCGTAGGTGTACCAAAATTCTGGTGCAGCTTTCTGGACAAATTTTTCTTTCTGATCGGTCATGGGAGCCAATCTGCAGTACTTACCGTCAAACAACAACTCATATAGCGTCAAACGCGAAACCCGAGTGGCGGGTAGGTTCTTGCTTTTTGGATTTCTGCACCAAGCCCACCAAAACTGACCTTCCTGCATGAAGCAGCATCAGTAACTCTGGGCTCAAAGCAGTCCTCTGCTGCGTCCACAGGTTATGATGCCGAGGCCATCTCTACCGGTCGCATGCCGGTCAGCCGAATCTCCAGCCAACGGATGTAGGCATTCAGGTCCTGATGATCGTTCCGCAGCATTGCCCGATGAACTCGGCCAGCCCCAGAGCGCGCGCGACGCTATGGGCGCGCCATCGCCCTGATGTACCGGTCCACGGTTTTGAGACGGAGGACTGGGGTTAAGCGGCATTTTGCATATTCACGGTTTGATCTCGTCTGATTGCTGTGGGCGGTCGGTGGCCGTGACGTTCGATCAGCCATTGCTCGTTGTAGGTGCGCTGGAACTCGAGCAGGGCCTGGCGGAGGTCCTCGTTCGTGTCAAACCAGCGGACCCAGAGCAGGTTTTCCTTCAATGTCCTGATGAACCGCTCGGCGCAGCCGTGTCCCTCAGGCGCTCAGATCGGCGGCGGTGGCGCCGATTTCGCGGCTGACCACCTCCAGATCTTCACCACGCAGAACCCGCAGTAACGGCCTCCTGCTTCCTCTTTGCCGACATGCGCCGCTGACGCGGCGCGGCGGGCTTGCCGTCGCCATCGGTGACAATCTCATAGTCAGACATAAGCACGTGCTTAGTCGAACTCGAGACCGCGCGGTAGTCGGCGAGCATGCCCATGGCCGCATGCAACGCGACCGCCTTTGCCCGATCGGACGAACCTTCCAAAGTCTCGGGCTGATAGCTTTTGCCGAAGCCCGGAAGGTCAGCGCAGACTACCGTGAACCGCTCCGCCAACAGAGGCGCGACCTGCCACTATGTCGTGTGCGTCCTCGGGTGGCCGTGCAGGAGCAGGAGGGGAAACCCGGAACCGACGAGGCGCACGCGGATGGTCCCAGACGAGGCCTCCAGATGCTCTGCGACTACGCCCTGAAAGAAGTCGCTCAACGGTCGCGCCTCCACCTTATACTATCGATAATTTGTATGTGGCTATGTCGCGACGGGTAGTCGAGGCATGATTTGAAAATGGCCACGAAGGGCTCGAAGCAGGACCTATGTGCGGTCAACCTCTACCGAGCCACTCCCGGTCTCGCCCATACATGCAGCAAAAATATTCGAGAAAAAGTCCTGAGCGATGTCGGGAGGGACGATTGCCAGACGTCCTTTGATTAGTGACCACACAAATTGATTGGAACCACACCATGACCAACCACCTGCATGACCTCGTCCTTTCCCGCACCATGGCCGCCAGCAGCGCCGCGCTCTGGCGCTGCTGGACGGAACCCCAACTGCTGGAACGATGGTTCTGCCCCAAGCCCTGGTTCGTGACCGATGCGCGCATCGACCTGACCCCCGGCGGCGAATTCGCCTGCACGATGAATGGGCCGGGCGGCGAAAAATTCCCGAGCCTCGGCGTCGTCCTCGCTGCCGAACCGGGCAAGCGCCTCGTCACGACCGACGCCTTCAAGCCCGGCTGGATCCCGTCCGACCGCGCGTTCCTGACAACGGAGATCACCCTGGAAGATCAGGGCGACGGCACCACGCTTTATACCGCAACGGCGCGCCACTGGTCCGACGAGGCCAAGCAGGAGCACGAGGCCATGGGTTTCCACGAAGGATGGGGTGCGGCGGGGGTCCAGTTGGAAGCCTTGGCGCAGACGCTGTGATGCGTGGGAAAGGAGAAAATGATGCTTAATATTCACGCCCCCAGCACAGGCTGGGCCCTGACCGGGATCTTCGCCCTTTTCATTGCGGGCGCTTCGGTCACGCCGAAGCTGCTGCTCATGCCAGAGGCCACCGAGACGCTGGAGGCACTGGGTTGGTCGGCCGATGACACCCTGATGATCGGGTCGATCGAACTTGCCTGCCTTGTGCTCTACCTCTGAGCGACTTCACCTACGTCGCAACCTGGGCCGGCTTCGTCTACGTGGCCTTCGTGATCGTCACATTTGCCAACCACATCGTTGGTTGGCGGGTGTCAGGGTCGGCCAAGACGGACTTCGTTCTGGATGCGTTGGAGCAGGCGCTCTACAAACGACGCTCCGATGGGGGCGGCAGCCTGGTGCTTCACAGCGATCGCGGGTCCCAATACGTCTCCAGCCTGTACGATCTGAGCTTTCTCGCCGAAGAGGCTTGGCCAGAGCAAGAACAGCGCGGGTTCAGTTGGATTCTAATGAAAGCTCGCCTGAAAGGCCGTCGCGGTCAACGAGACATGGGCATCTAGCGGCGGGCGCAACTCAAATGCTTTCGGCTCACGCGAGAAATTCCAGAGACGGAACAAGCACCATTCTGACCGGCGCTCTTCGGCGACAGCCAGTTCATTGCGGGAAATGTAAAAGGGCGTTCGTTCCCAGCCATTTGTCGTTTTCACCTCGATCAAACGCTCCTGTCCGTCCGGCGTAAAGCTGGCAATGTCGTACCCGGCACCGTCACCGTCCTCTTCGGAAATCCACCGCACTTTGCGCGCCAGATCATCTCGACCGGCTACTTTCAAAGCGGACCGTTCGTGTGCAACGACGCGCTCTTCTCCCGCACGTCCGAGGGCGCGGTTGCGTTCATCCCGACCCGCCACGTCGAACTTTTTAGCGACATGCAACATCTGCTCCAGTTCCAGCGGCGGCAGCTGGTTCGACAGCGTCGGTGACGGTCCAATCCAGATCTGCGCAGCCTCGCGCAAACCATTTGCTGATCGCGAGCCCGGCATCCGCCCAAGCCAGGCCGGGTTCCATGCCAACCAGCGCGCCACAGCATCGACCAAGGTCATCTGGAAATTGAACGCTGGCTTGTAGCCGGGAATCCAATCCTCGCCGAGCCCCTTCAACACCGCACTGATATTCTGATGCTTGAACTCGATCGAGCCTTCCGTTCGGCTCCGCAAAAGGGGCATCAAACTGCGCCGATGCTGAGCCTTGCTGTAGCGACAGCCCGCCATGTCCTCAGCCAGCATCGCGAAGTAATCCGCAACGATCAGGTCGTTTTCTTCATCGGTCCAGGGCCCATTCAACATGCCGCCAGGCTATGAGCGGAAAGTCTGTTTGTCATCAAAGACTTCTCGCGACAGTTCGCACTGTTTCGAAGAACTACGCCGCCTTCAGGTGTCTCTGACCGTTTCGATAGCGGTCGAACCTGCCTCAACTGCGGCGCAGTGAATTTTAGGCAACCTTCCGAAGGTAAAAGCATTTTTTAATGCGTCTCGTTTTGGGTGAAGGGCGGGTGAAAGGAGACGCGGGGCGTTCGGAGACCACTTTTGGGCCAACGGCCAGTCTCCGAAAGTCGGATAGCATCGTTAAACCCCTTTGAACCAAAAAGAAAAAAGGCCCGCACTAGGGCCTGGTCTTGGGTTTGCGAATGGTTTGTGGCGGAGGAGGTGGGATTCGAACCCACGGTACGCTCTCACGCACGCCGGTTTTCAAGACCGGTGCATTCGACCACTCTGCCACTCCTCCGGTCCGCATCGCTCTAAAGACCGGTGCGTGATTCTGGAAGGCGCAAAAGAAAGTGCGCCTTGCCGCCTGCCCGGCACCCCTTTTACCCCCTGCTAGCGCGGATATGATCGGAAAGCTCTGGTCAATGCAGGCCCGTTTCAGGTAGCAATTCCACAGGGAAAGGCCCTGTGCCTAACGCCCCGCGCCCCATGATCGCCAAGCAGGAGCCCCGCATGATGCCTCTTCGTTCCCTCGCTGCCCGCAAGCGGCCCTTCCTGTTGGTCCCTGCGCTCAAGGCCTCTCTGGCGGCAGCCTGCCTGATCGCGGCGTTGCCTGCGCAAGCCTTCGACACAAGCGCGCGGGCGGCCTATATCGCCGATCTGACTACCGGCACCGTGCTGCTGAACAAGGACGCCGATACCCCCCTGCCCCCGGCCTCGATGTCCAAGCTGATGACGCTTTACGTCGCCTTCGAAGCGATCCGGGACGGCCGTCTCAGCCTTGACGAGGAACTGCCGGTGTCCCAGCACGCGATGAGCTACGGCGGCTCGTCGATGTTCCTGAACACCACCGACATGGTGCGGGTCGATGACCTGTTGCGCGGGATCATCGTGCTGTCGGGCAATGATGCCTGCGCCGTGATCGCCGAAGCCCTGTCGCCCGACGGGACCGAAGCCGGGTTCGCCCAATACATGACCCAACGGGCCCAACAGCTTGGCATGACCAATTCGACCTTCGCCAATTCCAACGGCTGGCCCGCCCCCACGCAGCGCATGTCGGTGCGCGATCTGGCCTTGATCGCCACCCATATCATCCAGGATTTCCCCGAATTCTATCCGCTGTTCGCGGAAACCGAATTTCCCTTCGACAACCGCACACCGTCGAACCGGCTCAACCGCAACCCGCTTCTGGGTCTCGGGATCGGCGCCGACGGGCTGAAAACCGGCCATACCGAGGAAGCGGGCTATGGCCTTGTCGGCAGCGCGACTCAGGGCGACCGGCGTGTGGTCTTCGTGCTCTCCGGTCTTGAAAGCAACAGCGCACGCGCCGAGCAAAGCCGCGCCGTCGTCAACTGGGCCTTCCGCCAGTTCAAGGAAGCCAACCTGCTGCCCGCCGGCGACATCGTGGCCCGTGCCCCGGTCTTTCGCGGCAGTGCCGATGATGTCGGACTGACGGTGACCGAAGACCTGGTCACGCTGGTGCCCTTCCTGTCGCGAGACGGGATCGCCTCCGAAGTGGTCTTTGACGGACCGATCCGCGCGCCCGTCGCCGCCGGTCAGGAAGTCGGCACGCTGATCCTGCGCCCCGAAGGGCTGCCCGAACGCTCGGTCCCGCTGGTGGCGGCCCAGGCGGTGCCCGATGGCGGCTTCATGGCGAAGGTGCAAGCCGCTGCCACCTACCTGATGCGCCGCGTCAACAAGGGCCCGGCGGATGTTGCGCCGGATGATGCCCAGCCCGCCGCGACCTCCTGATCCGGCACTTAGCGGCATGACCACAGGGGTTTTCCTGTCCTTCGAAGGGATCGACGGGTCCGGCAAGTCGACCCAGGCCCGACGCCTGGCCGAGGCCCTGCGCGCCACGGGCCGCGACGTGGTGCTGACCCGCGAACCCGGCGGCTCTGCCGGGGCCGAGGAAATCCGGTCCCTGGTGCTGGAAGGTGACCCCGACCGCTGGTCCGCCGAGACCGAGATCCTGCTGTTCACAGCCGCCCGGCGCGACCACCTGGAACGTACCATCCTGCCTGCCCTGGCGCGCGGCGCAGTGGTCATCTGCGACCGTTTTGCCGACAGCACCCGCGTTTATCAGGGCATTTCGCGCGGCGATCTTCAGGACGTGGTGAACCAGCTTCACACGCTGATGATCGGCCGCGAACCCGATATCACCGTGCTGATCGACATGGACCCCGAAGACGGGCTGGCCCGCGCCCTGTCGCGCAAGGGCCACGAGGAACGCTTTGAAACCTTCGGGCTGGTTCTGCAACAGGCCATGCGCCGGGGCTTTCTGGATCTGGCAAAGGCCGCGCCCGACCGCTTTCGCGTGATCGACGGCGCCGGCAGCGCCGATGCGGTCTTTGACCGACTGATCGCCGCCCTTCCCGAGCTGCCAGAGGCCCGCGCATGAGCAGTGACGAGGACCGCCCCGAACCGGATCGCGCCGAAGGCGCGCCGCATCCGCGCGACACCGCCCGGATCTTTGGCCAGGCCGAGGCAGAGGCCGAATTCCTTGATGCCTTCCATTCCGGGCGACTGCACCACGGTTGGATGATCACCGGGCCGCGCGGCGCGGGCAAGGCGACGCTGGCCTGGGCCATTGCACGGTTCCTTCTGGCCACGCCCGATCCGGTTGCGGATGCCGGGGACAGCCTGTTCGGCGATGCCCCCGCGCCCCGTGCCGACAACCTTTCCATCGACCCGTCCCATCCGGTCGCACGCCGCATGCAGGCGGGATCGGAACAGGGGCTGTTCGTGCTGCGGCGCGGGCATAACGAAAAGACAGGACGCCTCAAGGACCGCATCACCGTGGACGAGGCCCGGAAACTGAAGAACTTCTTCGCGCTTTCACAAGCCGATGGCGGGCGTCGGGTCGTGATCGTCGATGCGGCGGATGAACTGAACGTCTCGGCCGCCAATGCCCTGCTGAAACTGCTCGAAGAGCCCCCCGCGCGCACCACCCTGCTACTGGTCACGCATCAGCCGTCCTCCCTGCTGCCGACGATCCGGTCGCGCTGCCGTCTGCTGCGGCTGCATCCGCTGGCTCCGCAGGACATGCAGGTGGCGCTGGACCAGGCCGGGATCGCCACCGATCACCCCGAGGCGATGGCCGCCCTAGCCGAAGGTTCCGTCGGGGCGGCGGTGCGTCTGGCCAATCTCGACGGGCTGGCGCTGTACGCCGACTGGATCGCCCTGCTGCGCGACATGCCGCGCTTTGACCGGGGCCGTGCCCAGGCCATGGCCGATGCCGCCGCCGCACGCGGGGCCGAGGAACGCCGCGCCCTGATGGTGCTGCTGCTGGATCAGGCCCTGTCGCGGCTGGCGCTTTGCGGCGCCTCGGGCCGCCCGCCTGCCCATGCCGCCGCCCCCGACGAGGCCGAGATCCTCGCCCGTCTTGCCCCCACCCCAGCAGCGGCGCGGATCTGGGCGGCAGAAGCGCAGGAGATCGGCAGCCGGTTGCGTCATGGGCTGGCGGTCAACCTTGACCCTGCCGCACTCATCCTAGATACGGTTTTCAGGCTTTCCAAAGCCGCCGCCGCCGCCCGCGCCGCCTGAGGCCCGCGTCAGGCGGTGCCCGCCGCATCGGGCGGGGCGAGATGACCGCCAGACAGGACCAGCATGACCGATATTGCCCAGATCACCGACAGCCATTGCCATCTCGACTTTCCGGATTTCGACGGTGAACTGGACCAGGTGATTGCCCGCGCCGCCGAGGCCGGGGTGACCCGGATGGTCTCGATCTGCACCCGGCTGCGCCACGAACCCCAGGTGCGCGCCATCGCCGAAGCCCATGCGCCCGTCTTCTACGCCGCCGCCACCCACCCGATGTCCGTGGCCGAGGAACCCATGGCATCGGTCGATCAGCTGGTGGCGCTGGCGCAGCATCCCAAGATGGTGGGGATCGGTGAATCCGGCCTTGATTATCATTACACCTCGGACAGCGCCGCCGCCCAACGCGAGAGCCTGCGCATCCATTGCGCCGCGGCACATCTGACGGGCCTGCCGCTGATCATCCATGCCCGCGACGCCGATGACGACATGGCCGCGATCCTGGCCGAAGAACACCGCAACGGCGCCTTTTCCTGCGTCATGCACTGCTTTTCCTCGTCCGAGGCCCTGGGGCTGGCGGCGCTCGACCTCGGATTCTACCTGTCGATGTCGGGCATCGCGACCTTCCCGAAAAGCCAGGAGCTGCGCGATATCTTCGCCAAGGCGCCCATCGACCGCATCCTTGTTGAAACCGACAGCCCCTACCTGGCTCCGCCGCCGCATCGCGGAAAGCGCAACGAACCGGCCTTCTCGGCCCTGACAGCCAAGGTCGGCGCCGAGGTCTTCGGGCTCGATTACGCCGATTTCGCCGCCCGGACGCAGGCAAACTTCGACCGGCTGTTTTCCAAGGCCGCCGCATGGTCGCCAGAAGGGGTCGCCTGATGGGACAGCTGCGCTTCACGATCCTTGGGTGCGGGTCCTCTGGTGGCGTGCCGCGTCTTGGCGGCCATTGGGGCGAATGCGACCCCGCCAATCCCCGGAACCACCGCCGCCGCTGTTCGCTGCTGGTCGAACAGATCCGCGAAGCGGGCAGCACCCGCATCCTGATCGACACTTCGCCCGACATGCGCGCCCAGCTTCTGGATGCGGGGATCGGGGAACTGGACGCCGTGGCCTATACCCATTCCCATGCCGATCACGTGCATGGCATCGACGATTTGCGCCAGATCGTCTTCAACACCCGCACGCGCCTGCCCGTATGGGCCGATGGCGATACGCAAGAGGCGCTCTATGCGCGCTTTGCCTATGCCTTCGTGCAACCCGAAGGATCGCCCTATCCGCCGATCCTGGACATGAACACGATCACCGGGGCCTTCACGGTGGATGGCGCCGGGGGACCGGTGACCCTGCTGCCGTTCCGGGTCAATCACGGAGCGATCGATGCGCTCGGCTTCCGGATCCGGGACCTGGCCTATCTGCCCGATGTCGCCCAAATGAGCGATGAGGCCTGGGAGGTCTGTGCCGGGCTCGACTGCTGGATCCTCGACACGCTGCGCCGCAAGCCGCATCCGACCCATTCGCATCTGGAACAATCCCTGGCATGGATCGACCGCGCCGCCCCGGATCGCGCGGTGCTGACCAACATGCATATCGACCTTGACCACGATGTCCTGGCCGCCGAGACCCCGGATCACATCGTTCCGGCCTTCGACGGGATGCAGATCACCTATGAGATCTGATCGCCTTTGGCAGCGGCCCGCCCCCATCGCGGGCCTGCCTGCATGAGCGCGCTTCTCAACATCATCCTGCCGGTCTTCCTGACCATCGGCGCGGGCTATGTCGCGACCCGGACCCGCGTGCTGAACCAATCGGTGATCGACGGGCTGATGCTCTATACCCAAAGCGTGGCCTTCCCGATCCTGCTGTTCAACGCGGTCAGTCAATTCGATGTCGGCGCGGCCTTTCACGCACCGCTGCTGGTCAGCTTCTACGCGGCGGCCTTTGCCTGTTTCTTCATCGGGCTGGCCGGGGCGCGCGCGCTTGGCCGGGACATGCAGGACAGCGTCGTCATCGGCTTCTGCTGCCTGTTCTCGAATTCCATGATGCTGGGGGTGCCGGTGACCGAACGCGCCTTCGGCATCAGCGCGCTGGACCCTAACTTTGCCATCATCGCGATCCATGCACCGGTCTGCTACACCATCGGCATCGTGGCGATGGAGATCGTTCGCGCCCGCGAAGCCCGCACAGGCGGCGGCGCGGGTCTGGTCCCGCTGAAGCTGGCGCAGCGGATCGTTCTGCAGATTGCCCGGAACCCGCTGGTCATCGGCCTGGCGCTTGGTTTTGTCGCCAACCTGACCGGGCTCGTCATGCCGGTGCCGCTGGCCGATGCGCTTGAGATGATCGCCCGCTCTGCCCTGCCCTGCGCTCTGTTCGCCATCGGCGGCGTGCTGGTGCAATACAAGCTGGAAGGCGACTGGCGGCTGATCGGCATGATCTGCCTCGTCACCCTGGCGATCCACCCGGCGCTGACCTGGACGCTTGGGCGCTGGACCGGCCTCGGGATCGGGGACTTCCGGTCCGCCGTTCTGACCGCCGCCTGTGCGCCGGGGGTGAACACCTATGTTTTTGCCAATCTCTATGACCGGGGCAAACGGTCCGCCGCCTCGTCGCTGCTGATTTCGACCTCGGCCTGCCTGCTGACCATGTGGTTCTGGCTGAGCCTGCTGCCCTAGGCCCACCCCGGCAGGCCCACCCCGGCAGGCCCCACCGGACGCAGACCCGCCCGGCGCATTGAAATTCTTGCGCGACCTTAGCGAAGGACTTACCCCTTTGCAGGACACTCACGGCTCTGATCAGCCCACCCGGAGCGGAGAATTGCGACCCATGGACATCAATATCTCCTACCACCGCGGCGAGACCGATCCGGGCAACGGCCCGGTGCGCGTCGGCTGGCTGCTGAGCAAGGTGGACGCACCGGTGATCTACGACGCGCCGCGCCGGGTCAATTCCCGCGATGCGCGGCGAACCCATGCCAAGGCAGCCTCACGTTGCCCCGCCGTGCTGAATGTCGAAAGCCGTTACTTCGAGATCCCCTGCCCGATCGACGTGAACATCGGCTTTGACCGCGACAAGGAGGGCCGCGCGATCCTGCGCAACCTTGCCGGCGACGGCAGCACCGTGCGGGCCGGCAAGCTGGGCAAGATGCTGACGCTCGTCGCGGAAAAAGAGTGGCGCTATCCGGATCGCCCGGTGGTGCAGATGAAGCTGCCCTATCTCTTCGTCTGCGACGAACCGGTCTACCTGACCCAGCTTGACGCCTACATGCATTACCGCCGTCAGCCCCTGCCCGGCACGATCTTTGCCGGGCGCTTTCCGATCCATCTCTGGCCGCGCCCGCTGATGTGGGCCTTTGAATGGCACGACATCACGAAGCCGCTGGTGATCCAGCGCGGCGATCCGCTGTTCTATTGCCAGTTCGATGCCGATGGACCGGACCGCTCTACCCAATTGGTCGAGGCCGAGATGACGCCGGAATTGCAAACCTACCTCGATCATATCAGCGGCGCGGTGAACTATGTGAACCAGACCTTTGCGCTGTTCGAGGCGGCAGAGCGCGCGCGCCCGCAGCACCTGCTGAGCCCGAAGGTGAAATGACCGCGCCCGGACGCGGTGCGGGACCGGGGGCAGATGCAGACGCCGACCGCGCCGCCCGTCTGGGCCGAGCGCGCAAGCTGTTCCAGTCCGGACAGATCGCCGCCTGCTGGCAGGAAATCGCGCCGCTGATCGCACTGCGCGACCTGACCCGAGCCGAGGCAGAGGCGCTGGATTTCCTGCGCCTTGGCTGCGCGCTTTACCGGCAGGGCGATCTGGAGGCCGCGCGGGCGCTCAACGCCAGCCTGCCGGTGGAACGCCTGACCACGCTGCGCTATCGTCTGGCCCTGCGTCAGCGTGATCCGGCGACCGCGCGCCGGTTGCGCCGGGCCCCCGGCAACGGCCCGCGCGAACAGGCCGATTTCCGGACCTCGGCCGGGTTGCATGCGCTTTGGGCGGGGCGCTGTTCCAGCGGCTTTGCGCTTTATGCCGCCCGCCACAATGCCATCAACTTTCCCCGCGTCCTGTCCGCGCCGCTGACCCATGCGCCCCTGCCCGAGGACCCGGGGAACGATTGCGACATGATCGTCCTGGAACAGGGTCTGGGCGAGGTCCTGTTCCACCTCGCCCATATCCGCGCCGAAGGCCGCCATGCCCACAGCAGCTTTACCGGCCAGACGAAATATGCGCCGCTGATCCGCCGCTACCTGTCGCAAGCGCGCTTTGTGCCCTTTGATCAGCTGAGCCCCGGCCCGGCCCACCTGGCCGGGGACTTCGTCGCCCGCGCCTGGCGACGCTGCGGGCGCATCGCCCCGGACCGGATGCTCGACAGCCCGACGCGCCATGCCTTCGACCTCCCGATCTTCGGCATCTGCTGGCGCGGCGGATCGGGACAGAACCGGCGTGAGGAACGCCATATCCCGCTACCCTTCCTGCTCGACATGCTGCCCATGGGTGCGCGCTACCTCGCCCTGCAGCACGATCTGACCGGGGCCGAGCGCAAGATCCTGCTGGCAGATCCGCGCTGCGCGGTGCCGCTTGGCGACATCAGCCGAAACCCGGTGACAACCATCGACATGATCCGCCCGCTGGCCGGGGTGATCTCGGTCGACAGCGCGAACTGGCACATGGCCGGGTTCTGCGACGTGCCGCTGCTGGCGGTGATGAACCGGACGGCGCATTGGTTCTGGGGGCGCGGGGCGGATGCGGCCTCGGTCTTTGCGTCGGCGACCACGGTCCCGAAACCGCAGCTGACCGCCGAGGTCATCGCGCCCTGGGTGGCCGCCCGCAGCGCCGATTGGCAGGCCCGCCCCATCCGCCCGCTGGGGGCCCGGCCAAGGCGGCGCGATCCGCAGCGCCACGCGGTCAATCAGCCGATCTTCATCTGCGGTCTGCCGCGTTCGGGCACATCCCTGTGCACGCGGGTACTCGCGTCTCAGGGCCTCTGGCTGGGCGAAACAATCCCCGCCGGGCCCGACAACCCGACCGGCTTTTTCGAAAACCGCCGCCTGCGCGAGACGGTGCTGAAACCCACCCTGGCCGCCCTTGGGGCCGATCCGCGCGGCATCGCCCCCCTGCCCCGGACCGAGGCGCTGCCGCCGCATCCCGACCTTGCCCGCCTGATGAAAACGGCGATCCGCACCGAAGGCTACAACGGGGACGCGCCATGGGGCTTCAAGGACCCCAAGCTGACGCTGCTCTGGCCGCTGTTCGCGCGGGCCTTTCCCGCTGCGCTCTGGGTGATCGTGAGGCGGGACCGGGACAAGGTGCTGACCTCGATGGCGCGGGCCAGCTTCCTGCGGATGCATTCCACCAGCCCCGAATACTGGGTCCCCTTCTGCAACGCCTATGACAGCCGCCTGCGGGCGCTGGCCGACAGCGGTGCCTCGGTGATCGAGGTCGACGCCGGTCCGGTTCTGGCCGGCGATCCGGGCGGGCTGAAGACGGTCTGCCGCCGCGCCGGCCTTGGCTTTGACCGCCCCAGCGCCGAACGGGCAACCGGCCCTGAAGCCCAATCGCCCCCCGCGTCGAAGCAATAGCCAAGCGCGTGGAAAACCCTTAAGCAGTTGCAAACACCTGCAAAGCGGAGCGCGCCATGACCGGGCTGATCCAGATCATCAACGGACCCAACCTGAACCTGCTGGGCAAGCGTCAGCCCGAGATCTACGGCTTTGAGACCCTCGAGGACGTGGAGGCCGATTGTGCCGCGCTGGCTGCCGACCTCGGGCTGCAATGCGCCTTCTATCAATCGAACTATGAAGGCGCGCTGATCGATTGCATCCATCAGGCCCGCGACAAGGCCGCCGGGATCGTGATCAACCCGGCCGCCTATACCCATACGTCTGTCGCGATCCTCGATGCGCTCAAGACCTTCGACGGGCCGGTGATCGAGGTGCATATCTCGAACGTGCATCAGCGCGAGGATTTCCGACATCATTCCTATGTCTCGCTGCGCGCTGACGGGGTGATCGCGGGCTGCGGCACCGAAGGCTACCAACTGGCGCTGCGGCGGCTGGCGACGCTGATCGCCGACTAGGTAAAGTTGCGAAAGACCCGCGTGGTCGAGAACATCGATTCCAGTTCTTCCAATCGGTCGCGGCTGTCGTCCCAACGCTTGGCCTGAACCGCGGCGATCAGCGCCTCGACCACGGCCATGATGGCAATGGTGCTGTCCCAGTTCGACGGCGCCTCGACCTGCAGGCGAAAGACATGGGCGGCAAACTCGGCGATGGGAGAGCCCCATTGATCGGTGAACAACACGATCGCCGCGCCGCGCGCATGGGCCAGTTCGGCCAGCTTCTGCAGATCCTTTTCATAGCGCCGGATGTCGAAGACCACCAGGACCGCGCCCGCATCCATGTCCAGCAGGTAATGCGGCCAGACATTCGGCGTCTGGCTCAGCAGGGTCACGTTGGACCGGATGATCTGCATGTGATTGTGGAAGTTCGATGCATTGGCGCGGGTGATCCGCCCGCCGACGAAATAGGCCGGGCGCGCGGTATCGGCCAGCAGATCGGCCACCGCGTCAAAGACCGCCGGGTCAAGCCGGTCCAGCGAGGCATTGATGTTGGAGATCACCGTTTCCGCATAGCGGTGGATCATGTGCCGCGCCCCGGTTTCGGCGCGGGCATCGCGTTTCAGCGACGGAGCCTTGATCCGTTCGGCCACCTCTGCCCGCAGGGCCGCCTGCATTTCGGGAAAGCCCTCGAAGCCCAGCTTGCGGGCCATGCGGATCACCGTGGGCGTGGACACTTCGGCCAGATCGGCAAGTTTGGTCACCGACTGCATTCCCGCCATCGGATAGTCCCGCAGGATCACCTCGCCCACCCGCCGTTCCGACGGAGTCAGCCGCGCATTGGCATCGTGGATCGCCGCCTTGACCTCCTGAATGTCGGGGGTCGCTTCCGGCTCTGCCTCTGGTTCTGACAAGGCGACGCCTCCTCGTTGATCTGTCGTGTAGTGATTGTTACAAAATATTTGCGCTCTGTAGTCATGTCTACAAAATTGCGTTGACAGCAGGGCGTTTGAGGTTTTCTTCTGCGCCCATGCTGCAGACCGCGCCACAAATCCTTGCCCCCGACGAATTGCCCGCGACCGAGGTCATCAACCCGGCCGGTCCCGGCCCGGTCGTGCTGGTCTGTGAACATGCCAGTGCGCGGATACCGGCCGCGCTGGACGGGCTTGGTCTGCGTCCCGAGGACCGTCAGAGCCATGCCGCCTGGGATCCCGGCGCCCTGGACCTCGCCCGCGCCATGTCCGAACAACTGCAAGCGCCGCTGGTCGCCAGCCGGGTCTCGCGCCTGGTCTACGACTGCAACCGTCCGCCCGAAGCCGCCAGCGCCACCCCGGCACGAAGCGAAGTGGTCGAGGTCCCCGGCAATCGCGACCTTACGGCCGATCAGCACGCCGCCCGCGTGACCGAAGTCTACCAGCCCTTCCGCGACGCGCTGGCCAGGGTGCTGGACCGGCATGGCGGGGCGGTGGTCACGATCCACAGCTTCACCCCGCTCTGGCATGGCCAGCAGCGCGCCACCGAAATCGGCCTGCTGCACGACCGTGACTCGCGTCTGGCCAATGCGATGATGGCAGAATGGAACGGCCCCCTGACGGCTGCGCTGAACGCCCCCTATTCCGCCAGTGACGGCGTGACCCATACGCTGGCCCTGCATGCCCTGCCCCGGCAGCGGCTGAACGTGATGATCGAGGTCCGCAACGACCTGCTGACCACCCCCGAGGCCATCGCCCGCGTCGCGGATCAGCTTTGCGCCGTCCTGAGCCGGTCGCTTGGCCAATTCGGCACCCGAAGCACCGCCTGCTGTCAGGACGGGCCTGCCACGGGGGGCACCCCATGACGGCCCTGCGCGGCTACATCCGCTGGATCGACGGGATGAACTGGCTGATCGGACGGATCACCATGTTCGGCCTGTTCATCCTGATGGGCATCCTGCTGTGGTCCTCGGTGTCCAAGACCTTCTTCCTGCCCTCGCTCTGGACCTTGGAGACCGCGCAATTCGTGATGGTCGCCTATTACATCCTTGGCGGGCCCTATTCGATCCAACTGGGGTCGAACGTGCGGATGGACCTGATCTATTCGGAGTTGTCGGACCGCAGGAAGGCCTGGTTTGATGCCTTCACCGTCTTCTTCCTGATCTTCTACCTTGGCGTGATGATCTATGGCGGGCTGGCCAGCCTGGCCTATTCGCTGGGGAACTTCATGGGCGCCCCGCTGCCCTTCTTCGGCAAGCTCATCTGGGCCTTTGTCACCGGCGGCGCGGAGGGTGCCTCTGACGTCATCGGCTACGTGGAACGATCTTCGTCTTCCTGGCGACCGATCATGTGGCCAATCAAGTTGATTACCTGCATCGGGCTTTTCCTGATGCTGCTTCAGGTTCTGTCGGAATTCTTCAAGGATATCCTGCGCCTGCGCGGAGAGACCATCTGAGATGTCCTACGAACTCATCGCCCTGCTGATGTTCTCGACCATGATGCTGATGCTGCTGACCGGCCAGCGGGTCTTTGGCGCCATCGGCTTTGTCGCCGTGGTGGCCGCCCTGCTGCTCTGGGGCGACAAGGGGGGCTATGATCTGGGTTACGGCGCCCTGATGAAGCTGATGAAATGGTACCCGATGCTGACGCTGCCCATGTTCGTGTTCATGGGGTACGTTCTGTCGGAGAGCAAGATCGCCGACGATCTCTACCGCATGTTCCATGTCTGGATGGGCGGCATCAAGGGCGGACTGGCAATCGGGACCATCGGGCTGATGGTGCTGGTATCGGCCATGAACGGCCTTTCGGTCGCGGGCATGGCCATCGGATCGACCATCGCGCTGCCCGAACTGCTGAAGCGCGGCTATGACAAGAAGATGGTGACCGGGGTCATCCAGGCGGGGTCCTCGCTTGGCATCCTGGTGCCGCCCTCGGTGGTGCTGGTGCTTTACGCTATGATCGCGCGTCAGCCCGTGGGGCAGCTCTGGCTGGCCGGGATCCTGCCGGGGCTGATGATGGCGGCGCTGTTCATCGCCTATATCGTCATCCGCTGCACGAAGAACCCCGCCCTTGGCCCGACCCTGCCGGCCGAGGAACGCGCCGCCGTGACCCGCGCCGAAAAGATGCGCCTGCTGCGCGCCGGCCTTCTTCCGGTGGCGATCTTTGCGGTGATGATGGTGCCCTTCGTGAAGGGCTGGACCTCGCTCGTCGAAGCCTCGGCCATCGGGGCCATCGCGGCCTTCCTGGCCGCCGTGCTGAAGGGCCGGATGTCCTGGCGCGTTTTCGAATCCGCGACCCGCCAGACCCTTGGCATTTCCTGCATGTTCATGTGGATCATCCTGGCCGCCCTGGCCTTTGGCGCGGTTTTCGACGGGCTGGGCGCGGTCAAGGCGATCAGCTTCCTGTTTACCGAAAAGCTGGGGATGAGCCCCTGGATGATCCTGATCCTGATGCAGCTCAGTTTTCTCGTCATGGGCAGTTTCCTTGACGACACGGCCATGCTGGTCATCGTCGCGCCGCTCTACGTGCCGCTGGTGGGCGAACTGGGCTTCGATCTGGTATGGTACGGCGTGCTTTATACGATCACCTGCCAGATCGCCTACATGACGCCGCCCTTCGGCTATAACCTGTTCCTGATGCGCGCCATGGCACCGCCGGAAATCACGCTGAAGGATATCTACGGTTCCATCGCGCCCTTCGTGGCCGTCATGGTGCTGGCACTTGTCATCGTCATGGTATTCCCGGGTCTCGCGACCTGGCTGCCCAATTACGTCTACCGATAGCAACAAGAACCCCGGCAAAGCGGGGCGCCTCAATCACATCAATGGGAGAAGACCGAATGACCAACAAACCGACGAACAGACGTTCCTTCCTGCGCGGGGCCGCGATGGCCGCCCCCGCAGCCCTGGCCGCCCCCGGCATCCTGCGCGCCCAGGAAGCGATCAAGTGGCGCTTCCAGACCTATGCGGGCTCGGCCCTGGGTCAGGAAGTCACCAAGCCCGCCATCGACGCGATCAACGCCGCCGCCCAGGGCGAGCTTGAGATCGAGCTTTACTACGCCGATCAGATCGTCCCCACGGGCGAACTGTTCCAGGCACTTCAGCGCGGCACCCTGGACGGCGTCCATTCGGACGACGATTCCATGGCCTCGCCCACCCCGGTGCGCAACTTCGGCGGGTACTTCCCGCTGGCGACCAAGCATTCGCTCGACGTGCCGGTGCTGTTCAACCAGTACGGCCTGGCCGAGATCTGGGAAGAAGAATACGCCAAGGTCGGGGTCAAGTGGCTGTCGGCCGCCGGTCAGGATCCCTGCAACTTCAACACCAAGAAGGAAGTCACCTCGCTGGCCGATCTCGAAGGTCTGAAGCTGTACACCTTCCCGACTGCCGGGCGTTTCCTGCAGCAATTCGGCGTCGTGCCGGTGAACATCCCCTACGAGGATGCACAGGTTGCCGTGCAGACCGGCGAGCTTGACGGCATGGCCTGGTCGGGCATCACCGAAGACTATACCGTCGGCTGGGCGGATGTGACCGATTACTTCCTGACCAACAACATCTCGGGCGCCTGGATCGGGTCCTTCTTCGTCAACCAGCAACGCTGGGCCGATCTGCCCGAGCACCTGAAGGTCATCGTGTCTTCGGCGATCGAAGCCAGCCACACCTACCGCAACCAGTGGTACTGGGGCGGAGAGGCGCGTCTGCGGGCGCAGGGCGACAAGCTGCAACTGCGTTCGATCCCCCAGGAAGAATGGAAAGCCGTCGAAGAGGCCGCCGTCACCTTCTGGGACGAAATGGCCGAAGAAGGCGAAGTGGCCGCCAAGATCGTGCAGATCTTCCGCGACTACAACGACGTGACCTCCAAGGCAGGCCCACCCTATACCTTCGGCTGACCCTTGCGAAACTGAACAACCAAAGGGGCGGCCTCTCGGGGTCGCCCTCTTGCGGGTTCAGCCCCGACAGGGCAGACCCGAAGCGGAACAGGGGCCGACGACTGACCCCGCACGAAAGGACAAGCGACAATGGCCGCACTGACATTCGACGCGCTGAAAGAACAGGTTTCCAAGGGCGAGGTGGACACCGTCCTGGCCTGCATCATCGACATGCAGGGCCGCCTGATGGGCAAACGGTTCCACGCGGCGCATTTCGTCGACAGCGCCTGGGAAGAAAGCCATTGCTGCAATTACCTGCTGGCCACGGACCTGGAGATGTACACGGTCGAAGGCTATGCCGCGACCTCCTGGGCGGGCGGCTACGGCGATTACATCATGAAGCCGGACCTTGCGACCCTGCGCCCCGCCCCCTGGCTGGAGGCCACCGCGCTGGTGCTTTGCGACGTGCTGGACCACCATCACCACGCCCCGGTGCCCCATTCCCCGCGCGCCATGCTGAAAAGTCAGATCGCGCGGATGGAGGCCCTGGGCTTTACCCCGATGATGGCGACAGAGCTGGAATTCAACCTGTTCGCCCGCAGCTATGACGAGATCCGCGCCTCGGGGTATCGCGACCTGACCACGGTATCGCCCTACAACGAGGATTACTCGATCCAGCTGACCCTGCGCGACGAGGTGGTGCTGCGCCCGGTGCGCAATGCACTTTATGCCGCCGGCATCCCGGTCGAGAACACCAAGGGCGAAGCCGAGGTCGGTCAGGAAGAGCTGAACATCAAGTATGCCGCCGCGCTGGACTGCGCCGATTTCCACACGATCGCCAAGCATTGCGTCAAGGACGTGGCGCTGATGAAGGGCCATGCGGCCAGCTTCCTGCCCAAATGGCACCGCGACAAGGTGGGTAATTCGACCCATATCCACCAGTCGATGTGGAAGGATGGCGACAATGCCTTCCGCGACCCCGATGATGCGCTCGGCATGTCGGCGATGATGAAAAGCTACTGCGCCGGTATCATCAAGTACGCGCCGGACTACACCTATTTCCTGGCCCCCAACATCAATTCCTACAAGCGGTTCCAGAAGGGCAGCTTTGCCCCGACCAAGGCCGTCTGGTCGGTCGACAACCGCACCGCGGGCTTCCGCCTCTGCGGAGCCGGCAGCAAGTCGGTGCGCATGGAATGCCGTATCGGCGGGTCGGACATGAACCCCTACCTCGGGATGGCCGTGCAACTGGCCGCCGGCCTGAAAGGCATGGAAGAGGGGCTGGAACTGGCCGCGCCGATCACCGGCGATGTCTATGACAATGCAGCCGTGGCGGAGATCCCCGCCACCCTGCGCGCCGCGCGCGAGACCCTTGCCGGGTCGGCGATGCTGCGCGAAGCCTTCGGTGACGGGGTGATCAACCACTACACCCATGCCGCGGACTGGGAGCAGGAAGCTTTCGATGCCGTGGTCACCGACTGGGAAATGCAACGCGGATTCGAAAGAGCCTGAACATGACTGAAACCGTGAAACTGATCTCGCCCGTGGACGGATCCGTCTACCTGGAGCGCTCCCCCCTGGACCAGGGGGCCGCGCAAGCGGCCGTCGAGGCCGCCCGAGCGGCGCAGCCCGCATGGGCTGCCCGCCCCATGGCCGACCGGATCGCCATGGTCCGCAAGGCCGTCGCCATCATCGGCGAACAGCAGGACCGCATGACCACCGAACTGGCCCACCAGATGGGCCGCCCCGTCCGCTACGGCGGCGAATTCGGCGGCTTCGAGGAACGCGCGCTTTACATGGCCGATATCGCCGAGGCCGCCCTGGCCCCGACCGTGATCGAAGACAGCGCCGCCTTCACGCGCAAGATCACCCGCGAGGCCCATGGCGTCGTGCTGGTCGTGGCGCCCTGGAACTATCCCTACATGACGGCGATCAACACCATCGCGCCAGCTTTGATCGCGGGCAACACGGTGGTGCTGAAACACGCCACCCAGACCCTCAAGGTGGGCGAACACCTGGCCGAGGCCTTTGCCGCCGCAGGGGTGCCTTCGGAGGTCTTCCAGAACGTCGTGCTGAGCCATGACACCACCTCGGCGCTGATCGCGGCGCGGGCCTTCGATTTCGTGAACTTCACCGGCTCGGTCGGGGGCGGCAAGGCGATGGAGCACGCCGCGGCGGGCACCTTCACCCCCGTCTCGACCGAGCTTGGCGGCAAGGATCCGGGCTATGTCCGGGCCGACGCCGACCTCGACGCGGCCGTCGACGGACTGATGGACGGCGCGATGTTCAACGCCGGGCAGTGCTGCTGCGGAATGGAACGGATCTATGTCCACGAAAGCCTTTACGAGGCCTTCGTGGAAAAGGCCGTGGCCTGGGTCAATGCCCAGAAGCTGGGCAATCCGCTGGACACCGAAACCACGCTTGGTCCGATGGCCAACGTGCGCTTTGCCGCAACCGTGCGCGCCCAGATCGACGCCGCGGTCGCCGCTGGCGCCACCGCCCATATCGCGCCCATGCCGGCCGACGATGGCGGGGCCTACCTGACGCCGCAGATCCTGACCGGCGTGACCCATGACATGGAGGTCATGACGGAAGAAAGCTTTGGCCCCGTGGTCGGCATCATGCCGGTCTCGGGCGACGAAGAGGCCATCGCGCTGATGAACGACTGCCAATACGGGCTGACGGCCGCCGTTTTCACCACCGACGCCGCGGCGATGGAGGTGATCGCGCCGCAGCTTCAGACCGGCACCGTCTTCATGAACCGCTGTGACTATCTCGACCCGGCGCTGTGCTGGACCGGGTGCAAGGATACCGGCCATGGCGCCGGCCTGTCGGCGCTTGGCTTCCAGGCACTGACCCGTCCCAAATCGCATCATTATCGCAAATCCTGAGGAAACCTTCATGACCCTCACCGGAAACTGGTCCTACCCGACCGCCATCCGCTTCGGCGCTGGCCGTATCGCGGAAATCGCCGAAGCCTGCGGCGCCGCCAATATCCGCAAGCCCCTGCTGGTCACCGACCGGGGGCTGGCCTCGATGGACATCACCCAGAAGACGCTCGACCTGATGGTCGCGGGCGGGCTGGGGCGCGCGATGTTCTCGGGCGTGGATGCCAACCCGACGGAAAAGAACCTCGACGAAGGCCTGAAGGCCTATCACGAGGGCGGCCATGACGGCGTCATCGCCTTTGGCGGCGGCTCGGGTCTCGACCTGGCGAAGATGATTGCCTTCATGTCCGGGCAGACCCGCCCGATCTGGGATTACGAGGATATCGGCGACTGGTGGACGCGGGCCGACCCCGAGGGCATCGCGCCCATCGTTGCCGTGCCGACCACCGCCGGGACCGGATCGGAAGTGGGCCGCGCCAGCGTCATCACCAATTCCGAAACCCATGTGAAGAAGATCATCTTCCACCCCAAGGTCCTGCCCGCCGTCGTGATCTGCGACCCCGAGCTGACGGTGGGCATGCCCAAGTTCATCACCGCCGGCACCGGCCTTGATGCCTTTGCCCATTGCGTCGAGGCGTTTTCCAGCCCCCACTACCACCCGATGTCCCAGGGCATCGCGCTGGAAGGCATGCGCCTGGTAATCGAAAACCTGCCGCTGGCCTATGAAGACGGCACCGACATCGAGGCCCGCGCCCACATGATGTCTGCCGCGATGATGGGGGCCACGGCCTTCCAGAAAGGGCTTGGTGCAATCCACGCGCTCAGCCACCCCATCGGCGCCGTCTACAACACCCACCACGGCACCACCAACGCGGTCTTCATGCCCGAAGTGCTGAAGCTGAACGCCGATGCCATCCGCGAGCGGTTCGACAATGCCGCGCCCTATCTGGGCATCGAGGGCGGGTTCGACGGGTTCTGCACCTTCGTGCAGGCCTTCAACGACCAGATGGGCATTCCGCGCAAGCTGTCGGTTCTGGGCGTTGCCGGGGACCGGGCAGACGATATCGTCGCCATGGCGCTGGAGGATCCCTCCTGCGGTGGCAACCCGGTGACCCTGACGGCCGGGAACCTGAAGCCGGTGCTTGAAGCGGTCCTGTAATCCCCCCTGCCCGCCCGAACATTTCCCCCGCCGCGTCCCTGCACGCGGCGGGGTTTTTCGTGTGCATAGGGGCGCGAAGCCGGCCTTCGCCGCGTTGCCGGCAATCCCCCTTTCGCGGATACAACCGCAGGCGTAAGCTGACCTGACCGGTTCCCGACGAAAGGCCCCTGATCATGCTTTCGCGTATCTTCGCCGCCCGCCTGACCCTTGGCCTGGCGCTGGCCCTGTCGCTCGGCCTTGCGGCCTGCACCAGCGTAACGACCGAAGTCGACGCCCTGTCGGCGATCCCCGCCGACCTGACGCCCACCAATGCCCATGTGGTGCCCGGTCCCGGAATGGACGCCGGGTCCCTTGGCTGGCAGCAGGGGGCGGAGGTTTTGGCTGGGGTGCTTCTGGGCAAGGGGGTGACGCCGGTGGCCGCGCGATCCGGTGCGCGGTTGGTGACACGCTTTGGCTACCGGATCGACGACGGGCAGACCGTAACCAGCCAATACATGGTGCCGGAACGGGGCATCATCGGCTATCAGGTCGTGAACCGGCCGGGGCCGAATGGCGGTCAGATCGCCGAACGGGTGCCGGTCTGGGGCACAATCGGCTATGATTACCGCACCCGCATCGACACGATCTATACAGCCGAGGTCACGATTTCGATGACCGACAGCCGCAGCGGAAAGCAGGTCTTTGAAGGCCGCGGGGTGTACCGGGGGGGATGCAGCAGCTTTGCGCCGCTGGCCGCGCCGATGATCGGCGCGGTTCTCAGCAAGTTCCCAGCCGGGCGGCAGGGGCCGGTCACGATCAAGACCGAAAACGGCTGCTGACGGCAGGCACCGCAGGGCGCCGGGGTGCCCGGGCGCCAAGCGGTTCTGACCGCGGTCTTACTTCGCGGCGGCTTCCAGCGCGTCAAGCCGCGCCTTCAGCTCGGTATTTTCCTCACGCGCCTTCTGCGCCATGAGCTTTACCGCGTCGAATTCCTCGCGGGTGACAAGGTCACGCTCGGCCAGCCAGCGGTCGATCATGGAATTGAAGGCCGTCTCGGCCTCGCCCTTGGCGCCCTGGGCGACGCCCATGGCATTGGTCATAAGCTGCGACATGTCGTCGAAAAACTTGGAACGGGTCTGCATTTCGGCCTCGCGCCTGATGTTGCACTGACCTTCTATATGGGCCTCCGGGCGCGCAGGCTCAACCCCCGAGGTGGGCGCGCCCTGCCCCCGCACGCCCGTCGCAGCCCCCTGCCGCAGGGACAGGCGGCCCAAGGCTCGCTTGACTCTGGATCGGGCGCGCGGGCAGATACCCGTAATGCAGGCTGTGATCCCCTTCCCCGATATCTCGCCCGAGATTTTCACCCTTCAGGTCTTTGGCCTGTCCTTTGCCCTGCGCTGGTATGCGCTGGCCTATCTGACGGGGATCTTCCTTGGCTGGTTGCTGGCCCGGGCCGCCCTGCGGCGCATCCGCCTGTGGCCGGCGGATCGGCCGCCGATGTCGGAGACCCAGCTTGGCGATTTCATCACCTGGCTGATCCTCGGGGTGGTGATCGGCGGGCGGCTCGGCTTCGTGCTGTTCTACCAGCCTGCCTATTACTTCGCCAATCCGGCCGAGATCCCGGCGATCTGGCAGGGCGGCATGTCCTTCCACGGCGGGCTTCTGGGCGTCGCGGTGGCCACGCTGATCTTCTGCGCCCGCGCCCGCATCCCGGTCCTGTCGGCGGCCGATATGCTGGCCCTGGCGACGCCACCGGGCCTGTTGCTGGGCCGCATTGCCAATTTCATCAACGCCGAGCTGTGGGGCCGCCCCACCGACATGCCCTGGGGCGTGGTCTTTCCCGGCCCGGCGGCGCAAAGCTGCCCCGGCGTGATCGGCGCCTGCGCGCGCCATCCGTCGCAATTGTACGAAGCCGGGTTGGAAGGGCTGCTGCTGGGGCTGATCCTGATCGCGCTGACCTTTGGCACCCGGACCCTGAAATACCCCGGACGGCTGACCGGGATCTTCATCATCGGCTATGGCCTGGCCCGGATGCTGGTCGAGATGTTCCGCCTTGCCGATCAGCAGTTCATCACCCCCGGCAATCCGCATGGCCATGTGATCCGGTTCACCGAGGCCATGGGCCTGACCATGGGTCAAATCCTGTCGCTGCCGATGGTGGTCCTTGGCCTGGCCTTCGTCCTGTGGTCCCTGCGCAAGGCAGGCCGCCCCCCGGCATGACCACGCTTCTGGATCACCTGCTGACCCGGATCGCCCAGGACGGGCCACTGAAGGTCAACGATTACATGGCGACCTGCCTGCTGCACCCGCAGCTTGGCTATTACACCACCCGCGACCCGCTGGGTCAGGCCGGGGATTTCACCACCGCCCCCGAGATTTCACAGATGTTCGGTGAACTGGTCGGCCTGTCCCTTGCGCAAAGCTGGCTGGATCAAGGCGCCCCGGCCCGGTTTACCCTGGCCGAGCTTGGGCCGGGTCGCGGCACGCTGATGGCCGACCTGATGCGCGCGACCAGGGGCGTGCCCGGCTTTCACGCCGCCGCCGACCTCGTGCTGGTCGAAGCCTCGCCCCCACTGAGGGCCGAACAGCAGGCGCGACTGGAGGCCTACGACCCGACCTGGCTCGACAACGCCGCCGCGTTGCCCGAGGGCGCGCCGCTGTTCCTTGTGGCCAATGAATTCTTCGATGCCCTGCCGATCCGCCAGTTCCTGCGCGATGGCGAGGGCTGGAGCGAACGTCGCATCACCGCCACCGATGGCCGGTTGCACCCTGCGCAGGCCGGGGCGGCACCGGAACCGGCGCTGGCGCACCGTCTTGAGGACACCAGGGACGGCGACCTGGTAGAGCTTTGCCCCGCCGCCAGCGCCATCGCCGCGACCATCGGGACACGGATCGCAGAGCAGGGCGGCGCGGCACTGATCCTGGACTACGGCGATTGGCGCAGTCAGGGCGATACCCTGCAGGCCTTGCAGGGCCACGCCTATGCCGACCCATACGAAAGCCCCGGTGCCGCCGATCTGACCGCACATGTCGATTTCGAGGAAATCGCCCGCGCCGCCGCCCCTGCCTGCCATTCGCTGCTGACCACCCAAGGCGTCTTTCTGGAGCGTCTCGGCATCACGCCGCGGGCGCAGGCGCTGTCCGCCGGCCTGAGCGATGCGGCGCTTTCAGATCACATCGCCGCACATCGCCGCTTGACCCACCCGCAAGAAATGGGGACGCTCTTCAAGGCGCTGGCCCTTTATCCGGAAGGTCAGCAACCGCCACCCGGCCTGGACCCCATACCGACGACAAAGCCTTTATGACATTGGAAATCCTCACCCACCCGACGCTCGGCGCGATCCGGCACGGGTTCTTCACCCGCCGCGGCGGCGCCTCCTCGGGGATCTTCACCGGGTTGAACTGCGGTGCGGGGTCTTCGGATCAAAGCGAAATCGTGTCGATCAACCGCGCACGCGTCGCCGATGCAATGCAGGTCGCCCCGGCCGAGATGGTGCAGCTGCGTCAGGTGCATTCGGCCCGCGCCGTCACCGCCAGCGGCCCACTGGACCAGATCCCCGAGGCCGACGGGCTGGCCACTGCCACCCCCGGCATCGCCCTGTCGGTGCTGACGGCCGATTGCCAGCCGGTGCTGTTTGCCGATCCCCAGGCGCAGGTCATCGGTGCCGCCCATGCGGGCTGGCGTGGGGCCCGCGACGGTGTTCTTGAGGCCACGATCGAGGCGATGGAACAACTGGGCGCGCAGCGCGGCGACATCCGCGCGGTGATCGGCCCGACCATCAGCCAGCGCGCTTATGAGGTCGGCCCCGATTTCCTCGAAGACTTTCTGGACGACGATCCTGACAACAGCCGCTTTTTCGCCAATGGCGAAGGCGACCGTTATCAGTTCGATCTGCCAAGCTATGGTCTGGCGCGGTTGCGCGCCGCCGGGATCGGCAGCGCCGACTGGATCGGGCAATGCACCTATTCCGACCCGGCGCGGTATTTTTCCTACCGCCGCGCGACCCATGAAGGCGAAGCGGACTACGGCCGCCTGATTTCGGTGATCCGGCTTTAAGCCCTGCGTTCAGGCGCTGGCCTGACGCGATCAGGCGTTGCGGGCCAGCCGGGCTTCGAGGATCTCGAAGGGCACGCCGGGTTCATCCTTGGCACCGCGAATGACGAGGGAAGTCTTCACGCTGGCGACATTCTCGGCCGAGGTCAGTTGTCCGGTCAGAAAGCTCTGGAAGGTCGACAGATCGGGGGCGACGCATTTCAGGATGAAATCCACCTCTCCGTTCAACATGTGGCATTCGCGGACCAGCGGCCATGTCCGGCACTTTTCCTCGAAGGCGACAAGGTCGCATTCCGCCTGGCTGACCAGACCGACCATGGCAAAGACCTGAACTTCGAAGCCCAGTTCGCGGGCGTCGACCTCGGCGTGATAGCCACGGATATACCCGGCTTCTTCCAGGGTGCGGACCCGGCGCAGGCAAGGCGGCGCGGAAATGCCCACGCGTTTTGCCAGCTCGACATTGGTCATGCGACCATCCGCCTGAAGCTCGGCCAGAATCTTGCGGTCAATGGGGTCCAGTCGCGTACCAGCAGGCATTCTTATCTCTCTCCAGAATTGCGTTTCTTATAGCAGCACCCAGTTGCGGCGCAATAATGTTTCCCATTTCGGCAAGATTCTGTTACCGGCGCGGCGAAATCCGGCGCGTAATTCCGCGCGCGCCGCTTCCTTGCGCCGAGAGACCCGCAGGCTTAAGTAGGCAAAGCTGCAAAACAAGGAACGAGACATGGGCGTACAGCGCAAGACCAAGGTACTGATCATCGGATCCGGGCCCGCCGGTTACACGGCAGGGGTCTATGCCAGCCGCGCCATGCTGGAACCGATCCTGGTGCAGGGGATCGAACCCGGTGGCCAGCTGACCACCACCACCGAAGTCGAGAACTGGCCCGGCGCGACCGAGATCCAGGGGCCTGAGCTGATGGTGAACATGGAAGCCCACGCAAAGGCGATGGGGACCGAGATCATCGGCGACATCATCACCGATCTCGACCTGTCCAAGCGGCCCTTCGTGGCCCGCGGCGACAGCGGCACCGAATATGTGGCCGACGCGGTGATCCTGGCCACGGGCGCGCGCGCCAAGTGGCTGGGGCTGGACAGCGAAGAGGCCTTCAAGGGCTTCGGCGTTTCGGCCTGCGCCACCTGCGACGGCTTCTTCTACCGCGGCCAGGAGATCGTGGTGATCGGCGGTGGCAACACGGCCGTCGAAGAGGCACTGTTCCTGACCAATTTCGCCTCCAAGGTCACGCTGATCCACCGCCGCGACGAATTGCGGGCCGAGAAGATCCTGCAGGACCGGATGCACAAGAACCCTAAGATCGAAACGCTCTGGTTCCATGAGCTGGTCGAAGTGGTCGGCGAGGACACGCCCAAAGGCGTGACGGGCATCAAGGTGCGCGATGTGCGCTCCGGCGCGGAATCCGAGATCCCGGCCAAGGGCGTCTTCGTCGCCATCGGCCATGCCCCGGCCTCTGAGCTGGTCAAGGACCAGCTGGATCTGCACCACGGCGGCTACGTCAAGGTGAACCCCGGCTCAACCGAAACCTCGGTGCCCGGTGTCTTTGCCGCCGGCGACCTGACCGACCACAAGTAC
Source organism: Pseudooceanicola algae (assembly GCF_003590145.2). Taxonomy (NCBI): domain Bacteria; kingdom Pseudomonadati; phylum Pseudomonadota; class Alphaproteobacteria; order Rhodobacterales; family Paracoccaceae; genus Pseudooceanicola; species Pseudooceanicola algae. The sequence continues at coordinate 3,620,489 of NZ_CP060436.1, read as the reverse complement.
CGTCAGGCCGTGACCTCGGCCGGCATGGGCTGCATGGCCGCACTGGATGCCGAACGCTTTCTCGCCGAAGCGGGCCTTGACGAGGGCAAGGACGAAACCCTGCCCCTGGGTCATGGTGCCCCGGAAGACGAAGGCGCGGCCTGATCCGTTTCTGCCGGCCCGACCCGGGCCGGCAGCCCCCAGCCCCCTGTTGGTGGGGTCGCTGAGGCCCCGGTCGGGCCGCATTCTTTCCTGAAAATAGATAAAATGGGCGTGGGTTGACAGAAACCTCTTTGCAGACTTACGTCGATATGCAATGCGTTCACGGGTGAACACACTTGGATGTACGTCTTGTCAAACCCGAAGACATCTTTGATTACCGATGAGGAAGGTCAGCTCTTCCGCCTCCTGCGCCATCTCGACATGGCACCGGACGCGTCGCAGCGCACCATCGCATCGGCCATCGGCGTGTCTTTGGGGCGGCTGAACGCGCAGCTCAGGTTGGCTGTCGAAGCCGGGTTCATAAAGATCAGCGAACGCGCGGGGCCCGACAGACGTCAGCGCTTTGCCTATGCGCTGACCGCGCGCGGCGCGGCCGAGAAGCTCCGACTGACGGACCGGTTCCTGGCCGCGAAATTCCTAGAATATCAGATGCTCCATGCCGAGCTGACCGGCACTCGCCCCGGCCTAACCCCTTTAAGCGACAGGACGACCTTCATGCAGAACAACCTTGCCCCCATCCCGGAACTTTATGTTTCCTCGGATTCCGCCCAGAAACTCAAGGTCGAGGCGGCCGACCTGGTCAGCTGGGACCTGACCCCGCGCCAGATCTGCGATCTTGAACTGCTGATGAACGGCGGCTTCAGCCCGCTGAAGGGCTTTCTGAGCGAAGAAGATTACGACGGCGTCGTCGAAAACATGCGCCTGGCCGACGGCAAGCTCTGGGTGATGCCCATCACGCTGGACGTCTCCGAAGATTTCGCCGCCAAGCTGGAACCCGGGCAGGACATCGCCCTGCGCGATCAGGAAGGCGTCATCCTGGCGACCATGACGGTCACCGACAACTGGACCCCGAACAAGACGAACGAGGCCGAAAAGGTCTTTGGCGCCGATGATCAGGCCCACCCGGCCGTGCATTACCTGCACAACACCGCCGGCGCGGTCTACCTTGGCGGCCCGATCACCGGCATCCAGCCGCCGATGCACTACGATTTCCGCGCCCGCCGCGACACGCCCAACGAACTGCGCGCCTATTTCCGCAAGATGGGCTGGCGCAAGGTCGTGGCCTTCCAGACCCGCAACCCGCTGCACCGCGCGCATCAGGAACTTACGTTCCGCGCCGCCCGCGAAGCCCAGGCCAACCTGCTCATCCACCCGGTCGTCGGCATGACCAAGCCCGGCGATGTCGATCATTTCACCCGCGTGCGCTGCTACGAAGCGGTGCTGGACAAGTACCCGACCTCGACCACCTCGATGTCCCTGCTGCCGCTGGCGATGCGCATGGCCGGCCCGCGCGAAGCCGTCTGGCACGGCCAGATCCGCAAGAACTATGGCGTGACGCATTTCATCGTCGGCCGCGACCATGCCGGCCCCGGCTCCAACAGCCAGGGCGAAGATTTCTACGGCCCCTATGACGCGCAGGACCTGTTCCGGCAGCATGAAGAGGAAATGGGCATCACCATGGTCCCCTTCAAACACATGGTCTACGTCCAGGAACGCGCCCAGTACGAGCCCTTTGACGAGATCGAGGATCGCGACAACGTCACCATCCTGAACATCTCCGGGACCGAATTGCGCCGCCGTCTGTCCGAGGGCCTGGAGATCCCGGAATGGTTCTCCTTCCCCGAGGTTGTTTCGGAACTGCGCAAAACCAAGCCGCCGCGCGCTCAGCAGGGCTTTACCGTTTTCCTGACCGGTTTCTCGGGCTCGGGAAAATCGACCATCGCCAATGCAATGATGGTCAAGCTGATGGAAATGGGCGGCCGTCCGGTGACGCTGCTGGATGGCGACATCGTGCGCAAGAACCTCAGCTCGGAGCTGGGCTTCAGCAAGGAACACCGCGATCTGAACATCCTGCGCATCGGCTACGTGGCCTCCGAGATCACCAAGAACGGCGGTATCGCCATCTGTGCCCCGATCGCGCCCTACGCGGTCACCCGGCGCAAGGTGCGTGAGGCGGTCGAAAACTATGGCGCCTTCGTCGAAGTCCATGTCGCCACCTCGATCGAGGAATGCGAACGCCGCGACCGCAAGGGTCTCTACAAGCTGGCGCGCGAAGGCAAGATCAAGGAGTTCACCGGGATCTCGGACCCCTATGACGTCCCCGCCAATCCCGAGCTGTCGATCGACACCGAAGGCGCAGATGTCGACAATTGCGCCCACCAGGTCATCCTCAAGCTGGAAAGCATGGGTCTGATCAAGGGCTGATAAATGCCGGGGCGGGCTCTTTCCGGCTTGAGGCGATTCAAAGGATCATGCACATATCACGCATGATTGTAGTCTCGCTCTCGACCATTCCGCCCCGGTTCAACATGCTGGGTGACACGCTGCGTTCGATTTTGAACCAGCGCCACAAGATCGATGTGGTCCGGGTGAACATCCCCCGGACCTATCGGCGCTTTCCCGAACACGAATTCTATCGCCCTGATCTGCCGGACGGCGTGACCATCAGTGTCGGGGACGAAGATTACGGCCCCGCCACCAAGATCCTGCCGACCCTGACCGATTACCGCGACCGGCCCGGCGTGCGCATCATCTATTGCGACGACGACCGGATCGCCCATCCCGACTGGATCGGCGGCCTGATCGCCAAGTCGAATGAACGCCCCGGGGATTGCATCGTCAACTCTGGCTGGCATCTGAACAAGATCGGCATCCCGCACGACGAAGCCCGCACCCCGCGCGGCGTCCCGCTGCGCAGCCTCTGGGACAGCACCTATCGCTGGAACCGCATCCGCCAGCAGCTGCGCCAACTTCGCACGGGCAAGAAGCTTCCCAAGCCGCCGCGCACCCGGATCTTTGGCAGCGAGGGCTATGTCGATATCGCAGAAGGCTGTGGCGGCGTCCTGGTGCGCCCCGATTCCTTCGACGATCGGGTGTTCGACGTTCCGGCCAAGCTTTGGTCCGTGGATGATATCTGGCTGTCGGGGATGCTGGAGGCCAACAATGTTGGCGTCTGGATGAACCGCATAGGCCATGTGCCGGCCGAGCAGGACGAGGCCCATGCAGATGCGCTCTATCTGCAGGTCATCGAAGGCTATGACCGCCAGCAGGCCAATGCCGCCTGCGCGCGTTACCTGCAGGAAAACTACGGGGTCTGGCAAAGCAGCAAGCTACCCGGTGCGGCCAAGGGGTCGGTCCCGGCGTAGGCCCCCCGCCCCTGCGCCCCGGCCGGTGATTTGCGATCAGAGGCTGTCGCGCAGGGCCTCGGCAGTGCGCAATTCAAGGTCCGTCCAGCGCGCAACCTCCGGGCGGGCCGCCATCAGGGCAGGAAGGCGCGCGCCGTAATCCGCCACGCTCATCCCGCGCAGGGCGGTCTGGATGTCATTGATGTCGTCGCAGATCACCATGCCCCCGGTCGGGATGTAATCGGCGATATTCGGGCAGCCCCAGTAGATCGGCACGGTCAGGCAAAGCATGGCATCAACCAGCTTTTCGCTGAAGTAATCCGGTTCCCGCGCGTTTTCGATCACCACGGAATAGCGATAGGGCGCAAGGCCATCTGCCTTCTGATCGAAAGGCGCATAGCCACCGCCCATGGCCTGCAGGTCGATGCCCTGCCCTGCGGCCCAGTCGACCACCTCATGCCGCAGGCGGTGACCTTCCTGCGACCGTTTGGCCGAGGCGATCAGCGAAGACATCCCTGTCTTGGTCAGGTCGCGCGTTTTCCAATCGGAAACCCATGTGGTGCCAAAAGGCACGAAGATCCCGTTGGCCAACCCGTCCACCAGCCCGCGATCATGGCTGATGACCCGAAAGAACTTGCGCGCCGACAGGCGCAGCCAGCGGCGGTGATGGCCGTGGATCACCCGGGGCTCCTGCACCATCAGCGAAATCTGCGCCCTCAGGCGGTGGAAGGGGCGCAGGTGGAATTCATTGCGCGGATAAAGGATCAGGTGATCCCCGGCGGTCATCTCGCCAAGGGTCGCACCCCGCAGCCTGTCGGGCTGACCCAGCGGCCAGATCAGGTCATCGCAGGGCTGACGGTCGTAGCGCCCGGTCAGCCTTGTGCCATAAGGGGCAATTGCGATGGCGGGGTTCTGCATGGGATGACCTGTCGCTGCGCGGCCCCAGAGGCCCTGTCGGAAAGGGAATATTCCATACACGCCACCGGCGCAATCCGGCGGGGTACCGTCCCTGTACCGGTCTAGCGCACCGGCCCCCACCCATCAGCGGGCAGGCACCGGCGCCATTGGCTGATTAATGTACCGTGACCGGAGCCAGGTCGTTTTCCCGCGCCAGCACAAAGGCCATGTCACGGTCGCGCACCAGCGCCAGACGTTCCCCGTCGGCGTTGTGGACGGCAAAAAGACGTTCCAGTCCGGGAAGTTCGCTTTCGATCTCTTCCTGGACCTCTTCGGGCAGGTCGGCGGTGTTCACGGGACGGACATAGACGATCCGGTCGGACCCGTCCTGTGCCCGGTTCGGGGCCGTGTCGAAATCATATGTGGTATCCATGGGATTCATCCTCTCTTGATCGAGATCTGCTGAATGACGCGTTCCGGTTCGGCCCGGCTCAGGTCGACATGCAGCAAACCGTTTTCCATGACGGCTTCGCCGACCTCGACACCTTCTGCCAGTACGAAACTGCGCTGAAATTGACGGGCGGCAATACCACGGTGCAGGAAGATGCGGCCATCGCCGTCCTCACCCTGCCGTCCACGGATCACCAATTGGCGATCTTCGAGCGTGATGGCGAGGTTGTCTTCGGCAAAGCCGGCCACGGCCAGCGTGATACGGTAGGAGTTCTCGGAAGTCTGTTCGATATTGAAGGGCGGATAGCCCTCGTTCCCGGTCTTCGCGCTGCGTTCAAGCAGGCGTTCCAGCTGTTCGAACCCAAGAAGATAGGGGTGGGACCCCATGCTGAGTTTGGTCATCTTTGTCGTGCGTCCTTGATCCGTAAGCGACGTCATCGCGGCGCCCCCTGACAAGGCAGGCCCCCGCCTTTGAAATATGGGATCAGCCGGGGCGGGGTGCAAGAGCTTTGCGAAATTCGGGCTTTGCCGGTATCCTGAAGGCCCGGGACAACGAGGCCGAATCACGCATGAATGCCCTGACCGAACTGTCGATGAAGACCGACGAGGTGCTCCGCGTGGAGCTTGAAGTCTTTCGCCATGAACACCGCGATCTGGACGATGCGATCGCGGCGCTGCATGAACGCGGTCTGGTGGATCCGCTGACCCTGCAACGGCTGAAAAAGAAGAAGCTGCACCTGAAGGACAAGATCGCGGTGATCGAGGACCGGCTGACCCCGGATATCATCGCCTGAGCCGCGCTGGCGGCTCCGGTTTACAAGCCCCTTTTCACGGCCCCTTGCGCATAAGGCAGCCTTCACGGAACGGCAGGAAAACGCGGGTACCGCATGTCTTTCCTGCCTGCATTGCCCTTGCGTCCAGATCCATTATAAGCCCTATTTCCTGACCTGAACCACGGGGGCGGTGATGCAAGAGATCAAGGTTGGCATTATCATGGGCAGCCAGTCCGACTGGCCCACCATGCGCGAAGCGGCAAGCATTCTGGACGAATTGGGCGTGGCCTACGAGACGCGGATCGTCTCGGCCCATCGCACGCCGGATCGGTTGTGGACCTATGGCAAGACGGCAGTCGACCGTGGCCTGCAGGTGATCATCGCCGGGGCTGGCGGCGCGGCGCATCTGCCTGGCATGATGGCCTCCAAGACTCGGGTGCCGGTGATCGGCGTCCCGGTGCAGACGCGGGCCCTTTCCGGGGTCGACAGCCTTTATTCCATCCTGCAGATGCCCAAGGGCTTTCCCGTGGCAACCATGGCGATCGGCAGTGCCGGGGCCGCCAATGCCGGGCTGATGGCCGCCGGCATTCTGGCCTTGCAGGACGACGCCCTGGCCGAGCGGCTGGATGGCTGGCGCGCTGCGCTGTCGGCCTCGATCCCAGAGGAGCCGCGCGATGAATGAGACCTCGCTTGCGCCCCTTCCCCCCGGCTCCGTGATCGGTATCCTTGGCGGCGGTCAGCTTGGCCGGATGCTGGCGGTGGCGGCCGGGCGTCTGGGGCTGCGCTGCCATGTCTATGAACCCGGCAGCAATCCCCCCGCCGCCGACATGGCGCATGCGCTGACTACCGCCGGGTACGAGGACGAAGCCGCCCTGTGCGCCTTTGCCCGGTCCGTCGACGTGGTGACCTATGAATTCGAGAACGTGCCGGCCTCGGCGCTGGACCTGATCGAGAGCCTGGTGCCCATCCGCCCCGGCCGCGAGGCGCTGCGGATCAGCCAGGACCGAATGACGGAAAAGGACTTCCTGACCGGCCTCGGCCTGCGGGTCGCGCCTTATGCGGCGGTCGATGACCTTGCCGGGCTGGAGGCGGCGCTGAACCAGACCGGCGCCCCGGCGATCCTGAAGACCCGGCGGTTCGGCTATGACGGCAAGGGACAGGTGCGGATCAAGGATATCGCGGAGGCGGACCAGGCGATTGCCGACATGGGGGGAAGCCCCTCGGTCCTGGAAGGGTTCGTGGACTTCAGCGCCGAGATTTCGGTCATTGCGGCGCGGAGCGCGGATGGGGCGGTGGCCTGCTTCGACCCCGGCCAAAACGAACACAGCGACGGCATCCTGCGCCGGACGACGGTGCCCGCCGCCCTGCCCGCCAGCCTGCGCACCGATGCGGTGCTATTGGCCGGGCGCATCCTTAATGCGCTCGAATACGTCGGAATTCTGGGGGTGGAGTTGTTCGTGACGCCCGCCGGGCTGATCGTGAACGAGATCGCCCCGAGGGTGCATAATTCGGGCCATTGGACGCAGAATGGCTGCGTGGTGGATCAGTTCGAACAGCATGTCCGCGCCGTGGCCGGCTGGCCGCTGGGCGATGGTCAGCGCCATGCGGATGTGGTGATGGAGAATCTGATCGGTGACGACATGGACCGGGTGCCGGAGTTGGCCGCGCAGGCGAATGCGGCGCTGCATCTTTACGGCAAGGCCGAGACCCGAGACGGGCGCAAGATGGGTCATGTGAATTTCGTCACGCCTTTGGGGTGAGTAAGTGGGGCTCTGCCCCGGCTCCCTGCGGGAGCCTCCCCGGGATATTTGGTACAGGGAAACATTGGAGGTTGGTGCGGGCCGGTCAGCGCAGCAGGCGCGGGGCGATGTCGGGACCGATCCAGGCCGGGCATCCGGCGGCGAAGGTGGCGCCAATGCGGCCCGTTGCAGGGTTCAACGCGATGAGGTCGGCGCGCAGACCCGGAGCGAGGCTGCCCCGGTCCGAGAGGCCCAGCAGGCGGGCTGGGCCGGAGGAGACGAGCGCCCAGGCGGCCTCCATTCCGAGGCCTTGCGCCAGGGCGAGGGCGGCCTGACGCGGGGCCGGGTAGTGGTAATCCGACGCCAGCGCCGTGCAATGACCCCGCGCAATGAGATCGCGGGCCGAGACCTTGCCGGCATGGGAATTTCCCCGCACGACATTGGGCGCGCCGAGGACGATGCCGTCGCCTGCCGAGAAGGCTTCGGCAGCAGCTTCGGCGGTTTCCGGGAATTCGGAGATCGGGACGCCCAAAGCGCGCCAGTCCCGGCGGCCTTGCGAGGTCTGGTCGTCGTGGCTGCCCAAGCGGGTGGCGCGTGGCGCCAGCCGGGCGATGAGCTGCGACAGGGCCTTCGGCACCAGCGGGCCATTGGCGTGCAATCGTTGGAGCAGGGCAAGGTGTGTTTCGGGGCTGCGGCCGGATTTCAACGCCTGTCCGGTCAGCCGGGGGGGGCGTTTTCCGGCAAGAAACGCGGCGTGCGGCAGGTGGTCGTTGAAGACAACGTAGGGAATATCATAGGTTTCAACCAGGTCGGCGGCCGCATCGAAACCCTCCAGAAGGTGGGTTTCCAGCCGCAATTGCAGGCGCAGGTCGAGGGTAGCCGGATAGGCGGCATGGGCCAGGATCATGGCCCTGGCGAAATCCGGGCTGCGCATGCCGCCTTCCCATGAAAAGAACTGCGCCAGTGTCGCCGTGGTGATGCCGTTGACTGCCAGTTCAGCCTCGGCCATTGCCAGTGCATCCCCAAGATCGCGCAGTGCACCGCGCCGCGGCGCGAGATGTCGCTCGAACCCGTCGCCATGCGCATCCACGATGCCCGGCAGGATCCACCAGCCCGAAAGGTCCACAGCCCGGCCCGGCAGGTCATCGGTGATCCGGCCTTCGGCCATGCCGATGGGCGCGTCATCCCAGCCGCCGGGACGCAAAACGCGCGCACCGGTAAAATGCAGCGGGAGGCTCATGCGGCAGGCCTTGAGGACAGGAGCGTAAGACGGGTCATGGCGCGCCTGTTAGCGCGCCCTGCCCCGTCGGAAAAGGCCTGATATCGGGCGCGCCTAGCGGGTAGGGGTGGTTTCGAAGGCCTCGAAGGCATTGGAATAGACCAACCGTTCCTCGGCGAAGGCGGTCCCGGCCGCGATCGGGTAGAGCAAGGTGTTCTCGACCGTATAGGGCGTGGTCAGGTTCTGCGCCGCCTTGTAGGTGAACCCGAACCGCTGATAATAGCGCCCGTCGCCCAGCACGGTGATCGCCTTGGCCCCGGCGCGACGGGCGTAATCCAGCCCGTAACGGATCAGGTCGGCCCCGATCCCGTGCCCCCGCCATTGCGGCAATACGCCAAGCGGCGCCAGTGCCATCCAGCCATCGGGCCTGATGTGGCGGGAAAACCCGATATAGCCGACGGTCCTGTCGCCATCGAAGGCCAGAAGCTCTACGGCGAGTTCGCCATTGGCGCGCAGGGCCGAGACCAGCCGGGCTTCGGCCGGGGTGTCATAGCTGCTGGTCAGCACGTTGCTGACGCCGATCTCGTCGCTGGACGTGTAGAGACGAAGCTGGAGGTTCAAGCGCTTTGCCATGGTCGTCCTGACTGAAACTGAAATGGATTTGCCCGTCTCGCGGACCCTCAGGCCATTCTATCCGTCTGGGCACCGGGTGCATCCGGACTTTGCCGCAGAGCAGCATTTTTCTGCATAACCGGCGGAGTCTTGCTGAAAATCCGACCAGAAATGCGGGTCAAGGCGACGCGGAATCACCCCGACGCAGCGTCACCCCCCGACATCCGGGCGAGGCCGGCCACGAAAAAGGGGACCCGAAGGCCCCCTTTCCCGTCCTGCCCGAAGACAGGAGATCCGAAATGGATCGGCAGATTACATCATGCCGCCCATGCCGCCCATGCCGCCCATGTCGGGCATGCCGCCGCCAGCCGCGCCTTCTTTGGCGGGCTTGTCGGCAACCATTGCCTCGGTGGTGATCAGCAGGCCGGCGATGGAAGCAGCGTCTTCCAGTGCCGTGCGGGTCACCTTGGCAGGGTCGATCACACCGAAGGCGAACATGTCGCCGTATTCTTCGGTCTGAGCGTTGAAGCCGAACTTCAGGTCATCCGATTCGCGGATTTTGCCCGCGACAACGGCACCGTCGACACCGGCGTTTTCAGCGATCTGACGCAGCGGCGCTTCGAGGGCCTTGCGAACGATCGTGATGCCTGCGTCCTGGTCGGAGTTCGCACCGGTCAGACCTTCGAGCGTCTTGGCACCCTGGATCAGGGCAACACCGCCACCGACGACGATACCTTCCTGAACGGCAGCGCGAGTCGCGTTCAGCGCGTCATCGACGCGGTCCTTGCGCTCTTTCACTTCCGTTTCGGTCATGCCGCCGACACGGATGACTGCAACACCGCCTGCCAGTTTGGCAACGCGTTCCTGCAGCTTCTCACGGTCGTAGTCCGAGGTGGTTTCCTCGATCTGGTTGCGGATCTGGGCGACGCGCGCTTCGATCTCGGCCTTGTCGCCGGCACCTTCGACGATGGTGGTCTCGTCCTTGGTGATGGAAACCTTCTTGGCCGAACCCAGCATGTCCATGGTCACGGACTCGAGCTTCATGCCGAGGTCTTCCGAGATCACCTGGCCGCCGGTGAGGATCGCGAGATCCTGCAGCATGGCCTTGCGGCGATCGCCGAAGCCCGGTGCCTTGACGGCTGCGATCTTCAGACCGCCGCGCAGCTTGTTCACGACGAGGGTCGCCAGGGCTTCGCCCTCGACGTCTTCGGCGATGATCAGCAGGGGTTTCTGCGACTGGATGACTTGCTCCAGCAGCGGAACCATCGGCTGCAGCGAGGACAGCTTCTTCTCGTGCAGCAGCACGATGCAGTCTTCCAGCTCGGTGGTCATCTTGTCGGCGTTGGTCACGAAGTAGGGCGACAGGTAGCCGCGGTCGAACTGCATGCCTTCGACGACTTCGACTTCGGTTTCCATGCCCTTGGCTTCTTCAACGGTGATGACACCGTCGTTGCCGACCTTCTGCATGGCTTCCGCGATCATGGTACCGATCGATGCTTCGCCGTTGGCCGAGATCGTGCCGACCTGTGCGACTTCGGCGGAATCGTTCACCGGACGCGAGGCGGCCTTGATGGCTTCAACGACTTTCAGCGTGGCAAGGTCGATGCCGCGCTTCAGGTCCATCGGGTTCATGCCGGCGGCAACGGCCTTGAGGCCGTCCTTGACGATGGCCTGGGCCAGCACGGTGGCGGTGGTGGTGCCGTCGCCCGCTTCGTCGTTGGTGCGGGAAGCGACTTCCTTCACCATTTGCGCGCCCATGTTCTCGAACTTGTCTTCCAGTTCGATTTCCTTGGCGACCGAGACACCGTCCTTGGTGATCCGGGGCGAACCGAAGGATTTTTCGAGAACGACGTTACGGCCTTTGGGGCCGAGGGTCACCTTCACCGCGTCGGCGAGGATGTTGACGCCCTTGAGCATCTTGTTGCGTGCGTCGGTGCTGAACTTGACGTCCTTGGCAGACATGTCTGTCTCTCCTGACTAAATTTGTTGAAATTGAGGGATGCGAAAAAGGATCGTCGCTTACGCGATGATCCCCATGATGTCGCTTTCCTTCATGATCAGCAGGTCTTTGCCGTCCAGCGAGATCTCGGTGCCCGACCATTTGCCGAACAGGATCTTGTCGCCGGCCTTGACGTCCATGACAACGCGTTCGCCGTCATCGTCCTTGGCACCTGCGCCAACGGCAACAACGATGCCTTCGGCGGGTTTTTCTTTTGCAGAATCGGGGATGATCAGACCGCCCTTGGTCTTTTCTTCACCTTCAACGCGTTCCACAAGCACACGGTCATGCAGCGGTGTAAATGCCATCTCTGAGGCTCCTTGGCTCAAAGTTTCTCCCTTGCCCAGTCTCAGGCTGGTGCCTGGCGGGCATTATCACTCATGCCAGATGAGTGCTAACGACATCGAGATAGGCAAGCACCGGGAGTGTGTCAAGGAAGCTCTGCGCAAATTCGCCGGACCAGACGGAAAGGCCGTTCGCAAGCCGGCTGGAAAGCGCCCCAAGGCCTGCCTGCAAAGCAAATACCGCAGGCGCGTGACTGTCAGATGACAGCCTGCGGGCGGGTCGGGAACTGGTCCCCCCGGACAGCTTTCGCAGCGATGAACGGAACCGGATGGCCCCGCGGAACCTTTATCCGGTAACCCAACCGGAGGGACCGGATGCTGGAGACGATAGAAAAGACCCTTTGGGCTAGAGAACGTGACCTCTGGACCGGAGCAATCGAATGTTGTGCAGAACGGATCGCCCCCTTCTGCCTGATGGCCTTTCCCGGCGCGGGCATCCTGCGCGGCAAGGAAATCATCGAGGGACTTAAAAGCGCACCACGCTGGTACGCCGTTAAGATGAGTGGCCAGAAGGTGTCGGAACACCATGGCGCCGCCGTGCTGGCCTATCGGGCCGAAGCCCGGCGCCCGCGGGACGATGAGCCCTATAATTGTCTCTGCACCTCCTGCTGGGTGGTGCGGCGGGGCAGCTGGCAGATGATCCAGCACCATCAGACCCCCGAAGCGATGCTGGCCGAAATGCCGGCCCCGGACATGCTGGCCGGGCTGGGCGCCGCGATGGCCGCCAGCGCCTGAAATCAGGGGCCAATGGCCGCTGCGGCGGCCGCGCCTTCGGGGCTGAGGGCGTAGACCCCCTTTTCCACCTTCTTGAACCAGCCATAGTGATCATCCCGCATGATGGTCGTCGCCCGTGGCACTCCGGTTGCCCTGGCGACCACAGCCCCCTTGCAGGGGCCATGCACCGCCAGGTGGGCCGCGCAACGCTGCGCGTCCTGGCGGTAGGCGGTCATCAGTTGCACGCGGGTCGAGCCGCCAATGTTCGGATCCCCTTCGCGCCGCAGAAATTCCTTCAACAAACGCCCCTGCCGTACCCTCGACTTCCGCGGGGCGAAGGGTCCCGGGTCGCAATGGGCCGTCACGAAACCGTCGCGCAACCGGACCGTCAACAGGCCAAGCCCAAGCCTGCGGCACAGCGAGACATGCGCCGCCAACGCCTTGCGCCCGCGCATCGCAGGGATGGCGAGGTAGACAAAATCCGTCAGCCCCTGGCGCGAGATCCCCTGCTGCAGCAAGGTCAGGGTCATGCCTGTCTTCAGCTCGACCACCACGGGGGCGGGATCATCGGCGCGCAGGCCCACGACATCGGCGCCGGCGACCTCGGCCTTCACCTCGTACCCCTGCGCCTGCAGGAAGCCCTTTACCGGGGCGTAAAGATCGGTTTCACGCAGTTTCGCCATAGCCGAAGACCTATCCTGCGCAGGGTGGCCGAACAATGCCCGGCGCAGGAATGGCCAGTGGAAGATCAGGCTCGCCCTTTACGGCGCCCGTCCGTGCCTCAGGCAACGGCGGATGGGTGACAGGGCCGGGCTGGCCCATTATAAGGACGCCGGATTTTCCATTTTTGAACACGGATGCATCACATGACGATCAAGGTCTTTGGCCACAAATCCCCCGACACCGATTCCACCGGCGCGCCGCTTATCTGGGCCTGGTATCTTTCCGAGATCGCCGGGAAACCCGCCGAGGCCAAGCTGCTGGGCGAACCCAATACCGAAGCGGCCTTCGTGCTGGCGAAATGGGGCTTCGACAAGCCCGAGATCATCTCGGAGGTCAGCGCCTCCGACCGGGTCGTCATCGTCGACACCAACAACCCGGCCGAGCTGCCGGCGGCGATCAACGAGGCCGACGTGATCCAGATCATCGACCACCACAAGCTGGTCGGCGGGCTGGAAACCAAGGGTCCCATCGAGATCACCATCCGTCCGCTCGCCTGCACCGCCACCATCATGTACGACCTGATGGGCGATGACGCCGCAAGGATGCCCGACAACATCAAGGGCGCGATGCTGTCCTGCATCCTGTCCGACACGCTGGAATTCCGGTCCCCCACCACGACCGAAACCGACCGTGCCCTGGCCGAGAAACTGGCCGGCGAACTGAACCTCGACCTTGGCGCCTACGCCTCGGAGATGTTCGAGGCGAAGTCCGATATCTCGGCGTTTTCCGACGCCGAACTGATCCGCATGGACAGCAAGGAATATGCCGTCGATGGCACCAAGTTCCGGGTCTCGGTGCTGGAAACCACTGCGCCGAAGATCGTGCTGGATCGCAAGGTCTCGCTGATGGAAAGCTTCAAGGCTGTCGAGACCGAGGACGGTGTCGACCAGGTGCTGCTGTTCGTCGTCGACATCCTGAACGAGGAAGCCACGCTGTTCGTGCCCAATGACCTGGTCAGGACCGTGGCCGAGAAGAGCTTTGGCGCGACCGTCGAAGGCGATGCGGTCGTCCTGCCGGGCATCATGAGCCGCAAGAAGCAGATCATCCCGAACCTGAAGGTCTGAGGGCTTTCACGGCATTGAACGGAAAAGGGCGCCTTGCGGGGCGCCCTTTTAGGTTTCAGCGGGGGGCGCTGCCCCCGTCTCCGCAGGCGGAGACTCCCCCGGGATATTTCAGACAGGGAAACGTGGGCGGGGCCGATTGGCGGGAGGGTGTCGAGGAAAGCTCTGGCCGTGCGGGATGGTTTCGGCCATATCTGGGGGCGTTGGATGTGCCGCGATGTGGTGCGGCCGAACCGCCCTTTCAATCCGGTCAGCCCTCCTGCCCGGTGTGCCCTGCTGCCATGGTCCGTCAGCCCCCCGGGACGCCCCCTGGGACGGTTGCCTGGCCCCGAGACGAAACAGTGAGACCCATGACCCGCATCATCGCTTCCCTTGCCGAGATTTCCGACGATTACGACGCCTTGTTCGTCGACCTTTGGGGGTGCCTGCACAATGGCGTCACCGCCTTTCCCGAAGCTGTCGCCGCCCTGCAGGCCTATCGCAAGCGCGGCGGGACAGTGGTTCTGCTGACCAATTCCCCCCGCACGCGGGCCGAGGTGGAAAAGCAGCTGGTCGGCTTCGGCGCGCCGGATGATTGCTGGGATACCATTGCCACTTCGGGCGACAGTGCGCGCGCCGCGATGTTCCAGGGGGCCGTTGGCCGGAAGGTGTATTTCATCGGCTCCGAGGCCGAGAGCCACTTCTTCGAGCCCATGAACCTTCTTGAAGACCCGACCGAGATCACCCGCGTGCCGGTGGATGAGGCCGAGGGCATCGTCTGCACCGGTCACTTCGATCCGATGGCTGCCCCCGATGTCCTGCGTCCGCAGCTGCTGCTGGCCAAGACGCGCGGGATAAAGCTGCTGTGTGCCAATCCCGATATCGTGGTTGACCGGGGCGAGCTGCGGGAATGGTGTGCCGGCGCGGTGGCCGCGCTTTACACCGAGATGGGGGGCGAGAGCCTGTATTTCGGCAAGCCGCATCCGCCGATCTACGACCTGGCTCGTTTGAGGCTGGCGGCGACGGGGGTGGATATTTCCTCGGCCCGCGTGCTGGCGATCGGGGACGGGATCCGCACCGACGTCGAAGGCGCGCTTGGCGAGAACATCGACAGCCTGTTCATCACCGGGGGCCTGGCCGCGCAGGAGACCCTCACCACCGATCAGCCGGAGCCCCAGGCGCTGAAGGATTACATCGCGACGGAACAGCTGGCCCCAAGCTTCGCGATCGGGAAACTGCGCTGAGGCTTGCCAATGCTGCATCTGCTCGGTAATATTATTGCGACGCCGGATTTCGTGGTGTCGCAATATTACCCTAGAGAAGAGGGCGCGATGTTGGACAACTTCCCCCGTGGCACGATCTGCGTCGAGGACCTGGAGATGGGCATGACCCGCCACCTGCGCAAGGAAATCACCGATGCGGATATCGAGATGTTCGCCGAGGTCTCGACCGACCGGAACCCGGTGCACCTGGACGACGACTACGCCCGCGACACGATTTTTGGGGGACGCATCGCCCATGGGATGCTGACGGCAGGGCTGGTCTCGGCGGTGATCGGTGAGCAGCTTCCGGGGCATGGCACTGTCTACATGGGCCAGTCGCTGAAATTCCTCGCCCCCGTGCGCCCGGGCGATGTGGTGACCGCCGAAGTCGAGGTGACCTCGATCGACTACACGAAGCGCCGGGTGACGCTGGATTGTCGCTGCATCGTCGCGGGGCGCAAGGTGCTGAGCGGCGAGGCTCTGGTGCTGGCCCCGTCGCGCAAATTCGACTGAGGCAGCGCCTTGGCGCAGGCTGGCACTGGACAGGGGGCCGCCCGCGCGGGACAAGGCGGGATGGATCAAACCGCCCCCCTGCACGCCCGCGCCTCACGCCTGCTGCACAGGACCCTGCCGCCCTTCTGGGCCGGGCTGGTGATTTTCACGGCAAAACAGCTTTGGGCGGGATTGTTCGCGCTGATCATCCTGAGCGCGATCCTGATCACGCGGGCGATCTGGTCGCCAGACTGGGCGTTGCAACGCTATGACGCGCTGTTCCTGATCGCGATCACCACGCAGGTGGTGCTGATCGCGACGCGGCTGGAAACCTGGGACGAGGCCAGGGTGATCCTGCTGTTCCACTTTACCGGCACAGCGATGGAGTGGTTCAAGGTCAATGCCGGCAGCTGGGGTTATCCCGAGCCGGGGATCTTCAAGGCCTTCGACGTGCCGCTGTTCACCGGCTTCATGTACGCCTCGGTCGGCAGCTATATCGCGCGGGCGATCCGCCTGTTCGATGCCCGTTTCGCGCCCTATCCGCCCTATTGGGCCTCGGTCCTGCTGGCGGTGGCGATCTATGGCAATTTCTTTGCGCATCACTATTTTCCCGACATCCGGCTTGGCCTGTTCGTGGCCAGCCTGCTGCTGTTCCTGCGCAGCCGGATGTGGTTCCGGGTCGGTGGCGCCTGGCACTGGATGCCCTTTCCCGCCGCCGCCCTGCTGATTGCCGCAGCCCTTTGGGTGGCCGAAAATATCGGCACCTTTACCGGCACCTGGCTTTACGCCGGACAGGACAGTTTCGAACTGGTCCGCCTGTCGAAACTGGGCAGCTGGTACCTTCTGTTCTTCGTCAGTTTCACCACCGTGACGCTGGTGCTGCGCGACGCGCTGTCCGCGACGCCCTTCAGGCCCGAAGCGGATGCAGCGTCTAGATCAGTCCGCGCCAGCGCGCCAGAAGCCCAAGCACCACGGCAAGCGCCAGAAGGTTGAACGCCAGACTTCTGAGAACCGACAGCCAGAAATCAAGCCGCTCTTTCCCCGGATCATAAGTGGCGACCGCTTCGTCGAGCACCCGCACCGGCGCCTTCAGGCGACCCGCATCCAGCGTACGCGCCAAGCGGGGGTTGAGGGCAAGCTCTTGCGCTGCCGCGATTTCGCCGGCAGCGCGATGCGCCCGGGCCGGCAGCCGCCGACCGGCGCGCCGCATCAACCCGGACAGGTTGCCCCGACGGCGGTGCAGTTTCTTTTGCAGCTGACGTTCGATCCGGGCCAGATCGGCGTCGACACCCTTGATAGTGCTCATCATATCCCCCCGGAAGAATCGCCCCCCAGCCTACCCTGAACGGGCGCGCCTTCCAATCACCCTGCGCCTATTGCGCTGGCCCCGTGGGGCCGCCTGCGCTAAGTCTGCGGCATGCTCAATCTGATCCGCCATGATGGCCCACCCGAGGCCACCCCGCTTGTCATCGCCCACGGGCTTTACGGTTCGGCCCGCAACTGGGGTGTGATCGCCCGCAGGCTGGCGGTGGATCGCAGCGTCATCGCCGTGGACATGCGCAACCACGGCCTCAGCCCGCAGGCCGCCTCGCACAGTTATCCCGACATGGCCGCCGATCTGGCCGAGGTCATCGCCGCCGAAGGCCGCCCCTGCGCCCTGCTGGGCCATTCCATGGGGGGCAAGGCCGCAATGGCCCTGGCGCTGACCCAGCCCGAGCGGGTCGAACGCCTGATCGTCGCCGATATCGCGCCGGTCTCCTATGGGCACAGTCAGCAGAAATTCATCGACGCGATGCGCGCGGTGGATCTGGCCAGCGTCACGCGGCGCTCTGACGCCGAGGCGCAACTGGCCGATCAGGGTGTGGAACGGGCACTGCAAAGCTTTTTCACCCAAAGCCTCGACATTCAGGCCAAGGCCTGGCGGCTGAACCTGGACGTGCTGCAGGCCGAGATGGCCCGGATCATCGGCTTCCCCGAGGATCTCGGCACGCCCTACACCGGGCGCGCCCTGTTCCTGACCGGCGCCGAAAGCGATTACGTCCGCCCGCAGGACCGACCCCGGATCAAGACGCTTTTCCCCCAGGCGGTCTTTGCAAAGCTACCGGGAGCGGGCCACTGGCTGCACGCGGACAAGCCCCGCGAGTTCGAGGCCGCCGTGGCGCATTTCCTCGCGCTCTGAGGTCGCGGACAGACCCGGCCCCGCGTCGTTTCGACAATCCGTGTCGAGCCGCCGCAGCAAGGCCAGACTCAGCGGCAAAGCCAGCGCGAACCCGGCAAGGTAAAGCCCACCGACCCAGGCCCCCGACGTCTTGCCGAAGGCCAGCAAGACAGTCGTGCCTGCGCTGACAAGCGACATGGCAATGAGGGAAAAGACGAGGGTTCGGAAGAGGTACATTGTC
>NZ_CP060436.1:3085000-3297500 GCF_003590145.2 Pseudooceanicola algae | reverse complement strand
GGTTGATGCCGATATATCGGCGCAGGGGTGTCACGCAGAGCCCTGCAATCAGCAGCCAAAGCCCCCATTCCCCCATCTGGTGTTCCATCGCCTTGACCGGGTCAAAGCCGAGCCGGCCGGAGAACCCCGCCCAAAGCAACCAGGCTGGCGGCAGGACACCTATTACATAGAGAGGCCAGGCGGGGATGCGGCGCAGCCAGGTGTTGACCACCTGGGCCATGCGATCCCGGCCGCGGGACAGGGATGCAAGGGCGCGGTTTGCCTTGCTGTCGTCAGGACGGCCGGTAGAGGCGGCGGTGGTCTGTGGGGTCGGTGCGGATTTCATGCGGTCTCCTGCCGGGGAGATGCCCCGGTCTGGGTCTGTATTGGATAGAAGGATTTGTCCCTTTCCCGGCGCGGAACGCGTCCACCGCCGGGAAGGTGCCGGGGCTTCCGAAAGGCACGCCGCACCTGGCCTGCCGGAAGTCCCGGTGCGGGGTCAGAAGTTCGTGGTCAGATCGAGATCCGTATAGAGGCCCGCGACTTCTTCCTGATAGCCATTGAACATCTCTGTCTCGCGGCGGCTGGGAATGCGGCTGCCATCCAGCACGCGTTCGGTGCTTTGCGACCAGCGCGGATGCGAGACTTCGGGGTTCACGTTGGAATAGAAACCATAGGCCTGCGCCCAGGCGTTCTTCCACGAAGTGAAGGGCATCTCCTCCTGCACGGTGATGCGGACGATCGACTTGATGCTCTTGAAGCCATACTTCCACGGCACCACCAGGCGGATCGGGGCGCCGTTCTGATTGGGCAGGTCCTTGCCGTACATCCCTGTCGCCATGATCGTCAGCGGATGCATGGCCTCGTCCAGGCGCAGACCTTCGCGGTAGGGCCAGTCCAGGACCGAGTTGCGCAGCCCGCGCATTTCTTCGGGGCGCGCCAGAGTTTCAAAGGCTACAAAGCCCGCGCCCGACTGGACGCCGACCTGGTTCAGCAATTCGGACAATTGGAACCCGTCCCAGGGGATCACCATCGACCAGCCTTCCACGCAGCGCAGGCGGTAGATGCGCTCCTGGATCTCGCGGCCCTTCAGCACGTCCTCAAGGGCATAGGTGCCGGGGTTGTCGACCATGCCGTTGATCTCGATCGACCAGGGGTCGGTGGTCAGCGCATCGGCGTAGCGTGCCGGGTCTTCCTTGTCCGTGCCGAATTCGTAGTAATTGTTGTAGCTGCTCGCGGCCTCGTAGGGCACGGGCTCCAGCCCCGAGGGTGCGGCCAGCAGCGGCCCCCCGGCGATCGAGCCAATCCCGAGCCCGGCAGCCCCGGCCATGATCTGGCGCCGATTGAGATAGACCCCTTCGGGCGTGACGTCGTTCTCGGTCAATCTGCCCTTCCAGAAACGGGACATAGCGGGCCTCCTTTCGTACCAATGTTG
The DNA here is from genome assembly GCF_003590145.2 of Pseudooceanicola algae. Classification (NCBI taxonomy): domain Bacteria; kingdom Pseudomonadati; phylum Pseudomonadota; class Alphaproteobacteria; order Rhodobacterales; family Paracoccaceae; genus Pseudooceanicola; species Pseudooceanicola algae. The sequence continues at coordinate 3,296,086 of NZ_CP060436.1, read as the reverse complement.
AAGACACGTGTAACCCGACGGAATGGTTTCATCCAAATAAGGCTTGATAACGTCTGCGTGGTCTGGCCGAAACATTTCACCCGCAGAAGCTGTTTCCGGGGCGGATCAAGGCACCGTGCATTCGGAATGCCGGACACCGGATTTTCCAGCTACACCCCGTTTGCCCGGCGGGCCGGACTGTCCGGGGCATGGACCGGAGCCTTGTTGGGCATCTGTTCGGACGAAAGGTCATCGCTGTCGAAACTGGGGCGCAGCTTGCGCAGCACCACGGAATCGCCATTGGCCTGCACGATCCGCACATGGCGGCGGCGCATCAGGCGCGGTTCCGCAACACCGACGGAATGGGCAATCATCTCGACCTCCTTGACGACGGAGCGGGCGAAATTGGCGACCTTCATGTACTTCTCCTCGACCACGAGGCCGCGTTGCAGATGCGGGTCATGGGTGGTGATGCCGGTCGGGCAGGTGTTCTTGTTGCATTTCAGCGCCTGGATGCAGCCGAGAGAGAACATGAAGCCCCGCGCCGAGGTGACGAAATCCGCCCCCGAGCAGATCGCATAGGCCACGTCGCCGGGGTTCACCATCTTGCCCGAAGCGATGATGCGGATGCGGTCCTTCAGCCCGTGGCGGTCGCGCATGTCGACGATCCGCAGCAGGGCTTCGCGGATCGGCATGCCGACATTGTCCATCAGCGGCATGGGGGCCGCGCCGGTGCCGCCCTCTCCGCCGTCGATGGTGATGAAATCGGGCGCGCATTCCTCGCCGCGGGCGCGGATCATCTCGAACAGTTCCTCGTAGGCGTCCGAGGACCCGATCACCGTCTTGAAGCCGACCGGCTTGCCGGTGACTTCCCGGATATGGTGGATCATGTTCAACAGGTCGTTGAAATCGTCGATCTCGCGGTGACGGTTGGGGGACACGGCGGCCTTGCCCATCGGCACGCCCCGGATTTCCGAGACTTCCTCATCTACCTTGGCAGCCGGAAGGATGCCGCCCTTGCCGGGCTTGGCGCCCTGCGCCAGCTTCAGTTCGAACATGCGGACCTGCGGGCGGGCCGCGACGCTGCGCAGCTTGTCGTCGTTGAGGTTCCCGTCATGATCCCGCACGCCGAACTTGGCGGTGCCGATCTGGAAGACGATATCGCATTCCGCCACCAGGTGATGCGGCGACAGCCCGCCTTCGCCGGTATTCAGCCAGATCCCGGCCTCTTTCGCGCCATGGCTCAGGGCCTCGACCGCAGGTTGCGACAGGGCGCCAAAGGACATCCCCGAGATATTGAAGATCGAGGGCGCCATATAGGGATGGCGCGCATGGGGCCCGATCTGCATCGGCTTGGTCACGGCGAACTGGTCATCCAGCGGCGGGAAGACCGCGTTGACGAAGATCGGCGTGCCCGGAATGGACAGGTTGCGGGTGGACCCAAAGGCCATGGTGTTCCCCTCGCCCTTGGCCGCCGTGTAGACCCAGTCGCGCTGCGCCCGGTTGAACGGCATTTCCTCGCGATCCATGGCAAAGAAATACTGGCGAAAGAACTCGCCCAGCTTGGTGAAAAGGCCGCGGAACCGCCCGATCAGGGGATAATTCCGACGGATGGCATCTTCGCGCTGGCTGATGTCCAGCACCACCATGACCACCGCGGTCAGTATCCCCAGCCCGATGGCGAGAACGAAGATGAAAACCAGCCATTCGACCGCGGGAGAGATGAAATCCATGAATGCCCTTCCTGAGGCGGTGCCGACACAACAGCCGACAAGCTCAGAATGTAGGACCCCCCGGCAAGGAGCAACTGGGAAACGCGTAAATCGACGGCAAGTTTACCTTTACGGCAACGCCTCGGCATTGCCGTCTCTGCGCGCTCATGTGTAGAAATGCGCAATTGAGTTCAAGAGCCGTGGTGCCGCTGCCACTTAAGCCAACATGACCTTCCAAAGCAACTTCCACGCCGAACTTGCAGACAGCTTCTCCGCCTGTGTCACTGCGGACGATTCCTTTGCGATGATGAAGAAGCTGGCCGGGGAACATGGATATCTGTATTTCCACTATCGCCAGATCCATGTCGGGTTTGACGGCAGTGTCAGCGTCACGGCCTACCGGTCCGACATGGAGCGCGAATACCAGGAGACCCTGGACCGGCGCAGGCATCTGGTGGCTGATCCCCTGGTGCGGCATTGCCTGCTGAGCGACGAACCGAAGCTGTGGTCCGAACTGGAGGCCGATTACGACTCCGCCCGGCTGAACGACCGGCATCGCGCCAAGATCGACCTGTTCCGGGAATTCGGACTGACAGCGGGCATGACCCTGCGCCTGCAGAACATGCGCTCGGGCCGGGGCCGGTTCATGTCGGGCATGAGCATGGTCCAGGAATATCGCGCCGATCCGGTTGCCCATGACCGCGCCTTTGACGCCGATGCGGCCCGAATCCTGGCGATTGCCTCGCATTTCTCGGCCCATATCAACCCTTCGGACATTGCCCGCGACCATTTCCGGCTGAACGACCGTGAATACGACGTGCTGCAACTGCTTGCCGAAGGCTGCCAGGTGCAGCAGATCGCCGACCGGCTTGACCTGGCCGATCGCACGGCCGCGCATCACCTGTCGAACATGCGACGCAAGCTGCACGCCACCAGCAATGCCCATGCGGTCGCCATCGCGATGCGGATTCAGCTGATCTGATCGCGACCCCGCCGTCGTCGCGGCCCACCTGCCCACACCGCAAGAACGCAAAAAGTGACGGCCCGCACGAACCGTCACTTCTTGAAAATGTGTTTTTTCCGCAGCGACCCGAGGCCGTCGGCGTTTCAATGCCTCTGCTTTAAGACATGAAAAGCCGGCGGGCTATTGCAGGTTTCTGCAAGCGCGGTCGTAAAATCCGGGCATGGGATTTCCCAGGCCCGGACTGCTTGTCCAGCGGAGGATCCGATCAGTGGACCGTCGCATCCTGCGGCTTGTCGCGATGGCTGGCGCCGATGCGTTCGCCGATCAGCAGGCCGTCCGCTCCGACCGAAACCGGCACCGTATCGCCATCGCGCACCTCGCCGGACAACAGGGCCTCGGCCAGCGGATCCTGAAGCGCGCGCTGGATCACCCGTTTCAGGGGGCGGGCGCCGAACACCGGGTCATAGCCTTCGTCCGCCAGCCACTGGCGGGCGTCCTCGTCCAGTTCCAGCCGGATCTTGCGGCTGGCCAGACGTTTCAGCAGACGCGCCATCTGTATATCGACGATTCCGTCCATCTCATCCCGCGCGAGGCGGTCAAAGACGATGATCTCGTCCAGCCGGTTCAGGAACTCGGGCCGGAAATGCGCCCGGACCGCGTCCATGACGTCGCGCTTGGCCTCGCTGGCATCCGCGCCTTCGAGCATGGTGCTGAGGGCCTGCGCCCCAAGGTTGGATGTCAGGATGATCATCGTCTGCTTGAAATCCACGGTCCGGCCCTGGCCATCGGTCAGCACGCCGTCGTCCAGCACCTGCAACAGTACGTTGAACACATCCGGATGCGCCTTTTCGACCTCGTCGAACAGGATCACCTGATAGGGCCGACGCCGCACGGCTTCGGTCAGCACGCCGCCTTCGTCATAGCCGACATAACCCGGAGGCGCGCCGATCAGACGGGCCACGGAATGCTTCTCCATGTATTCCGACATGTCGATCCGCACCATGGCGTTGTCGTCGTCGAACAGGAACTCGGCCACGGCCTTGGTCAGCTCGGTCTTGCCGACGCCGGTCGGGCCAAGGAACAGGAAACTGCCCAGCGGGCGGTTTTCGTCATTCAGCCCGGCACGGGCGCGGCGCACCGCGTTGGAGACCGCGTGCACGGCGGCGTTCTGGCCGATGACACGCTTGTGCAGCCCGTCTTCCATGCGCAGCAGCTTGTCGCGTTCGCCTTCCAGCATCTTGGCCGTCGGGATCCCGGTCCAGCGTTCGACCACCTGGGCGATCTGTTCCGGGCGCACGGCCTCTTCGACCATCACGCTGCCATCGGCTTCGGCCGCCTCGGCTTCGCCAAGCTGCTTTTCAAGCCGCGGGATGATGCCATAGGACAGTTCACCCGCGCGGGCGAGGTCGCCGTTGCGCTTGGCGATTTCCAGATCGGCACGGGCGCGGTCCAGCTGTTCCTTCACCTCGCGGGTGCCGGCCAGCTTGTCGCGTTCCGCCTGCCAGCGGGCGGTCATGCTGTCGGAGCGTTCCATCAGGTCGGAAAGCTCCTTCTCCAGCCGCTCGAGGCGATCCTGCGAAGCAGCGTCGTCTTCCTTCTTCAGCGCCTCGGCCTCGATCTGCATCTGCAGGATCTGGCGATCCAGCTGATCGAGTTCCTCGGGCTTGGAATCGACCTCCATCCGCAGGCGGCTGGCGGCTTCGTCCACAAGGTCGATGGCCTTGTCGGGGAGGAAGCGGTCGGTGATGTAGCGATGCGACAGGGTCGCCGCCGAAACCAGCGCCGAGTCCGAGATCCGCACGCCATGGTGCAGCTCGTACTTCTCCTTGATGCCGCGCAGGATCGACACCGTGTCTTCCACAGTGGGTTCGCTGACCATGATCGGCTGGAAACGACGGGCAAGGGCCGCGTCCTTTTCCACATGCTTGCGGTATTCATCCAGCGTGGTGGCACCGATGCAGTGCAGCTCGCCCCGCGCCAGCGCCGGCTTGATCAGGTTGGCAGCATCCATCGCGCCGTCGCCCTTCCCGGCACCGACAAGGGTGTGCATCTCGTCGATGAACAGGATGATCTCGCCCGCGGCGGTCTCGATCTCCTTCAGGATGGATTTCAGCCGTTCCTCGAATTCACCGCGATACTTCGCACCCGCGATCAGGGCCCCCATGTCGAGCGCCAGCAGGCGCTTGTTGCGCAAGGATTCCGGTACGTCGCCATTGATGATGCGCAGGGCCAGACCTTCGGCGATGGCCGTCTTGCCGACGCCGGGTTCCCCGATCAGCACCGGGTTGTTCTTGGTCCGGCGCGACAGCACCTGCATGGCACGGCGGATCTCGTCATCGCGCCCGATGATCGGGTCGATGCGGCCCTCTTCTGCGCGCGCGGTCAGGTCCATGGCGTACTTTTCGAGCGCCTCGAAGGTGTCTTCGGCGCTGGCCGTGTCGGCGGTCCGTCCCTTGCGGATGTCGTTGATCGCCTGATTCAGGCTCTGGGCCGAAACGCTGCCCGCACCAAGCGCCTCTTTCGCGCCGCTTTTCACCAGCGCAAGCGCGGTCAGCAGGCGTTCGACGGGCACGAAGCTGTCCCGCGCCTGCTTGGCGACCTTTTCGGCCTCAGTGATGACCTTGACGGTCTGGTTGTCCATGTAGGTCTGGCTGCCGTCGCCGGAAATGACGGGCACTTTCGAAAGCGCGATCTGGTTGGCCTGCGTCACTGCGGCCGGGTCCCCCCCGGCCTTGCGAATCAGGTTGGCGGCAAGGCCTTCCTCGTCATCCATCAGGGCCTTGAGGATGTGATCGGGCAGCAGGCGCTGGTGCCCGTCCCGGATGGCGATCGTCTGGGCCGCCTGGATGAAGCCGCGCGACCGCTCCGTGAACTTGGTCAAGTCCATGGGTATTCTCCTTTGTACAAGCGTCCCCTGGCCAACACCCTATCTAGGCATGTCGGCGTGGAACCTTCCTTAGGAAAATGGGAGCCCACACCGGCGGGTTCAAGCCGACCCGGCGCGAAATCGGAACCATTCGCAGGCATTCCTCGTTGAGTGAGGGAAGCAGGCACCGCCTGCGCTCCGCAGCAACAGAGGTCCCGCCATGGTGATCACAACCCGCATTTCGGACATCAGGTACAATCCCGCCGACCGCGCCTTCGAGGCGATGGTCACCTTGGTCGACAAGGGGCAGGCCTATAGCTACCCCGTTTCCCTGCCCGGCGCCCTGGACCGGGATTGCGACGAGGTCTCGCGCACGCTGACCACCATCGCGAAGCGTCGCCACGACCGCAATGCGCCTGTGTTGCGCAGCATCCATCCGAACGACGAGGCCCTGCCGCACGAGACCATCCCCGCCATGGTCCAGCAGGCCACCCAGGCACTATGGGAGCGGATCATGGGACGCGCCGCCTGAAGGCTTTCCCTGCCCGTCTGCGCCGCCGACCACCCCCCAAGGGTTGACGGATCGCCCCCATCGACGCATAGCATCCCGAACTCCCCCCAGATGACGAGGTATGCCATGACTGTGCAGACACCCAAGCTGAAAGCTGACGACCGCCTGATCGTGGCAATGGACGTGCCGAATGCGGTGACGGGGCTGGATCTGGCATCCAGGATCGGGGACGCGGTCTCGTTCTACAAGATCGGGCTGGGCATGCTGACCGGGGGCGGGCTGGCCCTTGCCAACGAATTGAAACAGGAGATGGGCAAGCGCATCTTCCTCGACATGAAGTTCTTCGACATTCCCAATACGGTCGAAAGCGCGGTGCGCGGCATTGCGCAGTTCGACCTCGACTTCCTGACCGTGCATGGCGACCCCCATGTGGTGCGGGCCGCACGTGAAGGCGCGGGCGGGTCGGATCTGCAGATCCTCGCGGTGACCATCCTGACCTCGCTCGACCGGGCCGATCTGGATGCCGCGGGGATCAAGGCCGGGGATATTTCGGATCTTGTGGTGGAACGCGCCGCACGCGCCTTTGAAGCGGGGGCGCATGGTGTCATCTCGTCCCCTCACGAAGCCGCCGCGATCCGCGCCCTGCCTCAGGCGGAGGGCAAGCTGATCGTCACCCCGGGCGTGCGCCCCACGGATTCCGCCAGTTTCGATCAAAAGCGCGTTGCCACCCCGGCGGCCGCCCTGCGCGACGGGGCCGATCACATCGTGGTCGGGCGCCCGGTCTACAAGGCCGCTGATCCCCGCGCCGCCGCACAGGCGATCCTGGCGGAAATCGCCGATATCTAGGAGGCGAGGTAATCCGCCAGCCGCGTCTGAAAGGCCGCGATCGCGCGCGGGTGACACAGGTATTCTTCCACGGTCATGAACCGCCAGCTTTGTCCTTCGTCGCCCAGCCGGATCCCCGCAGCGCAACCGGGGTCAAGGCGGGCGGCAAAGAACCAGACCTCGCGGCCCTGCGTGGTCCAAGAAACATCGGCATAATGGATGTCCGTCGGCCGGACCCTCAGGGAAAGCTCCTCGAAGGTTTCGCGCAGCACGCAATCGAGCGCGCTTTCCCCCGGCTCGCAGCCGCCCCCGGGCAGATCATACCGCCCCGGATCGGGAATCGTCGGGATATCATCGCGCAGGATCACTGGCATCCGGCCCCCCAGAAACACCGCAAGCTTGGCGCCATAAACGTCGCGCCCGCGATCCGCCGCGCCCCGAAGATCGCCTTGCCAAATGTCGGTTTGCCTCTGCATGGGGCGGGTATATCATGGCCCCACCCCATGACCAGCGTCCCCCGAGGACCAAGATGAACGCCCTCTGCCGCGATTGCCTGACCGAATTCGAAGCGCCCAGGGGCGCCCTGCCCCGCTGCCCGGCCTGCCGGTCGCCGCGCGTGATCGCGCATGCCGAACTCATGTCCCTGTCCATCGCACATATGGATTGCGACGCCTTCTATGCCTCGGTCGAGAAACGCGACAATCCCGCCCTGGCCGCCAAGCCCGTCATCATCGGCGGCGGCAAGCGCGGCGTGGTGTCGACCGCCTGCTACATCGCGCGCATCCGCGGCGTGCGCTCGGCCATGCCGATGTTCCAGGCGCTGAAGTTGTGTCCCGAGGCCGTGGTCATCAAGCCCCGGATGGAGGCGTATGTCGAAGCCTCCCGCGCGATCCGCGCCATGATGGAGGAGCTGACGCCGTCGATCGAGCCGCTGTCGCTGGACGAGGCCTTCATCGACCTGACCGGCACCGCCCGCCTGCACGGCCATGCCCCGGCGGTGATGCTGGCCCGGCTGGTGAAGCGGATGCGCGACGAACTGGGCCTGACCGGCTCCATCGGGCTGAGCCACAACAAGTTCCTGGCCAAGATCGCCTCGGACCTCGACAAGCCGCATGGGTTCGCGGTGATCGGCAAGGCCGAGACCGAGGCCTTTCTGGCGCCGAAGCCCGTGCGCCTGATCTGGGGCGTGGGGGCGGTCGGGCAGGCGTCGCTGGCAAAGGCCGGGATCGAGACCTTTGCCGACCTGCACCGCTGGGACCAGCAGGACCTCGTCGCGCGGTTCGGTTCGATGGGCGAGCGGCTGTGGCACCTGGCGCGCGGGCAGGACAAGCGGCGGGTGTCGCCGAATGCGCCGATGAAATCCATTTCCAACGAAACGACGTTTTTCGAAGACACCTCGGACCCCGATCTGCTGGACGGGCACCTGTGGCGGCTGGCCGAGAAGGTGTCGGACCGGGCCAAGGCGAAAGACCTGGCCGGGCGCACAGTGACGCTGAAGCTGAAGCAGGCGGATTTCGCGCTGATCTCACGGCGCCACAAGATGCGCGACGCCAGCCAGATGGCCGACCGGATCTATCGCGAGGCCCGCGGCCTGTTCGACGCGGTCGGCGCGCGCGGTCCCTATCGGCTGATCGGTGTCGGCCTGTCGGACCTGCTGCCGTCCTCGGATGCGGACCGATCCGGCGATCTGCTGGACCCGGACGCCACCCGCCGCGGTCAGGCAGAACGCGCCACCGATGCGATTCGCGCGAAATTCGGTCCCGATGCGATCCTGAAGGGGCGCGCGCTGCGCTAGGTCATTCCGCCGCCAGCGGCAGCGAAGACCGGCCGAGGGTTGCGATATCACCCACCACCCGGCGAATCATATCTGCGATCTCGTCGAATTCGGGCAGCGGCTCGATACGCCGTTCATCCATGTAGAGCGACCGGTCGATTTCCACCTGCACCGCATGCTGATTGCGCGCAGGGCGGCCGTAATGCTGCGTCATGTAGGCCCCGGCGAAGGGCGCGTTGCGCACGACGTTCAGCCCGGCTGCCGAAAAGGCGGCTTCGATCCGGTCGACGACATCGCCGGCGGCCGAGGCGCCGAACCGGTCACCGATCACCACGTCGGGGCGACGACGCGCATTGCGGGCGACACCATCCAGCGCCTCGTGCGGCATGGAATGGCAATCGATCAGGATCGCTTCGCCAAAGGCCGCATGGGCCTGCCCCAGCAGCCGGCGCAGCGCAGCGTGATAGGGATGCCAGCACCGGGCCAGCCGGTCCTCTGCCTCGACGAAGGAAATCTTGCCGGTATAGATCGGCATCCCCCCCGCCACGACGCGGGGAATCACCCCCAGCCCCGATGTGATTCGCGGATTATGCCCCTTGCGGCGCACGCCTTCGACGATGGCCGGGTCCAGTTCATCCGCCGCGCGGTTCATGTCCACATAGGCCCGCGGGACCTGCGCGCAGATCAGCGGCGCCCCGTGATCCGGCGCGCAGGCGAACAACCGATCGACAAAGGCATCCTCGGAGGACCGCACCTGAAGGGCGTTCAACCGCGTGCGGGTCATCAGATCGGCGGGATAATCGCGCCCGCTGTGCGGCGACGCGAATATGACGCTGGTCGTCACCTGATCAGGGCTCAGGATTTGAAAGGCATTGCGTGTCATGACAGCTCCGGATGCCTGATGATACTACTCCAAAAAAGGAATGCCAAAAGCCCCTTGATCCCGCCATCGACTCCTTTTATACGACCCGAACCCGCGCGGATCTCCCGCGTCCCTGAAACGAGAAGCAGCGCTTTTCAGACGGGGCAAAGGAACCGGGTGGTCATGGGTGATTAGCTCAGCGGTAGAGCACTTCGTTGACATCGAAGGGGTCACAAGTTCGAACCTTGTATCGCCCACCATGAATTCACCGGTCTTTCATCAGAAAGGCCAACCGCGAAATTGGCGCTTGCCGCGCCGCGACAGAAGGAGATGAACATGAAGGTTCGTAACTCGCTCCGCTCGCTGAAGCAGCGCCACCGCGATTGCCGCGTCGTGCGCCGTAAAGGCCGCGTTTACGTGATCAACAAGACGCAGCCCCGCTTCAAAGCCCGTCAGGGCTGAAGCAGACAGCGGCACCCGGCCTTGCCAGGTGTGATTGTTACGGAAAGGGTCGCTTCGGCGGCCCTTTTTCGTTGTGGGCATGCCTGATCCGGCAGATGCGCGTCGGGTCGGATCAGCCTTCGACCTGCGCAACAGGCACCGAATCATCCGGGTAAACGCCCCGGCTGAGCATCAGATAGGTCAGCACCCCCGTCAGAAAGCCGAGGCCAGACAAGGCGACGGCCTCTGACACCAGACGCGGGCCGAGATCCGGCGCGGCGGCCGCCAGCAGGCCGAAGGTCCAGAAGGCCCCCCAGGCCAGAATGTTCAGGATCGCGGTGGCTTTGCGTTTCATGATTTCCTCCTCGGCAGGCGCAGCCCCCTCCCAAGGGACACGCGGGCCGCACGAATGCAGCCCCCGGATAACAGCAGCGAATCACGTACTGACATAGCGGTATTTGGCCGGGGCACGGAAACCGGCGGGAAATCCCCTATGTCAGGACGGTTTCCACGGCTTCGGCCAGCACCTTGAGGCCGGCCACCAGATCCGCCTCGGCAGTGTCTTCGGCAAAATCATGGCTGATCCCGTTGATCGAGGGCACGAAGAGCATCGCGACGGGCATGTGGTTCGCCACGCTGGCCGCATCATGCAGTGCGCCCGATTGCATCCGGCGCCAACGCCCCGGCAGCTGTGCCTCGGCCGCGTCGCCAAGCGCCGACTGAAGCGCCGCGTCCATCGGCACCGGCTGCAGCCCGAGCATCCCGGACGTCTCAAGCCGCATCCCGGTCTGATCTGCGACCTCCTGTGCGGCCTCGCGCAGGATCTGTTCCATCCTGTCCAGCCGGTCGCGGTCCCCGTCGCGCCATTGCATGGCAAAGCTGCACCGCCCCGGCACGATGGAATGCGATCCGGGGTGCACGTCCACCGCCCCCGTGGTCCAGACGGTCTGCGGTGTGACCACGTTGCGGAACCGCTCCGCGATCAATTGCTGGAATTGCAGCATGGCCTGAAAGGCATCCTTGCGGCGATGCATGGGGGTGGTTCCGGCATGGTTCTGCTCGCCGAAATAGGTGATCCGCATGTCCCGGATGCCGACGATATCCGTCACCACACCGACCGCTTCGTCCGCCGCGTCCAGCCAGGGACCCTGTTCGATATGGCATTCGATGAAGCCTGTGAAACGGCTCGGATCGACCTCTCCGGTCACAAGATGGGACATCAGGGCACGGGCCTCGGCAAAGGTCACGCCAGAGGCGTCGCAAAGCGTATCGGCCTCTTGCAGGGAGACATTGCCCGACCAGATCCGGCTGCCGGTGGTGACGCCGAAACGCCCCTCTTCGTCCTGGAAGGAGACCGCCGAAACCGGCAGACCGACGCCCCGCGCCGCGCGCGCGATTTCCAGCCCGCAGATCACGCCAAGCGCACCATCCAGCCAGCCGCCTTCGGGCTGGCTGTCGGAATGCGACCCGATCAACAGCGACGGCCCTTCGGCAAGGCCCCAGACCGTGCCGGTCGCATCGACCTGCGGATCCAGACCCGCAGCGCCATACTGGTCGCGCAGCCAGGTGCGGGCGGCGATGTCCGGTTCGCTGAAAGCCTGCCGAACCACGCCCTTGCCGGTGCCGGCGGCCCCGAAGCTGCGCAGGTGATGCAGATCGGCAAGGAAACGTTCGGGATCGACGGGAATCATGGCGGGCCTCCGGGCAGCGGTGTCCCCGACAGGCAGACCACGCAGGCCAGCGAAAGGCAAATGGGTGCCTTAGCCGCCCCGGACCAGGTCGTCTTCGGCATCCGTGGCCGACAGGCCAAGCGCGTCCAGCCCGTTTTCCAGGTGATCGGACAGATGCGGCGAGCCGAGCAGGTAATCCGGGGTGGGCACCGATCCTTCGCGCCCCGCCATCGCCATCGCTTCGGAAAGCTCCTCGGGTTCGAAGGCCTCGCGCCCGATCCACATCAGGGCGACCAGGCTCAGCAGTTCCTCTTCGTTGAGCGCCTCCAGAAAGGCGCGCAATTCGGGTTCTGCGCGGTCAAGCTCGCGTGACATGAGGATCACGGCAGCGACCTTGTTGACGGAAATTTCAAGCATGGCGGCATCTCCTGACATGGTCAGACTACACCATTTTCGCCCAAACCGCGCCTTGATTTACCTCAAACCAGCGTGAAAGGCGGCGCCCTACCCGTTGTTCAGGCTTTCCAGAGGAGAGGTCCCGGCCTCGGGCGCCAGTTCCTCGAAGTCGAAATTGTCCAGCTTCGCGGCGCGTTTGCCGGCCCGTTCGGCGGCGGTGCCGATGCCGTCCAGATCCTTGCGGGCCTGATCGAAATGGGTTTCCAGCTTGCCCACCCGTTCGACGACGATTTCCACGTCGCGGTGCAGCAAGTGCAGCACCTTGCGGATCGCGCCGGCCTGTTCCCGCATGCGGGCGTCCTTCAGGATCGCGCGCATGGTATTCAGCGTCGCCATGCAGGTCGTCGGCGAAACGGTCCAGACCCGCATGTTGAACCCTTCGCGGATCACCTCGGGAAAGTTGGCGTGCAATTCGGCATAGACCGCTTCGGAGGGCAGGAACATCAGCGCTCCATCGGCCGTTTCACCTTCGATGATGTAGCGGTCGGAAATCGCCTTCATGTGCCCGCGGACCGAGGCACGGAACTGTTGCCCGGCGGCGTGGCGTTCCTCGCGCGTTTGCGCCCGCCGCAGGGCCTCGTAGGCTTCCAGCGGGAATTTGGCGTCGACCACGATCGGCCCCGGCGGGTTCGGCAGGTGGATCAGGCAATCGGCCCGCTTGCCGTTGGAAAGCGTCGCCTGCACCGTGTAGCTGTCCGAGGGCAGCGCCTTGGACACGATATCGTTCAGCTGGATTTCCCCGAAGGCGCCGCGGGTCTGCTTGTTGGACAGGATGTCCTGAAGCGACAGCACATCGCCGGACAGCTTGGTGATATTCTCCTGCGCCTTGTCGATCACCTGCAGGCGCTGCTGCAATTCGACCAGGCTTTTCACTGTCTTTTCGGACCCACCCTGAAGCTGGGTGTTCATCTTTTCCTGCATCTCGGCCAGGGCACGGGCCTGGGACATGGCATTGGCATGCAGGCGATCGTTCATATGCTGCTGCACGGCCGTCAGACGGGCCTCCATGGAATGCAGCATCTGATTCTGACCGTTGGTCTGCATATTGGACACCGTCGACAGGTTGCCAGCCAGCTGTTCCTGCCCGCGCGCCAGCCCGTCTACGGTGCGGGCCATCTGGTTCATCTGCCAGATCACCGGCTCGGAAGCGCGCGATGCCGTGCGGATGAGCACGACCATCAGGATCAGAAACAGGACAAGGACCAGGCCCCCGGCCAGCAGGCCAAGCGTCGCGGGGTCGGACAGGTCGAAAGTAAGCGAACCAAGCTGGATCATGTGCGACCGAAAAGCCTTTCGATATCCGTCAATTGCAGCTCCACATAGGTGGGGCGGCCGTGGTTGCACTGGCCGGAATGGGGCGTTGCCTCCATCTGGCGCAGAAGTTCGTTCATTTCCGCGACCTGCATGCGCCGACCCGACCGGATCGAGCCATGGCAGGCGACGCGCGACAGGATCGCCTCGATCCGGGCCTGCAGGGTCATCGACTGGTCCTGATCCGACAATTCGTCCAGCACATCGCGGATCAGCGCCTCGGCGCTGATTTCGCCGAGGATGGCCGGGGTTTCCCGCACCGCGATGGCGCCGCCGCCGAAGGGCTCGAGGATCAGGCCAAGCCGGGCGAGGTCATCTGCGGCCTCCAGCAGGCGGGTGGCATCGCCCTGTGAAAGCTCGACGATCTCGGGGATCAGCAGGGCTTGGGAGGCGACGCCATTGGCAGCCATCTGGGTCTTCAGTTTTTCATAGACCAGCCGTTCATGCGCCGCGTGTTGGTCGACGAGCACCATGCCGCGTGTCGTCTGGGCAACGATGTAGTTCTCGTGCAACTGGGCGCGGGCCGCGCCGAGCGGATGGCTTTCGAGGGGCTGTTGCGGAGTCTCTTCGATCGGCTCGAAGCGGCCCGAGGGGGCGCTGTCGAAAGCCGGAAAGTTGCGGTCAGAAAAGCCTCGGCCGGTAAGATCTGTCTGCGCAAGCCCACCCTGTGGGATCGGGGCGGCAAAGCCGCGCGGAGCCTCTGGTGCCTGGTAGACAAAGGGCTGGCCATCCGGCGTCTGGCGCGGCTCGGCGCGGAACGCCCCGAGGGTGGCCCCGGAGACGGTGGTCGAGGCGCGATGCCCGGCTTCGGCAAGGGCGTGGCGCAGGCCCGAGACGATCAAGCCGCGTGCGATGGCGGGATCGCGGAAACGGACTTCGGATTTCGCGGGGTGGACGTTGACGTCGACCAGTACGGGATCGCAGTCGATGAACAGCGCCGCCGCCGGATGGCGGTCACGCGACAGGAAGTCGAAATAGGCCGCGCGCAGGGCACCGGTCAGCAGCTTGTCCTTCACCGGGCGGCCATTGACGAAGAGGAACTGCGCCACCGCCGCGCCGCGCGAATAGGTCGGCAGGGCGGCGTAACCCGTCATGTGCAGATCTTCGCGGGTCGCGTCGATCCTGAGGGCGTTTTCGGCGAATTCCTTGCCGAGGATCGTGGAAAGGCGAGCGTGGAGCGCGTCGAACAGGTCACCGGATTCAGGGTCGGCGCGGAACACCGTGCGGTCGCTGCCTGCGTCGATCAGGGTGAACCCGACGAAGGGTTCGGCCATGGCGAGCCGCTTGATGATGTCGGTGACCGCCTGCATTTCCGCCCGGTCGGTGCGCAGGAACTTCAGCCGCGCGGGCGTGGCGTAGAAGAGATCGCGCAGTTCGGCCACGGTGCCCCGGTTCAGCGCGGCAGGGCGGACGGGCTCGGCCTGGCCTCCGGAGACGCGGATCTCCGCGCCTTCCTGTCCCGGCGCGCGGGAGGTGAGGCTGAGCCGCCCGACGGCGGCGAGCGAGGGCAGCGCCTCGCCCCGGAAACCGAAGGTATGGATGTTCAGCAGGTCCGAGCCGTCGATCTTCGACGTGGCATGGCGCGACAGGGCCAGGGGCAGGTCTTCGGGCGCGATGCCGCAGCCGTCGTCCTTGATGCGGATCAGGGTCTTGCCGCCATCGGCCACCGTGATCTCGATCCGGGTGGCGCCGGCGTCGAGCGCGTTTTCCACCAGTTCCTTGACCGCCGAGGCCGGGCGTTCGACCACTTCGCCGGCCGCGATGCGGTTCACGGCGGAGTCGTCGAGTTGGCGGATGACGGGGCGGACGTCGCTTATCTTGGGGTCAGGGCGCTGCATGCCGCAAAACCTAGCATGGGTCATCTGAGTCGCAAATGGGGGCGCGGGAAGTTTGCTGTGGATAGAATGGGGCTTTGCCCCGTCTCCGTGCCGGAGACTCCCCAGGATATTTGAAACAGGGAAACGGGGGGGTCAGCCCTTGATCGCGGATTCGTACCAGGCGCGGATGGCATCGCGTTCGTCGTCCTCGATGAAGCTGACGTTTGCGGGGGGCATGGCATGGGTCAGGCCGGCCTGCAGGTAGATCGCGCGGGCGTTGCGGGTGATCTGGGTGGCATCGTCGAGGCGCACGCCCTTGGGAGCCCAGAGGATACCGTCGTAGAACGGCTCGGCGCTGTGGCACATGGAGCAGCGCCCGAGCACGATGTCATGGACCTGGTCATAGCCTTCGGCTTCGGCAAAGCGGGTGACGATGCCCGCTTCGGGGTCTTCGGCGTCGTCGGACCAGAGCGGAGCGGTCGAGAGCCACATCACCGTCAGGAAGATCAGCGCGGTGACCAGCCAGGTCCACCAGGGCGTCGCCTTGCGCATGTGCACCGAGTTGAAGAAATGCCGGATCGTGACGCCCATCAGGAAGACCAGGCTGGCGATGATCCATGTGTGCTGGGTGCCGAAGGCCAGCGGGTAGTGGTTCGACAGCATCATGAAGATGACCGGCAGCGTCAGGTAGTTGTTGTGGGTCGAGCGCTGCTTGGCGATATAGCCGTATTTAGCCGCCGGGGTGCGGCCGGCCTTCAGGTCTTCGACCACCACGCGCTGGTTGGGCATGATGATGAAGAAGACGTTCGCGCTCATGATCGTGGCGGTGAAGGCACCGAGGTGCAGCAGCGCCGCGCGGCCCGAGAAGACGTGGGAATAGAACCAGGCAAGCGCGACCAGGATCACGTAGAGGCCCAGCATCAGCCGGGTGTTGTTGTCGCCGAACTTCGACTTGCAGATGAAGTCGTAGGCCAGCCAGCCGAAGCCGAGCGAGGCGACCGAGATCGCGATGGCCTGAAGGCGCGTGAGGTCCATCACCGCCGGGTCGATCAGGTAGAAGTCCGCGCCGAGATAGTAGACCAGCGCAAGCAGGGCGAAGCCGGACAGCCAGGTCGAGTAGGCCTCCCATTTGAACCAGACAAGGTGGTCGGGCATGGCCACGGGGGCGACGAGGTACTTCTGCACATGGTAGAAGCCGCCACCATGGACCTGCCATTCCTCGCCATCCGCGCCGGAGGCCAGGTTGCGGTCCCGGTGCAGGCCGAGGTCGAGCGCTATGAAATAGAAGGAAGAGCCGATCCAGGCAATCGCGGTGATGACATGAAGCCAGCGGACTCCGAATTCCAGCCAGGCCCCGATGGCCGCAAGATCGTACATAGGCTTCTTCCCTCTTGTTCCTTACCCAAAGCCTAAGCACGGATCGGCAGAGGCGGCAATTCCCGCCGTGGGGTGGAAGAGCGCCGGACCACAACGCGCGATGCGACGCGCCCGCGCGACAGGCAGATTGGGCACCGATCCCGAACAGATCAGGGCAAGATTTAGGGATGACCGGCGGCGGCCTCCGGAAACGAAAAGGCCCGGGCGCTTTCACGCCCGGGCCAGGTCTGAGACTGAGTTGGATGGAAAACTCAGCCCTTGGAGAATTCCGGATAGGCTTCCATGCCCAGTTCGGCCATGTCGAGACCGGCGATCTCGTCCTCTTCGGAAACCCGGATGCCCATGACACCCTTCAGGATCAGCCAGACAACGCCGGAGACCACGAAGGTGAAGATGCCGACCACGACGATGCCATAGATCTGGGCGCCGAAGGTGGCGTCAGCATTGGTGAAGACAACCGCGATGGTGCCCCAGATGCCACAGACGAGGTGGACCGGGATGGCACCGACGACATCGTCGATCTTCAGCTTGTCGAGCAGCGGCACGACCAGGACCACGATGATACCACCGATGGCGCCGATGATGGTCGCGGCCCCGATGCTGGGGGTCAGCGGTTCGGCAGTGATCGACACGAGGCCCGCCAGTGCGCCGTTCAGCACCATGGTGAGGTCGGTCTTGCCGTACATGATCTGGGTCAGGATCATGGCGCCGATGGCACCACCTGCCGCAGCCGTGTTGGTGTTGACCATGATGCGGCCAACGTCGGCCACGTCACCAACCGAGCCCATGGCCAGTTGCGATGCGCCGTTGAAGCCGAACCAGCCGAGCCACAGGATGAAGGTACCCAGGGTCGCCAGGGTCAGGTTCGAACCGGGGAAGGCCGTGACCTTGCCGTCCTTGTACTTGCCCAGACGCGGGCCAAGGATGATCGCACCGGCCAGAGCGGCCCAGCCACCCACGGAGTGCACGACGGTCGAACCTGCGAAGTCGAGGAAGCCCGCGGCATCCAGGAAACCGCCGCCCCATTTCCAGGAGGCGGAAATCGGGTAGATCAGCGAGGTCAGGATGATCGTGAAGATCATGAAGGGCCAGAGCTTGATACGTTCGGCCAAGGTGCCGGAAACGATCGAGGCGGTGGCGGCGCAGAACATGACCTGGAAGAAGAAGTCGGACGAGGTCGAAGCATAGCCGTAATCGTCGGCTGCATCGGCGGTGATGCCCACGGCTTCCATGACGCCGGGACCCCAGACGCCCGAGAGCCAGCCATCAACGGCCCAGGTGCCGAGCGGGTACATCAGGTTGTAGCCGATCAGGTAGTAGAAGATCGACGCCAGCGAGAAGAGGCCGATGTTCTTGGTGCATTGCATGGCGACGTTCTTGGAACGGACCAGGCCCGCTTCCAGCATGCCGAAGCCTGCGGCCATGAAGAACACGAGGAAACCGCCGATGATCAGCAGCAACGTGTTGAGGATAAAGACGGAATCCGTGGGCACGAGTGCCGCGACGACTTCCTCTTCCTGTGCAAGGCCGATGCTCGGCAGCGCCATGAGCGCCGCGGCAAGGCCAAGTTTCTGAATGGTTTTCATTGATTGAGTTCCCTTTTCCCTGTCCGGTGCCGCTCAGAGTGCGTCGTCGTTGGTTTCGCCGGTCCGCACCCGCACCGCCTGCTGGACGTCGAGCACGAAGATCTTGCCGTCACCGATTTTGCCGGTCTTTGCCGTTTCGGTGATCTTTTCGACGACCTGGTCAGCCATGGCGGCCGTCACAGCGATCTCGAGCTTGATCTTCGGAACGAAGTTCACCGCGTATTCGGCGCCGCGATAGATCTCCGTATGGCCCGATTGAGAGCCGAAGCCCTTGATTTCCGTTACCATCATCCCGCGAACGCCGATCTCGGTCAGCGCCTCGCGGACCTCCTCGAGCTTGAACGGTTTGATTGTTGCAATGATCAGTTTCACTACTATCCCCTTCCTTTTTGCGGACCCAGGAGTCGTAGGCACCGCAGTTTGGCACTGGCAGATAAGCCGCGCCTACCCGCATTGCGGAACAGCAGGTGGGGTTGACTAGTGTAAAATGCACTCTGGTCGCCTTTTTTTTGGACGTTTTGAGAAATTAGCACATTTTTTGGTCAATTCATTTATCGCCGAGCTGATGGCTTCCGCCTCAACATTCCTGCGCGTTGGGTGTAGGATGCCCAAAATCAAAAAGCTCGGGCAGGGCATCATGAACGATTCAGGATACGGAAGACCGCCGCTCGTGGCGGACCGCCGCCATGGCGTGGACCCGCAGGGCACGGCGAGCGCGGGACAGGGGCGCAAGCTGGTGCGACGCGGGGGGGGTGAACCCCAATTGTCCCGCGGTATGGCGCCGACCCCGCCCACATCCACCGCTGGCACAGCCTCCCGGGGCGTGACGGGGCGGGGCCCGGTCGCTCAGGAACCGGTGGACCCGCGTGTGACGGATCCTCGTTTGACGGATCAGGCCCAGCACAGGACGCCGCTCCGGCAGGCTTACGTTCGCGCGGAGCAGCGCACGGCCGGCGGTGAGCCGACCTGTCCCGACATGCAGAACCGCGCGCCCCAGCCGGCCCGGCCATCCCGTTCCGTCCCCGAGGCCCCCATGGCCCAGGACGTTCACCCCGAAGCAGAGCCCGCCCCCCGTCCGACCGCAGGCAAGGCGCCGGCGCGAAAGCCCGCCAGGGCCCCTGCCCGCAAACCGACGAAACCTGCGCCCAAACCCACCGGCAAGACCCGGGCATCGGCCAAGGCTCCGGCAAAGTCCTCACCCCGCAGCGCGAAAGGGCGCCCCGGGGCAGGCGGTTCGGGGGCGGTTCAGGGCGCGGTGGATCAGGTCGCGGGGGCTCGGGTCGCGGGGGCTCGGGTCGCGGGGGCTCGGGTCGCGGGGGCTCGGGTCGGGGTCCGTCCCGTGGGCCGCGCAACCCGGTGCTGCGCTTCTTCTACAATATCATCCGCCTGACGTTCAGCCTGATCTGGCGGGTGCTCTGGCGCATCGGCGCGGTTTCGGTCGCCCTGATCCTGATCGCCTCGGCCTTTGTCGCCGTGACCCTGCCCCCGGTCGAGGATCTGACCGACGGTCGCGCGCGCGGATCGGTCACCATGCGCGATGCCTCGGGGCAAACCTTTGCCTGGCGCGGCGATCAATATGGTGGGCTGGTCTCGGCCGAGAATGTCTCTCCGAACCTGCTGAACGCCATCGTGGCGACTGAGGACCGGCGCTTTTACCGGCATTTCGGGGTCAGTCCGCGTGGCGTCATCGGCGCCATCGCGATCAACCTGCGCGAAGGCCGTGGCCCGCTGGAAGGGCACGGCGGTTCGACCATCACCCAGCAGACGGCCAAGCTGATCTGCCTCGGGGTGCCCTATGACCCGACTGTCTGGAAGAACGAATCCGCCTATGAATCCGACTGCCGCCAGACCACCCTTTGGCGCAAGGCCAAGGAAGCGGTCTATGCCGTCGGGATGGAGATGCGGTATTCCAAGAACGACATCCTGACCATCTACATGAACCGCGCCTATCTGGGCGAAGGTACGCGCGGGTTCGAAGCCGCGAGCGAGCGCTATTTCGGCAAGAGCGCCGCCGATGTCGATCCCGCGCAGGCCGCCATGCTGGCCGGGTTGCTGGTCGCGCCGACGCGTTACGCGCCGACCAACAATCTGGCGCGCAGCCAGAACCGCGCCAACCTGATCATCGGGCTGATGGAGGATCAGGATTACCTGACCGCCGCGCAGGCCGAACAGGCCATTGCCCATCCAGCGCAGCTGTCCGACGCGGCGCGTGACCAGTCCGGGGGCTATTTCGCCGACTGGCTGATGTCCTCGGCCCCGGATTTCCTGACCCGGCGCAATGCCGACGTGGTCTTTGACACGACGCTGGACCCGCGCATCCAGAAAAGCGCCGAAGGGGCGCTGGCCCATGTCTTTGAAACCAAGGTCCGCGAAGGATCAGATGCGCAGGCCGCCATTGTCGTGATGAGCGCCGATGGCGCGGTGCGTGGCATGGTCGGCGGGCGTGACCTTGACGGTGGCGGGGTGTTCAACCGTGCCACCCAGGCGCTGCGCCAGACCGGCAGCAGCTTCAAACCCTTCGTCTATGCAACCGCGCTGGAACTGGGCTGGTCCTGGAACGACATCGTTCAGGACGCACCTCTGACCATCAACATCCCAGGCTCCGGCCCCTGGACGCCGGAAAACTACGACCATGACTTCCGCGGCCCGGTGACCTTGGTCGATGCGCTGAAGAAATCCCTCAATATTCCGGCGGTACGGGTGGCCCAGGCGGCCGGCCTCGACAACGTCCGCAAGGTGGCCGAGGACTTCGGCATCGGGCATGATCTCGCCCCCGGTCCGGCCCTGGCGCTTGGCGCCTCGGAAGCGACGCTGATCGAGATGGTCGGCGCCTATGCCGGCATCCTGAACGGCGGTTCTTCAGTGGAACCCTACGGCATGACGCGGGTCACGCTGCAGGGCGACAGCGAACCGCTGGCGGAAACCGAAGGCGGCATCGGCGAACGGGTGATCCGCGAAGATGCAGCGCGCGAGCTGATCTACATGATGCGCCAAGTGGTGCTGAGCGGCACCGGCCAGCGCGCCGGGCTCGACAATGTCGAGATCGCCGGCAAGACCGGCACCACGCAGGCCGCGCGGGATGCCTGGTTCATCGGCTTCTCGGCGGACTACGTGATCGGGGTCTGGATGGGCTATGACAACAACACGCCGCTGACCGGTGTCACCGGGTCGGGCCTGCCTGCCGAGATCTTCCATGAAACCATGGTCCGCGTGCAGGACGGGCTGGAACCGCGTCCCCTGCCGATGATCCATCCGGACACTTCGCAAGGGCGCGAAATGGCCGGTGACAGCGGCAGCGCGGGGTCGTCGGGCAGCAATCCGATCAAGCAGGTCGAGAATGTCATCGAAAAAGCCCTGCGTGATATCTTCGGACTGAATTGACGCGACCAGATCGGGCGGAAACAACAAAAGGGCGACCCCGCGGGGCCGCCCTTTTCAATTTGTCGGATATTTGGCCACGGGCCGGTCCTCGAACCGGTGGCGCGCTGGCCTCAGCCCGCCTTCTGCAGGGCGGCCGTCAGACCGGCCATGCTGCCACGGTTCTGATCCAGCATCGCGCCGATTTCGTCCCGTTCGGTCAGGCGCAGCGAAATGCCTTCGATGAACAGGTCGAAGAACAGCGGCTTGCCCGATCCGTCCGAGACCAGGAAGCGCACTTCGAAAGGCGATTGCCCACTCAGGTCCGCGGTCGAGGAAACCTCGTACCAGGTCTTCACCTGGCGCGATCCCTTGACCGTGATCTCACCGCCGATGAATTCGCGGAACCGCTTGCCGTACTTACGGGCCAGGTAGCCGGAGAAGGCCTTGGTATAGGCCGCCATTTCAGCCGCCGATGCCGTGCGCGCAGAGGCACCAAGACAGGAACGGGCGATGATGTTCACATCGGCGTATTGGTTCAGGATCTGCTGAAAATCCGCAATCATCGCGGATTCGGATTTGCCGGAGGAGATCACGGTATTGATCCGGTCGACCGCCGAGGTCACCAGCTGTTCGGCCTGCGACCCGGTCAGCGCGCGCGCGGCTCCGGGCAGAAGGGCGGAGGCGGCAAGCGCCGCTGCTCCGGCAGCAAGAAAGCCGCGTCGGTTCGGGTTATTGCGCGTAAGGATCGTCATAGGTCTCACCATAGGGATCATCATAGGACTCGAGATAAGGGTCTTCGTCGGAATTTCCATAGGGGTCGTCATATCCGGACCCCTCGCTCGATCCCATTCCGGTCCGTCCCGCGTTCCGTGCCAGCTGATAGCGACGGTTCTGCAGGTAGATCGACCGCGCCTGGGAATAGCTGTCGGCACTGCTGTAAAGCACGGAGTCGATGGTTTCGGCATTTTCGCCCCGCGCCGAGGCGATGCCGCTCATCCGGGCGCCGAGACCGACCAGGTAGACATCCGCGTTCACGTCATACCCGAACCAACTGAGCGGCGAGTTCATGAAGTCCACCACCTTGGCGACCGCATCGCGCTGATTCGACGGGCCAAAGACCGGCAGTTCGACGTAGGCGCCTTCGGGAACACCCCAGACGTAAAGCGTTTCGCCGAAATCGGTATCGCGCCAGGGGATGCCGAATTTCGTCGCCGCATCCACCGTACCGCCGAAGCCGAGCGTGGTGTTCATCACGAAGCGCGCCGTGTTCAGGGCCGCCTGGCCAAAGCGGAATTGCAGCAGGTTGTTCACCACGTCCAGCGGCGTGCCGAGGTTCTCGCCGAAATTGCCCAGCAGGTACCGGAATTCATGTGGCACGACCTTGACATAGGTGACCGACACGGGCCGCAGGACATTCGTGTCCAGCGCCTTGTTGAAGGAGTGGGTCTTGCGGTTATCCGCCTCGTAGGGGTCATCGTAAAGCCGTGTCGGCGTGTCTGCAGGCTGGTTCCCGGCACAGCCCGCCAGCGTCAGCGCGACAAGCGTGGCGAGGCCGGCCATGGTCGCGCGGCGTATGGACCTGGACCGCAGGGATCCGGCAGGTTGGGAAGAAGCATTCCGGGGCCGGGACACGGCAGGGCTGTTGGTCATCCGCTGATCAATCTCTTCAAATTGGGTCCAATAGAAGGCCAGAATAGCCTGCAGCATTTATCTATTCTTTAAATGCGCGAGTGTCATAGCTTGCCCATGCAAAAAATTGACCTGTATCGCGGAAACGACAGGCCACCCCCGGTGGCGACGCAGGCCATCAAGGGCCATACTATGATCTTGACTTCCCTCGCGACACCGCGAAATTGCCATGGGCGGAAAGACGCGGGTCGCAATATGATGGCGCCTCTCCGGCGGCCGCTGCGGACCGGGAGCGCCCGATGATCGACCAGATCAAGGCCCGGGGGCTGGTCGAACTGCGCGCCATTCGTCGGGAAAATCGCGCCCTGTTCTGGGTCGCCGCGCTGTTTTCAGTCTTCGCCAATCTCCTGATGCTGGCCGGGCCGCTCTACATGATGCTGGTCTATGATCGGGTGATGACCACGCGATCTGTCGAGACGCTGATGGCCCTGACGGTGCTGATCGCCTTCCTGTTCGGCGTCATGGGCGTGCTCGATTTCGCGCGGGGGCGGATCATGTCGCGGATCGGGGCAAGGATGCAATCGCGGCTGGACGTCCGCGCCTATGACGCCGCACTGCGCCGCGCCGCGATCCATGCCGATCCCCTGTCCGCTTCG
The DNA here is from genome assembly GCF_003590145.2 of Pseudooceanicola algae. Lineage (NCBI taxonomy): Bacteria > Pseudomonadati > Pseudomonadota > Alphaproteobacteria > Rhodobacterales > Paracoccaceae > Pseudooceanicola > Pseudooceanicola algae. The sequence continues at coordinate 3,272,290 of NZ_CP060436.1, read as the reverse complement.
GCCCTCCCCGATGTGGAGGCGCAGCAAAGGCTGCTGGCCTCTCCGGTGCCCGGCGCGCTGTTCGACCTGCCCTGGACGCCGGTCTTCCTGGCCGGGATCGCCCTGTTCCACCCATTGCTGGGTGGTCTGGCGCTATGCGGTGGGGCGGTGTTGATCCTGGTCGCCCTGCTCAACCAGATGTTGTCCCGCGACCCCCAGGCCGAGGCTGAGGGGGCCGCACAACAGGCACAAGGTCAGGCCGACCAGATGCGCGCAGAGGCCGGCATGATCCGCGCCATGGGCATGAGCGGCGCGGTCTTCCGCCGCTGGCTGGGCTTGCGTCGCATGGCGGTCGGCCGCCAGATCGCGCTGGCCGACGTGACCTCGGGCTTTTCGGTGCTGACCAAGACGCTGCGGCTGTTCCTGCAATCGGCAATGCTGGGCCTTGGGGCGCTGCTGGCCCTGCGGGGCGAAATCAGCGCCGGCGCGATGATTGCGGGCTCGGTTCTGTTGGGGCGCGCGCTGAACCCGGTGGAACAATTGATCGGCAACTGGCCGCTGCTGCAACGCGCGCGGCGCGGCTGGACCAACCTCGCCTGGCTGCTGGGGATCGAACCGGCGGAGCCACCCCGGACCACCCTGCCGCGCCCCAGGGCCAAGGTCGAGATTCAGCAGGCCACCGTCACGCCACCGGGCGAAAAGGCCGCCACCCTGCGCATGGTCAGTTTCGGCATCGACCCGGGCCAGGCGCTTGGCGTCATCGGCCCCTCGGGGGCGGGCAAATCCACGCTGGCCCGCGCCATGACCGGCGCCTGGCCCTGTCAGGGGGGCAAGATCCGCCTCGACGGCGCCACGCTTGAACAATATCCCGGCGAGATGCTCGGCAACCTGATCGGCTACCTGCCGCAGAGGGTCGAATTGTTCGACGGCAGCATCGGCGCCAATATCTCTCGCATGGCCGAGACGCCGGATGACGCCAAGGTGGTCGAAGCCGCGCGGCGCGCCGATGCCCATGACATGATCCTGCGGATGCCCGAAGGCTATGACACAATGGTCAGCGCCCATGGCGGCCGCTTGTCCGGTGGCCAGATCCAGCGGATCGGCCTGGCGCGGGCGATGTATGGCGACCCGGTGCTGCTGGTGCTGGACGAGCCGAACTCGAACCTCGACAACGAAGGCAGCGAGGCGCTGAACAGCGCGATCCGGGTGCTGAAATCCGAAGGCTGCGCGATCATGATCATGGCGCACAGGCCCGCGGCGATCCAGGAATGCGACCTGCTGCTGATGCTGGAACATGGCAATCGCGTCGCCTTCGGACCGCGTGACGACGTGCTGCGCAAGGTGTTGCAGAACCATGACCAGATCCGCAAGGCGACCGGTCAGGGGGGTGTACAATGACCAGACAGGCACCTCCGCCCAGGCCTTCCGCCTCCCGTGCGGGCGACAGGGTGCTGTCGGCCCGCATGCCGCTGCTGCTGGGGTTCGCCGCCCTGCTGTTGCTCCTTGGCGGCTTCGGCACCTGGTCCGCCCTGACGCGGATCGCCGGCGCGGTCATCGCTTCGGGTCAGATCGAAGTCGAGCGCAATCGCCAGGTGGTCCAGCACCCCGAGGGCGGCGTTGTCCGCACGCTCGGCGTCGCCGAGGGCGATCGGGTCGATGCCGGCGCAATCCTGCTGGAACTTGACGCCGACGGTCTGGCGTCGGACCTCGCGATCGTCGAAGGGCAGCTTTTCGAACTCATGGCCCGGCGCGGACGCCTGGTGGCTGAACGGGACGACGCCGATACACTTGTCTTCCCGACGCTCGCGATGGAGGAAGCGGCGCGCAATCCCGACGTGGCCGAACTGTTGGCCGGGCAGACCCGCCTGCGCGCGGCACGACAGGTCGCCCGGCGTCAGGCCGAACAGCAATTGCAGGAACGCAGCGCCCAGATTTCAAGTCAAATCAACGGGATGGAAGCGCAGCTTGCGGCCTATTCCCTGCAACTGGACCTGATCGCGCAGGAGTTGGAAATTCAACAGGGCCTGCTGGATCGGGGTTTGTCGCAGATCGCGCGGGTGCTGGCCCTGCAACGCGAATCCGCCCGCCTTCAGGGCGAGATCGGCGATTTGACCGCAGCCCGCGCCGAAGCCCAGGGGCGGATCACGGAGACCCGGCTGGAAATCCTGAACCTCGGTGTCTCGGCCCGCCAGGAAGCCATCGAGGGCCTGCGCGAACAGCAATACCGGGAATTGGAATTGCTGGAACGCCGCCGCGCCCTGGGTCAAAGGCTGGATCGGCTGCAAATCCGCTCTCCGGTGGCTGGCGTGGTCTATGATCTGCAGGTTTTCGGGCCGCGATCGGTCCTGAAACCGGCCGAGCCGGTGCTCTACTTGGTGCCCGACGACCGTCCGCTGGTCATCGCCGCGCGGGTAGAGCCGATCCATGTGGATGCGCTGCACCTTGATCAGGACGCGCTGCTGCGCTTTCCCGCCTTCGACCAACGCACGACCCCGGAACTGGCCGGCAGGCTGACCCGGATCAGCGCCGATGCCTTTCGCGACGAGGTCACGGGGCAGGCCTACTACCAGGTCGAGATTCGCTTGAACGCGGGCGAAACGGACAAGCTGCCCCAGGACCAATTGCTGATCCCCGGCATGCCGGTCGAGGCCTACCTGCGCACCGGCGACCGCACCCCCCTGGCCTATCTGGTGAAACCCTTTGCGGATTATTTTGCCAAGGCGTTCCGCTGACGCCGCAAGGGAACCGGCAGGACATCCCCAAGGCCAGGGACACCTCTTCAAGACCCGCCCCAAACGATCCGCCTGCGGCTCCGGCCCGGTGCATTCGCGGTTGCAATCGCGGCGCGGGCTTGTAGCGTCGCGCCAAACATCGCCCCGCAACGGAGACGCACATGAGCACCGATATCGACGCCCGCCTGGCCGAGCTTGGCCTGACCCTGCCCAAGGCAGCCGCGCCCATTGCCAACTACGTTCCCTATATGATCAGCGGCAAGACAGTCTATGTCTCGGGCCAGATCTCGATCGATGAAAATGGCCCGATCACCGGCAAGGTCGGCACGGATCTGACCCCTGAACAGGGCTCCGAAGCCGCCAAACGCTGCGCGCTCAGCCTTCTGTCTCAGGTCCACGCGGCCTGCGACGGCGACTGGACCCGGCTGAAGCGGGTGCTGAAGCTGACCGCCTTCGTCAATTCCACCCCCGACTTCGAAGACCAGCCCGCCGTGATCAACGGTGCCTCGGATCTGCTGGTCGCGGTACTGGGCGATGCCGGCCGCCACGCGCGGTCCGCCGTGTCCGCCGGGGCGCTGCCGATGAATGGCGCGGTCGAGATCGAAGGCATCTTCGAACTCGTCTGAGCCTGCCCTGTGCGCCTGACCCTGTGAGCCTGACCCGATACCGACAGGAAACACCATGTCCGACCCGACCGCCCAGACGCCGACATCCCCGACCCTGCACGACAGCTTCCGGGGCGCGCCCATCGCGCACCGGGGCTTTCACGATCAAGCCGGCGGGCGGATCGAAAACAGCCGCGCCGCCATCCTCGCCGCCGTCGAGGCCGGTTACGGGATCGAGATCGACCTGCAACCGTCCTCCGATGGGGTCGCCATGGTCTTTCACGACGACACGCTCGACCGCGTGACCGGTGCGACCGGCCCGGTCTGCGCGCAGGATGCCGCGTCGCTGCGGGGCCTGACCCTGACGGGTTCTTCGGACACCATCCCCACTTTTGCCGAGATCCTCGACCTGGTCGCGGGGCGCGTGCCCCTGCTGGTCGAGATCAAGGATCAGGGCCGTGCGGATGTCCCCGACCTACCTCCCGAGACGCTTGAAAAAGCCGCCGCCGCAGCGGTCGAAGGCTATGACGGTCCACTGGCCTTCATGTCCTTCAACCCCGACGCGGTCGCCCGCATGGCCCGGTTTGCGCCCGGCGTCCCGCGTGGCCTGACCAGCTGCGGCTATGATGCGGACGATTTCCCGAGCCTGCCCGAAGCACGCCGGGCCCGGCTGCGCGACCTTGCGGACTTCGCGACCACCGGGTCTTCGTTCATCAGCCATCACGCCCGCGACCTTGACCGCCCCGCCGTGCAGGCGCTGCGTGACGCGGGCATCCCCGTGCTCTGCTGGACTATCCGGTCTTCGGCCGAAGAGGCATCTGCGCGGGCGCTTGCCGACAATGTGACCTTCGAAGGGTATGACGCGGCCATTCCCGCTTGATCCCGCCACGGCGCGGGACAGATAATCGGGGGATGGATAATTCCCGCGACCAAAGTATCGAAATCCGCCTGCTGTCCTCTGTTTCCGGGATCGCGCAGGCCGAATGGGATGCCTGCGCCTGCCCCGAGACCAGCACGGGCGGCGCCCCCATCGACCCCTTCACCACCTGGCGGTTCCTGAAAGCGCTGGAAGACAGCGGCTCGGTCGGGCCCGGCACCGGGTGGGAGCCGCATTACCTGACCGCATGGAGCGACGGCACGCTGATCGGCGTCGCCCCATCCTATGCCAAGGGGCATAGCCAGGGCGAATATATCTTCGATTTCAACTGGGCCCATGCCTATGAACGCGCCGGCGGGCGCTATTACCCGAAGCTGCAGATCGCCGTGCCCTTCACCCCCGCGACGGGGCGGCGTTTTCTGGTCAAGCCGGGCCATGAGGGCACCGGGATGGCGGCTCTGGTGCAGGGCGCGGTGCAACTGGCGTCGGAAAACGGGCTGTCGGGGCTGCATGCGACCTTCTGCACCGAAGCCGAGGCCGAGGCGGGCGAAGCCATGGGCCTTATGCGGCGCTATTCGACGCAGTTCCACTGGGAAAACCGGGGCTACGCGACCTTCGATGACTTTCTCGAAACGCTGTCGTCACGCAAGCGCAAGAATATCCGCAAGGAACGCCGGCAGGCGCAGGACTTCGGTGGCCGCATCCATCTGCTGACCGGGGACGACCTGCGCCCGGCGCATTGGGATGCCTTCTGGCGTTTCTACATGGACACCGGCAGCCGCAAATGGGGCACGCCCTACCTGACGCGGGATTTCTTCGACATCCTGCAACAGGAGATGCGCGACGACGTGCTTCTGGCGCTGGCCGAACGCGACGGCCAGATGGTCGCCGGCGCGCTGAACATGATCGGGCGGGACGTGCTGTTCGGGCGCTACTGGGGCTGCACCGAACACCATCCCTGCCTGCATTTCGAACTGTGCTACTATCAGGCCATCGACCATGCCATCGCCACCGGCAAGGCCCGCGTCGAAGCCGGAGCACAGGGCGAACACAAGCTGGCGCGCGGCTATCTGCCCGCCCGCACCCATTCGCTGCACTGGATCGCCGATCCGAACCTCGCCCATGCCATCGACGAATTCCTGCGGGCCGAAGCCCGTGCCGTCGACGAGGATATCGAGGTTCTGACCGAATACGGTCCTTTCCGCCGCGAACAACAGGAGGAACAGGAATGACCGAACTTTTCAGCAAATCCGCCCGCGACGCCCTGCTGGGCCCCTTGCTGGACTCCGGCTGGGAAATCGACAGCGACGGCGACGTGCTGGAAAAGACATTTACCTTCGGCGACTTCACCGAAGCCTTCGCCTTCATGACCCGCGCAGCGCTCTGGGCCGAGAAATGGGACCATCACCCGGACTGGAGCAACAGTTACAAGACAGTCAACGTCAGGTTGACAACCCATGACATGGGCGGCTTAACGTCGCTGGATGCGAAACTTGCAAGAAAAATGGACCAGCTGCTGACATGATCGACTCTTTTTGGAACAAAGAACTCTGGAACGGACACAGCATCGGGGACGTGATTTCCCTTGAACTGCTGGCCTCGGTCCTCGGCAATGTCCTTGCTGCCATCCTGATCCTGATCGTCGGCTTCTGGTTTGCCGGATGGGTCAAGCGCCGGATCCTCGGGATCTCGAAGAAGCATCAGGAACTGGACGACACGCTGTTCGCCTTCTTCGGCTCGATCCTGAGCTACGCGGTGATCGGCCTGTCGGTGCTTTTCGTGCTGAACACCTTCGGGGTGCAGACGACCTCGATCGTCGCCCTGATCGGTGCCGCCGGTCTTGCCATCGGTCTGGCCCTGCAAGGCACCCTGTCCAATATCGCCGCCGGCGTGATGATCATCTTCTTCCGCCCGTTCAAGAACGGCGATTTCGTCGAGGTCAGCGGCCAGATGGGCACGGTCATGTCGATCTCGCTCAACAACACAGAGTTGGCCAGCCTGTCCAATACCCAGATCATCATCCCCAACAGCCAGGTCTGGGGCAATACGATCACCAACTATTCGGTCTATCCGACCCGTCGGGCGGAATGGACCTTTGGCGTCAGCTACGACAGCGACCTGAAGGCGGCCGAGCAGATCATCAAGGACACCATCCTGGCCGATCCCCGCGCCCTGGCCGACCCCGAGCCCTTTATTCAGGTCAGCAACCTCGGCGAAAGCTCGGTCGACTTCCTGGTGCGCGTCTGGTGCAACCGCGCCGATCTGTTCGGCTTTCAGACCGACATGACACGCAAGGTGAAGGAGGCGATGGATGCCGGTGGCATCGACATTCCCTTTCCCACACGAACGCTCACTGTGAAAAAGGCCGAGGACGGGGCCGATCTGGGCCTTTGATCCAGTGGTAGAATGACCTTCGGCTGAAAACGGGTGTTGTGACCCATTTGCGGGGCGTCCTTCGGGCGCCCCTTTTTCATGGCGCTTTCTTCAGGCTCCCGGGTCCGCATCCCCCGAAGCGGTGTCCGGAGCGGCCTCGGGGGTGGGATCGGCGGCCACGGGGCAATCCTTGCGACGGGCGAGATGCCTCAGAAGATCTGCACTGGGCGCGCTGACCGCCAACCGGATCCCCGCCTCCAGCCATTCGGCATATTCGGCCTCTGCATCCTGCGACGCCAGAGGCAGTTCGGTGACCACCCAGCGCATGTAGCGCAGACAGGATGCCCGCATGGCGGCAACCAGGATATGGTCATCCACAAGGATGGCCGTGGCGTCCAGCAGATGCTCCAACAGGTGGAAAAGTCGGTCTCGGGTGATGGGTCCTTCGGCGCGCAGCAAGACGCGGGCCTTACGCAGCAGCGCCCCCGCCTCGTCCAGACCATAGCGGCCCGGGACCGGACAGGATGCAGCCGCAGAAAGAAGGGCCCGAAAGGCGATTTCGTCATTGCGGCGCCGTTCGGGCAACAAGGGCGATACGATCGTGCCGACGCCGGACCGGGTCTCGACCAGACTTTCATAGGCCAGCATCTGCAGGACCTGCCGGATCGGCGTGCGCGAGACACCGAATTCCGCCGCCAATTGCCCCTCGTGCAAAAGCATGTCGCCCGGACCTGCGAAAAGGCAGATACGTTCACGCAGAACGGCCGCGATTTCTTCGTTGGTTGCTCTCATCTGGGGTCTTTTCCGGCTCCGTGCCGTTGCCTGCTCGGGCAGGTATTTTATACTTATGCGTTGATCGACCTTATGTCTGCGGGAACGACACGTCAAAAGGTGGGAATACATATAATGCCCGAAGAGGTCGCCAGGGCGCTGTCCATTCGCGGGATCTTGCCGGTTCCGGACGGTGGAAGCTGCCTGCTCGCCGGGTTTCCGGGGCTGGCCACCACCGTGCAGGGGGCGGGGTATATCGACGCCGGGATCCGGGCGGCGGTTCTGGACCATCTGGGCGGTGCCCCCCTGTGGATCGCGCTGCCCGAAACAGGTGAATTGCCCGAGGGCGCGCTGGACCAGCTTGGCGCGGCGCTGGACAGGCGCGGGGCCGAACTGCTGCATCTGCCGATCCCGGATTTCAAGGCGCCGGATGGGGATTTCATGATCCGTTGGGCCGGGCTGCGGGACGGGTTGCACGACAGGCTGGACCAGGGCGGGCGGCTGGGGATCACCTGTCAGTACGGCGCCGGACGCAGCGGATTGCTGGCCTGTCTGCTGCTGATCGAACGCGGCTTCGCGCCAGAAATCGCCCTGCAAATGACCCGCTCGGCCATCCCCGAGGCGGTGGAAAGCGATGTGCAACAGGATTGGCTGATGGACCGGCGGGACGCAACACTGCCACGGTATGGGGGCACGGCGTCAGACCGCTAGGTCGTAGGGTCCGGGGCAAGCCAAGGCCCGCCCCGGAAAGGGCATTACATGTCGTCCAGAAGGCTTTCACCGCCCGAGACATCGCAGGTGCCCGGGCTGTCTTCCAGGTGCAGCACCTTGACCACGCCGTCCTCGGCATAAAGCGCATAGCGCTTGGACCGGTCGTACAGCCCGACGGGCGGCGCGGTGAACTCAAGGCCGATGGCCTTGGTGAACTCCGCCGCCGGATCGCCAAGGAAGGTCAGGCCCGCCTCGGTCGCACCGGTGGAGTCCCCCCAGGCGGCCATCACGAAGGGGTCGTTGACCGCGACGCAGATGATCTCGTCCACGCCCTTGGCGTCGAAATCGCCCTTGGTGCGGATGAAGCTGGGCACATGGGCGGAAGTGCAGGTGCCGGTGAAGGCGCCGGGCAGCCCGAAGACCACGACCTTGCGGCCGGCCAGCTTTTCTTTCATCGACACGGTCACCGGGCCCTCGTCGCCCATTGTGACCAGGGTTGCATCGGGCAGGGTATCTCCTGTGGAAATGGTCATGTCTTGCATCCTGTTCTGGAGTTGCGTTTCACATGGTCCCGACTATAGCCTGCCGATCCCGACGGGCCAGAGAGAGTGAGAGAATTCTGATGACCGATATTGCCGTGATCGGCGCCGGACAAGCCGGGGCCTCGCTTGTCGCGAAGCTGCGCAGCGAAGGCTTCAGCGGGACAATCACCATGTTCGGCGGGGAAATCGCGCCGCCATATCAACGGCCTCCGCTGTCGAAGAAGTACCTGCTGGGCGAGATGGACGAAGCGCGGCTCTACCTGCGGCCCGAAAGCTGGTACGCCGAGAACGGTATCGACCTGCGCCTTGGCGCCCCGGTCGAGGCAATCGCCCCCGCTGCCAGGGAAATCATCGTTGGCGGTGAGGTGGTCAGATACGATCAGCTGGCCCTGACCACCGGGTCCGTACCGCGCCATCTGCCGGCGGCCCTTGGCGGCAATCTGGCCGGCGTCTACGCGGTGCGCAGCCTGGCGGATGTCGATGCCATGGCGCCCGAGTTCCAGCAAGGCGCGCGGGTGTTGATCGTCGGAGGCGGCTACATCGGGCTGGAAGCGGCCGCCGTGGCCAGCAAGCTGGGCCTGCAAGTCACCCTGATCGAGATGGCGGACCGTATCCTGCAACGGGTCGCCTGCCCTGAAACCTCGCGCTATTTCCGCGACCTGCACCTGTCGCGCGGCGTCGATCTGCGGGAAGGCACCGGATTGGAACGGCTGACGGGCGCGGGCCGCGTCAGCGGCGCCGTGCTGGGCGACGGTACCGAGCTGGAAGTCGATTTCGTGATCGTCGGCATGGGAATCCTGCCCGACGAAATCCTGGCGGAAGAAGCCGGGCTGGAGATCGAGAACGGCATCCGCTGTGATTCCCACGGGCGCACCAGCGATCCGCATATCTGGTCGGCGGGCGATTGTGCCAGCTTCCCCTGGCAAGGCGGGCGGCTGCGTCTGGAAAGCGTTCAGAACGCCATCGACATGGCCGAAGCCGTGGCCGTCAACATGCTGGGCGGGGCAAAACCCTATGTGCCCAAGCCCTGGTTCTGGTCCGATCAATACGAGGTCAAGCTGCAGATCGCCGGGCTGAACACCGGCTATGACAACGTGGTGGCGCGGCTTGGCGACAAGGGCGCGGTCAGCCATTGGTACTTCGCCGGTGACCGCCTGCTGGCGGTGGATGCGATGAACGATCCGCGCGGCTACATGGTCGGCAAGCGCCTGATCGAGGCGGGCAAGACCGCCGATCCTGTGAAACTGGCCGATCCCGCCACCGACCTGAAGGAGCTGATGAAGGGCTGATGCGCATCATCGGGGGCGAATACCGCGGCCGCCGCCTGGCCGCGCTTGGCAAGGGCGACGCGGGCGCACATCTGCGCCCCACCACCGACCGGGTGCGCGAAAGCCTGTTTTCCGTCCTGATGGGCGGGCGCTTTGGCGACCCGGTGACGGACCGGGTGGTGCTGGATCTGTTCGCCGGAACAGGGGCCCTCGGGCTGGAGGCGCTGTCGCGCGGGGCGCGCCACTGCACCTTTGTCGATGACGGGCGGGTGGCGCAGCGGCTGATTTCGCAAAACGTGGCAGAGCTGCGCGCGAAGGATCGCACCAGTCTGCTGCGCGTGAACGCCAACCGCCTGCCCGCCTGCCCCGGCGTGCCTGCCGGGCTGGTATTCCTCGACCCGCCCTATGGGCGCGGGCATGGTCAGACCGCCCTGGCCGCTGCGACGGCCCAAGGCTGGATCGCCGAAGAGGCGCTGATCGTCTGGGAGGAAAGCACGCCCCAGGAGGCGCCCGAGGGCTTTGTGCTGCTGGAAAGCCGCCGCTATGGCGACACCCATATCACCCTGCTGGAACGCGGCTGACCCCATCCCGCATCGGCGGGCAAGGGGCCAATCCGATGGATTACAGGGCTTCCCAGGTCCGGTGGAAAACGCCCCCCGGCGAGGTGGTATGGACCTCGACGCCCGTGGCGGTCACGCTTACGGAATGTTCGTATTGTGCCGACCAGGACTTGTCCCGCGTGACGGCGGTCCAGTCATCGGCCAGCACCTTGGTTTCAGGCCGGCCAAGGTTCACCATGGGCTCGATGGTAAAGAACATGCCTTCTTCCAGCGTCGCGCCACTGCCCGGACGGCCGTAGTGCAGCACGTTGGGCGGCGCATGGAAGACCCGTCCGACGCCATGGCCGCAGAAATCGCGGACCACCGACATGCGGTTGCTTTCGACATAGGTCTGGATTGCATGGCCGATGTCGCCAAAGGTATTGCCGGGCTTCACCGCCTCGATCCCCAGCATCAAGGCGTCGTGGGTGACATCCATCAGCCGCTCGGCCTTGCGGCTGGGTTTGCCGGCAACGTACATCCGCGAACTGTCCCCGAACCAGCCATCCAAGATCACCGTCACGTCGATGTTCAGGATGTCGCCATCCTTCAGCGTCTTGTCACCGGGGATGCCGTGGCAGACCACGTGGTTGACCGAGATACAGGAGGCATGCTGATACCCCTTGTACCCGATGGTCGCCGAGGTGGTGCCATATTCGGTCACCTTGTCCTCGATGAACTTGTCGATGGCGGCCGTCGACTGGCCCGGCCAGACATGGGCGGCCACCTCGTCAAGTATACGGGCCGTGACCTGACAGGCCGCGCGGAAGCCTTCCACGTCGGCTGGTTCGTAGATCCGGATCCCTTCCCGCGTCATGCGGCCACGATGTTCCTGTTTCAAATCTTTCGCCCTTGCATCGGTAATAAACTGGCAACCATGCCCTCTGGCCCGGCGCATGACGCCAGCCGACCTCTTGTCCCCCAAATAAGGCAATCGCGGGGGAAATTCCAGAGAACCCGGGTTCACGCAGGCGGGGGCGGCAAGGCACCGGCCAAAGTGATCTCTTCGGGCGCGATATTGCAGCCAAATGCCAGCGCCTCGACCCCGGCGGCAAGGGCACGGGCATAGCCCTCCGCATACCCCGGGTCGATGTCGGCGGCGATGGCCGTGGCCCGGGCATCGGTGCGCTGAACGAGGAACAGCATCACCGCCCGGTGCCCCTGCTGCGCGACCTGCGCGAGTTCCTCCAGGTGCTTCAGCCCGCGCGCGGTCACGCTGTCGGGAAACTCCGCAAGACCCGGCTGACGGCTGAGGGTCATGGATTTGACCTCGACATAGGCATCGGGACGCCCCGCACCCCGCAGCAGGAAATCGACCCGGCTCGCGGTGCCGTATTTCTGTTCCGGCAGCACCTGATCATAGCCGGTCAGGCCCGGCACCTGCCCGGCCATCAGCGCCTCTTTCAGCGCGCGATTGGGCACCGAGGTATCGACGCCGGTGAAATGCCCATCCCCATGCTCGACCAGTCGCCAGCCGTATTTCAGTTTCTTCTTCGGATCGTCGTTGGGTTCGACCCAGATCCGGCAGCCCGGTTCCCGCAGACCCAGCATCGAGCCGGGGTTTGCGCAATGGGCGACCACTTCGGTCCCGTCCTCAAGCCGGATATCAGCGAGGAAGCGCTTGTAACGGCGCAATAGCGTGGCGGGCACAAGTGGGGTTTGAAAGCGCATGGCGCGGGCCTATAGATTTCAACAGCCACGCTCAAGGAGTTCACAGATGCCCAATCCCACCGCCGCCATGCTCGTGATCGGGGACGAGATCCTGTCGGGACGCACCCGCGATGCCAATATGTACTTCCTCGCCGGTGAGCTGACCAAGATGGGTATCGACCTGAAAGAGGTCCGCGTGGTCAGCGACGATGCCCCGTCGATCACCGCCGCCGTCAAGGCGCTGTCGGAGGCATATGACGAGGTCTTCACCTCGGGCGGGATCGGGCCGACCCATGACGACATTACCGCCGATTGCATCGCCGCCGCCTTCGGCCGCAGCATCGACGTGCGCGAAGATGCCCGCGACCTGCTGGTCAGCCATTGGGAGGCCCGCGGCACCGAAGTCACAGAAGCACGCCTGCGCATGGCCCGCATTCCCGAAGGCGCGGCGCTGATCGACAACCCGGTCTCGATCGCGCCGGGGTTCACCCTTGAAAACGTGCATGTCATGGCCGGCGTTCCGGCTGTTTTCGAGGCCATGGTCGCCACCGTCCTGCCCGGCCTGACCGGGGGAAAACCGCTGCTCAGCCAGTCCCTGCGCATCAATCGCGGCGAAGGCGAAATCGCCGGGCCGCTGCGTGTCCTGGCGCAGGATTTCCCGGATCTGTCCATCGGTTCCTACCCGTTCCAGCGCGACGGGGTCTATGGTGCGACCATCGTGATCCGGGGCTCCGAGGGGCCGCAGGTCGATGCCGCCATGGCCCGCCTGGCCGAAACATTCCCGGCATGATCACACAGGCCGGGGACAAGACCGCGCGCCTGATGGACGTGGTCGACGGCACCTGGCCTGCCGCCGAAATCCTGCGCGACGGGCCCTGGACCCTGCGGCGCGGAGCGGGCGGGGGCAAACGTGTCTCGGCCGCCTCGACCGACCGCCCGGTGACCGATGCGCAGATCGACCGCGCCGAGGCGGGCCTTGCCGCCTGGGGCCAGCCGCCGCTGTTCCGCCTGACTGACCGCGACCTGGCGCTGGACGCGGCCCTTGCCGCGCGCGGCTATGACGTGATCGACCCGGTGCTGGCCTACCTTGGCACGACGGCGGATCTGGCGGCGCAAGCGCGCTCGCCGGACTGCGGGTCGATGGCGATCTGGAAACCGCTCGCCATCCAGCAGGAAATCTGGGCCGAAGGTGGCATCGGTGCCGGACGCATCGCCGTGATGCAGCGCGCGACCGGGCCGCGCACCACCCTGCTGGGCCGCTGGCGCAACAGCCCCGCCGCCACCGCCTTCGTCGCCACCACAGACGGAATCGCCATGCTGCACGCGCTGGAAGTCAGCCCGGACCTGCGCGGCAAGGGGATGGGCCGCGCCATGATGATCGACGCTGCCGCCTGGGCCCTGCAGCAGGGTGCGGCGGAGCTTTCGGTCGTCTGCACCCGTGCGAACGCGGCGGGCAATGCGCTGTATTCCAGGCTCGGCATGGCGCTGGTTGGCGGCTACCATTACCGGCAGAAAGGCTGAAAGCCCCAGATGACATCCCCTGATCCAACCTGTCCGACACGCCCTGCCAAGGCGCCCAAGCCCTCTCAGCGCCTGGCTCTGCGCGCAATAGCCGGGCTGGCCCTGACCTTCGGCATGGTGATCGGCACAGCGCCTCACCTTGACGCAGCACCCCTGGCGCTCAGCCTGCCAGCGGGGGCCGTGCCACAGGCAAGCGCGGTGGACTATGCCTCTTTCGCGCTGCCGCTTGGCCCCTTCAGCGAGGGCACCCTGCCGGTGAAGGTCGTGGAGGGCGAGGTTTCCCGGCAAAGCTGGCGTCTGCCGGGGCAAAGCCGGACCACGCTTCAGGTCTTTGCGCCGCTGCGCGATCAATTGGTTGCCGCCGGGTTCACGCCGCAGCTTGATTGTGAAACCGACGCCTGCGGGGGCTTTGATTTCCGCTTTGGCGCCGAGATCCTGCAACCGCCGGACATGTATGTCGACCTGTTCGATTTCCGCGCCTTCTCCGGGCAGCGGGACGGAGCCGGCGACGGCGAAACATCAGGCGGCGAACAGGTCTTTCTGGTGGTCAGCCGCTCTGCCGCTGCCGGTTTCGTGCAACTTATCCATGTGACACCCGAGGCTACGGACGATGAGCAGGGCCTCGATGTCACAATCGCCGCGCCCGACCTGCCGAGGGCCGACAACCTGCCGGATACCACCACCGATGGCTTGCCGATTGCGGCGCAATTGCTGCGGCGCGGTCATGCGGTCCTGGCCGGCCTGGCCTTTACCACCGGGGCTTCCGACCTGGCCGACGCGCCTTATGCCAGCCTGACAGCGCTTGCGGATTTTCTGGCCGACAACCCGGCCGCCACCGTCGCGCTGGTCGGGCACACCGACAACCTTGGGGCGCTGGACGGCAATATCGCCCTGTCGCGCCTGCGGGCACAATCAGTGCGCAACCGGCTGATCGAGGAATACGGGGTGGCCGGCGACAGGCTGTCAATGCGCGGCATCGGGTATCTGGCACCGATCACCAGCAACCGCAGCCCCGAGGGGCGCGAAGCCAACCGCCGGGTCGAAGCGGTACTGGTCACCGATCCCTGACCGGGCGCCAAGGTTTTCGTGAAGGCCGGGGCCCTAGTGAAAGCCCGGGCCCTTTTCGGCAAAGGCTTCGGTCAGGAAATCCACGAAGGCCCGCACCTTCGGCTGGGTGAAACGCCCCGGCGGATAGGTGGCAAAGATGCCGACCTCATCCATGGGCAGGGCCGGGATCACATCCTCGACCATCCCGTCCTGCAGGGCCTTGGCGTAAAGAAAGCCCGGCAGATAGGCGATGCCCAGCCCCGAGATCGCGGCATTCAGAAGCGACTGCCCGTCGTTCACCGACAGGGCGCCGCCGGTGCGGACCTGCCGCACCTCGCCCGAAGGGGCGATCAGCCGCCAGGCATGGCCGCCGATCTGGTCGGAATAATGCAACAGGCGATGATCGCTCAGATCGTCTATCTTCTGGGGGCGGCCATGGCGCTGAAAATAGCTTGGGCTGGCGACCATGCGCCGGGTCGTGCGGGTCAGTTCCTGCGTCAACAGGCTGCCATCGGCGGGCGCCCCCATGCGCACGGCCACGTCAAAGCCTTCGCTGACCAGTTCCACATGCCGGTTGGTCAGATCCATCGACACGGTGACGGCAGGATATTCGGCCAGGAACCGCCCCAGAACCGGGCTCAGATGATTGACGCCGAAATCCTTGGTGACCGAGATCCGCAACGCCCCCGACGGCGCGCCCTGCATCGAGGTCACCAGCGCATCCGCCTCGCCAGCGCTGGTCAGGACCCGGCGGGCGCAGTCGTAGTAGGCCAGCCCGATTTCCGTAGGCGACACCCGCCGCGTGGTGCGGTTCAGCAGCCGCGCGCCAAGCCGCGCCTCGAGCGAGGAAACATGCTTGGAAACCGCGGATTTCGAGATCCCCATCTTCTTCGCCGCATCGGTGAAGCCCCCCTGATCCACCACCGTGGCGAAAGCTTCCATTTCCGTGAGCCGATCCATATGCCCGCCTGCCTGTTCCCGAACATGACGTTTATTGGCGTCAAATCTGGCAAGAAAGGGGCAGAGCATGGACAATATCAGGGTAATCGTCGGGATCGTCGCCCAAAGAGAAACGAAAATGCCGGGTTTGAAGGGTCGGCAGCGCCTTGCGCCATTGGGAGTCGAGGCCCCTGCAGCGCACTCGGCTCGATCACGGCCGGGCCGTTTCTAGGTTTCTTCCGGACCCGGATCGACCTGCCAGGGGTCTTCTTCCCAGCCCTCGTCCCGCCAGGGCCCGTCCTGAGGATCTTCCAGCGGGCCGCGATCGTCATGAGCCTGCCCCGCCTGGCCCGAGGTCGTGGCACAATGGTTGCGAAACGCCCGTTTCAGCATGTCGAGTTCGGCGCGCAAAAGCTCCACCTCGGCAATCAGGCGATCCTGAAGCGCCTCTCCGGCGACGATGGCAAAGCTGTTCAGAAGCCGGCCCGACTCCTGTTCCTGAATGACAAAGACCCGCACCCCATCGGCAATCGCCGCCGCCGGAATCGGCACGGTCACGAGCCAGCTGTTGGCGACGTCCACGCCCGGCCCGGCCTCCGGGGCGGTCAATTCGACCCCTTCGACCACGCGGTCGTCCACCCGCACGTCCAGGGCCGGGGGCGTCCGCCGCCCCCGCGCAGTCAGCAGCCCTTGCCAGGTGCCACCCGCAAGTCGGGTCTTGATCAGGGTGGTGTCGGTCATGCAGGGCCTCCAGTCACAATTCGGCGCGCGGACGGCGACTGAAGGTCAGGTCGCGCAGGGCCACCGCATTCATCGCCGGATCGCCAAAGATGATGTCTACCCAGGCTTTCTCGATCCGCTTTTCGTTGATTTCGGAATAGGCGAGGTCGAATTCCACCATGCTTTCGGGCCCGGAGCCCGGCAGCGGTTCGACCAGTTCTTCGGTATTGGGACCGTGCTTGATATTCAGCCGGACAAAGATTTCGATCGGGCGCTCCAGATCGAAATGGGCTGCGACGCGCACCAGATGCCGGCGGCGCAGACCGGCAATCGCCTCGGCGGGCAGATCGACGGCCAGCGACAGGAAACTGCCCGTAAAGCCGAAAACCTCCATCCGCAGGCCGAAGGGCGCAAGGTCGTTTTCGCTGTGATTGCGCATCTGGCGCAGGGTGACCTCGGGGGCGGCGCAATCGTGGAACAGCTTGACCTCTTCGCCCAGTTCCTCGCCCGAGGTGACGGCGGTGACACCGGGGCGCGGCAGCGGACCCCGCCACAGGGCGGGACGCCAGCGCCAATCGGTATCCTGAGGCAGGTCGAACCCGTTCGCCCCCACGGCAGGAAAGGCTAGCCGGCTGTCGGCAACCTGGATCAATTGGTCAAGCTCGGCGCGCAGACGCTGCGCCTGCAGGACCTGACGGCGCAGCAACGAAAGGCGGGTATCTTCGACCGTGGCGGCGCGATATCGCCAGCGGCTGAATTCCCGCTGCTCGATCTGCCTGCGCAGCATAGATCGGATAGAAAGCGCCATTCCCTTCCCCCTTGCCGAAACCGAAGCCGCCGCTGTTCCTGGCCTGCCCGGTCATGAACCTATCGCCCGTGCGGCTGCGCGGTGCAAGTTCCCCGATTGCAAAGCAATGGAAAAGAAGCTGTTCCAGCATCTTGAGGAATAGCTCGATGGGCATGAAGCGGGCAGGCCAATGCGGACAGCAGATTGCCCGAGACCCGAACACGCAGCGGGCCGCGCACGGCATCGCGCACGGTACGGCGCGGCGTTCAATCCACAGGTGGCGTGGCATTGCGCGGGCTGGCTTTCCGGATCGCCTCGGCCAGGTCCAGCATCAGTTTCAGCCCGCCACGTCCGGCCACGCTGCCTTGCTGCGGACCATAGGCCGCCATCGACACGACATGGCCATTGATCAGGAAGGCCCCGCGCCATTGCCGGGGATCGGCGGCCTCGACCAGGCGATCACCGCCGCTGGCCAGATGCAACATGCGCACATCCGAGCGCTGCGCGACCTCGATCACACTGCCAGAGCCGAAGTCCCGCGCCAACTCCTGCACATCCGGCAGGTCGGCCCCTTCAAAGGGCGCGATGGTCACGGTCAGCACGCCGAGGGCAGCGCGGCTGGAAGACAGCCCGCTCAGCAGATCGCAACGGGCCAGCATGGCAAAGGCGCTGCCGTCGCCATTGCGGATCGAGTCGCGTTCGACGCAATAGCCGCGCGGGCCCTTCACCACGACATTGCCGCCGACCAGCCCCACCGCGGCGACGCCGCTGCCGCCCGACTTTTGCCCCGAGGACACGAACCCCAGCGAGTCATCCCCCTGTGGCGCCTCTGCACAGCCCGCCAGCAGCCCGATGCCAAGAAGGCCCGCAACCATCACGCCGCGCAGGCGCCGCACCGGGCGGCGGGCCACCCCACCGACCGGCCGCGGCGCCGCGGAACGCCCGGCAGCCATAGATCTATAGATCCGCATAGACATGTTTTTCGGCCTTGCCGCCCGGATGGGTCACTGCGCCCAGCCGGGTCGAGCCGACCTGCCGGGCATATTTCCACAAGGCACCAGAGGCATAGATCGTCTCGCGTGGGCCGGTCCAGGCGGCCTTGCGGTCGGCCAGGTCGGCGACAGAGAGATCGGCATCAATGGTGCCGCTGATCGCGTCGATGGTGATGATATCGCCGTCCCGAAGCAGGGCGATGGGGCCGCAATGGGCGGCTTCGGGGCCGACATGGCCGACGCAGAAACCCCGCGTCGCCCCGGAAAAGCGCCCGTCGGTGATCAGCGCCACCTTCTTGCCCATGCCCTGACCGGACAGGGCGGCGGTGGTTGCCAGCATCTCGCGCATGCCGGGCCCGCCCGCAGGACCTTCGTTGCGGATCACGATCACGTCGCCTTCGGCGTAGGCGCGTTGCTGGACCGCCTCGAAGGCGTCCTCTTCGCATTCAAAGACCCGAGCGGGGCCGGTAAAGACCTGCTGTTCAGGGCTCATGCCCGCGACCTTCACGATGGCGCCTTCCGGGGCAAGGTTGCCCTTCAGCCCGACGACCCCGCCGGTGGCGGTGATCGGCGCGTCGATGGCATGGATGACCTTGCCGTCGATCTTGCGGGTGATGCGGTCGATTTCCTCGCCGATGGACAGGCCGCTGACGGTCAGGCAATCGCGGTGGATCAGCCCGGCGCGATCCAGTTCCTTCAGCACCACGGGGATGCCGCCGGCATCGAACAGATCCTTTGCCACATAGTCGCCGCCCGGTTTCAGGTTCACGAAATACGGCGTTTCGCGGAAGATGTCGCAGACGTCGAACAGGTCGAAGTCGATCCCCGCCTCATGGGCGATGGCCGGCAGGTGCAGCCCGGCGTTGGTCGACCCGCCGGTGCAGGCCACGACGCGGGCGGCATTGATCAGCGATTCCTTCGTCACGATGTCCCGGGCGCGGATGTTGCGTTCCACCAGCGCCATGACCGCCTGACCCGAGGCCTCGCCATATTGATCGCGGCTTTCGTAAGGGGCCGGCATTCCGGACGAATTCATCAGCGCCAGCCCGATGGCCTCAGAGACGCAGGCCATGGTGTTGGCGGTGAACTGGCCCCCGCAGGCCCCGGACGACGGACAGGCCACCCGTTCGAGCATATCCAGAGCGGCGCTCGACATTGCCTGGTTCTGGTGCCGCCCGACCGCTTCGAACATATCCTGCACGGTCAGGTCGCGGCTGCGGAAATCCTCGGGGATCTCGTCGACCTGGGGCGCCTTGCCCGGCAGGATCGACCCGCCGTAGATGAAGACCGAGGGCACGTTCAGCCGCACCATGGCCATCATCATGCCCGGCAGCGACTTGTCGCAACCCGCAAGGCCGACGATGGCGTCGTAGCAATGGCCACGCATGGTCAGTTCGACCGTGTCCGCAATGGCTTCGCGCGAGGCCAGAGAGGACCGCATGCCTTCGTGACCCATGGCGATGCCGTCGGTGACGGTGATCGTGGTGAATTCCCGTGGCGTGCCTTCGCCGGCCTTCACCCCCATCTTCACCGCCTGAGCTTGACGGTTCAGCGAAATATTGCAGGGCGCGGCCTCGTTCCAGCAGGTGGCGACGCCGACCAGGGGCTGATGGATCTCGGTCTCGGACAGGCCCATGGCGTAGAGGTAGGACCGATGCGGTGCCCGCGCCGGGCCTTCGGTGACGTGACGGCTGGGCAGCCGCGCCTTGTCGAATTTCGTCATCTGGCGATCCCTCCCCCGATACAACCGACCCGAAGCGCGCACAGAGGCGCCCCGAGCCGTGAAAAATGGCTGAAAAGGGCATAAGACAGCCATTGGCGCGGTACAAGACGGGGCGGTTGGCGGGCTGGGCTGGTTTCTGCCGGACGTCCGGGGCCGGAGGACAGCGGCCCCGAAGCCCCCGGAACGGCCAAAGGTCGCATTCGGCGGCGATTGCCCCCATCGCAGCAGAGAGATAGCTTGCCGCCATGACACCGCCCCCCGCCCGCGCACCGCTGCCAGAGCTTTGGACCGACGCCCCCGTTGCCCTGTGGCGCACCGGGCTGGGGTTCATCCTGTTCGCCCTCTTCTATGTCGCGTTCAGCGCGGTATGGTTTCTGGCCATGCCCCAGCCGCAGGATCCGCAGGGGCTGACCCTGACCATGCTGGGGTCCTTCATCGTGGCGATCCTGGCGGTGGCCCTGATGATGCGTACCCTGCACCAGCGCCCCCTGGTCCGGCTGATCGGCACGCCCGATATCGCCCTGCGCCAGGGGCTGCGCTGTTTCGGTGCGGTGATGCTGATGCTCGGGCTGGTCTGGATGATGCCGCTGCCGCGTGACCTGACCCCGATCCGCTACATGAGCCTGCCCGACTGGGCCCGGCTGCTGCCGTTGGCCCTGCCGCTGCTGATGATCCAGGTCAGCGCCGAGGAACTGTTGTTTCGCGGCTACCTGCAATCCCGTCTGGCGGCGCGCTTTGCCAGTCCGGCGATCTGGGCGCTGCTGCCCTCGGTCCTGTTCGGCGCGCTGCACTTCCAGAGCTCGGCCGGGGACAACGGCTGGCTGTTCGTGCTGACGGCCACGGTCTTTGGCCTCGCGGCGGCGGATCTGACCCGGCGCAGCGGCACGTTGGGGCCGGCAATCGCGTTGCATCTGGCCAACAACATCTTCGGCGTGCTGCTGCTGGCGCTGCCCGACGGGCTGGGCGGGCTGGCGTTGTTCCACCTGCCCGTGGCCTCTGCCGATCCGGCCCTGCGCCCCTTCATTCCCATCGACCTTGCGACGACGCTGGTGCTGTGGCTGACCGCCCGGCTGGTGCTGCGGCGATGACCGCGCCCTGGTCCGCGCCCAGCATCCCGGCCTATGCGGCGCACGAAAGCTTTGTCGCCCCGGCGCGCTATCGTTGCCAGATCGGGCGGTTGCTGATCGGTATCCTTCTGGCGGAGCTTCTGTTCGCCTTCGGCATGTCGGGGCTGGACCGGCTGCTACTGCGGGTCTCGCCCAGCCTGGCCGATGCGGTCTATTACGGCGACACCGGCGTCGCGCTGATCCTGCAATTGCTGTCCTTCGGGATGCTCGGCCTGGCCCTGATGCTGATCGTGACCCGGCTGCACCTGCGCCGCCCGGTCAGCCTGTTCGGCCCCTGGGACCGGATGCGACTGATGTTCCCGGCCTTTTTCGGCGCCGCCGCTGTCTATGTCCTGATCCAGATCCTGCCGCCCTGGATCGACTTCCATGGGATCGAGAGCCACCGCAACATTGCCGCCTGGATCGCCCTGCTGCCCTTTGCCCTGCTGGCCCTGCTGGTGCAGACGGGCGCGGAAGAGATGTTTTATCGCGGCTATATCCAGCAGCAGATCGCCGCCCGCCTGCCCGATCCGCGGGTCTGGCTGATCCTGCCGAACCTGCTGTTCGCCTGGGTGCATTGGGAACAAGGCGCCGAGACGGTGGACAACCTGCGCTATGTGATATGGGCCTTCTGCTTTGGCCTTGCCTGCAGCGACCTGACCGCGCGCAGCGGATCGCTTGGGCCCGCAATCGGGTTGCACATGGCCAACAACGCCTATGCCTTCCTGTTCTTCGCCGATGCCGGTGCCCTTGATTCCGGGCTGGCGCTGTTCCTCTACCCCGAACTGACCCTGACCGAACCGCAGGACACCATCGACGCCATCGGTCCGGTTGTCACGCCGCAACTGCTGATGGAACTGGCCCTGATCCTTGTCGCCTGGCTTGCCACGCGACTTGCCATAAGGCGCTGATTGCATTCCGCGCCGCCGCCCCTTATCTGGGGGGCCTAATCGAAACCGGGGGAACGCCGCCGATGAACTGGATCACCAACTACGTCCGGCCTCGAATCAATTCGATCTTTGCGCGCCGGGATGTGCCCGAGAACCTTTGGTCCAAGTGCGACAGCTGCGGCACCATGCTGTTCCACCGCGAGCTCAGCGACAATCTGAATGTCTGTCCAAGCTGCGGCCACCACATGGCGATCTCGCCGCGCCAGCGGTTCCAGTCGCTGTTCGACGGCGGAATCTTTACCGAGGTCGACATCCCCGAGCCGGTGCATGACCCGCTGCAGTTCCGTGACCAGAAACGCTATCCCGACCGGATGCGGGCGGCGCAGAAGAAGACCGGCGAAGACGAAGCCATGCTGGTGGCCGAAGGCGACATGGGCCGCGCGCCCGTGGTTCTGGCCGCGCAGGACTTCAGCTTCATGGGTGGCTCCATGGGGATGTTCGTCGGCAATGCGATCATCGCCGCCGCCAAACGCGCCGTCGAACGCAAATGCCCGCTGATCCTGTTCTCGGCCGCCGGGGGCGCCCGGATGCAGGAAGGCATCCTGTCGCTGATGCAGATGCCGCGCACAACCGTGGCCGTGCAGATGCTGAAGGAAGCCGGCCTGCCGTATATCGTCGTGCTGACCCACCCCACCACCGGGGGCGTCACCGCCAGCTACGCAATGCTGGGCGATGTCCATATCGCGGAACCCAACGCGCTGATCTGCTTTGCCGGGCCGCGCGTCATCGAACAGACGATCCGCGAAAAGCTGCCCGAGGGCTTCCAGCGCGCCGAATACCTGCTTGATCACGGGATGCTCGACCGGGTGACCCCGCGCACCGAGATGCGGAACGAGCTGATCACCATCACCCGGATGCTGACCGGCCTGCCGCCTGCCGTCGCCGGCGACCTGCCGCCCCCCGCCCCCCTGCCCGAGATCGAAGCCGAGGCCGATCAGGCTGATGCCCCCGCCCCGGTCGCCGCCGATCTGGCCCGCGACATGGGCACGCCCGAGACCGGGACCGCCACCAGCGACAAGCCGAAAGCAGCAGCCAAACCGGTTGAGACCCCCTCTGCCAAACCTGCCGCCGCGAAAGCCAAAGACAAGCCGTGAGCGACGGATCTTCCGATGCGCTGCTGGACCGGATGATGCAGTTGCATCCGAAGGTCATCGACCTGGTGCTGGACCGGGTCTGGCGCCTGCTTGCCGCGCTGGACCATCCCGAAGACCGCCTGCCGCCGGTCATCCACCTGGCGGGCACGAACGGCAAGGGCTCGACCCAGGCGATGCTGCGCGCCGGGATAGAAGGCGCGGGCCAAAGCACCCATGCCTATACCTCGCCCCACCTTGTGCGATTTCACGAACGCATCCGTCTGGCAGGAGAACTGATTTCCGAAGACGCCCTGTCGGCGCTGCTGGATGAATGCCTGGCCGCCAATGGCCCCGATGCGATCACCTATTTCGAGATCACCACCTGCGCCGCCCTGCTGGCCTTTGCCCGCACCCCGGCCGATTGGTGCCTGCTGGAAACCGGCCTTGGCGGGCGCCTGGATGCGACCAATGTCGTCGCCCGGCCCGCGCTGACGGTGATCACGCCGATCTCCATGGATCACGAAAGCTTTCTCGGGGACACGATCGCGCAGATCGCCGCCGAAAAGGCCGGCATCCTGAAGCCCGGCGTGCCCTGCATCGTCGGCCCCCAGCAGCCCGAAGCGCTGGAGGTGCTGGAAACCCGCGCCGCCGAAACCGGCGCGACGCTGCTGGTCCATGGTCAGGACTGGCAGGTCTGGAGCGAACATGGCCGGATGGTCGTTCAGGACCTGAACGGGTTGCTCGACCTGCCGCTGCCCAACCTGCCCGGCGCGCATCAGTTGCAAAACGCCGGGGCCGCCGTGGCCGCCCTGCGTCATCTGGGTTTTGACGCCGCCGCCTGCGAAGCCGCCGTGACACAGGCTGAATGGCCCGCCCGCCTGCAACGACTGCGCAAGGGGCCGCTATGCGACAGCGCCCCGGGGATCGAACTGCTGCTGGACGGCGGCCACAACCCCGCAGCCGGCGCGGCGCTTGCCGCCCATCTGACCAGCCTGCCCGCGCGGCCCACCCATATGATCTGCGGCATGCTCAACACCAAGGACGTGCGCGGCTACCTGCGCCCGCTTACCCCGAAGATCACCAGCCTGCAGGCCGTGTCGATTCCCGGTGTCACCGCCACGCTCAGCGCTGCAGAGACCGCCACCGCCGCCCGCGATTGCGGATACGAGGCCAGCGAAGCCGCCAGCGTCGAAGCGGCCCTTGCCGCCATTCAGGCCAGCGACCCAACGGCGCGCGTGCTGATCTGCGGATCTCTTTACCTTGCGGGTACCGTGCTGGAGGCCAACGGCTAGGCCGATCCGGCCTGCCCGGGGGCCCTTGCCCGAATTTTCTTCACGTCAACTGGGGCGTGTAAGGCGCTGTTCCGAATCGGCTTTCCGAATCACCCAGACCGCAGTCCGGGCTGACTGGCGGAAAACGATTCGGTTTCGGTTGACCGATTCGCCTCGATTCGGCTAACCTTTCAATAGAAACAAGACATTCTCCAGACGACGCCGACCTCCGAGACAGCAGACAACCGGTGTGACGCGACCTACGGCACTTGGGACCATCGGGCAAAAAACAGGGGGTCGGTTCAACGACCCCCTTCCTTTGCGCCCCCCAGGGACCCACGTTCAGTCCCGGACCTCAGCCTGCATCCGCATCCCGGCCCCAGTCCTTGTCCTGCATTTCGCGCAGGCGGCTTGCGGTGCGTTCGAATTCAAACACCCCCTCACCTTCCAGATACAGGCTTTCAGGGTCGTCGGCCGCCGAACAGATCAGCCGCACCTGCGCTTCGTAAAGGGCATCGACCAACGTCACGAAGCGCTTGGCCTCGTTGAAGTTCGACCGCCCCAGACAGGGGATATTCTCGAGCACCAGAACCTTGACCGCGCGGGCCACCGAAAGGTAGTCGCCCGGCCCCAACATGGCCCCGCACAGATCGTGAAACTGCGCCCGTGCAACGCCATTGCGATAGGCGGGCAGCACGACCTCGCGCCCCTTTACGGTCAGCACCAGCGGCGCGGCATCACCGCCCGTAAGATCCTGCCAGATCGCGTCGATCTTGCGCCGCGCCTCGGCATCGGCAGGGGCGAAATAGACCTGCCCGCCTTCCAGCCTGTTCTGCCGGTAGTCATGCGGGCTGGCCAGTTCATGCACCACAAGGCGTTCCTTGATCAGTGCGATGAAGGGCAGGAAAAGCTGCCGGTTCAGCCCGTTCTTGTAAAGATCGTCCGGCACCCGGTTCGACGTGGTCACGATCACGACCCCGGCGGCAAACAGCGCCTCGAACAGGCGGCCGACGATCATCGCATCGGTGATATCGGTGATCTGCATCTCGTCGAAGGCCAGCACCTTGACGCTTTGCGCGATGCCAGCGGCGACCGGGGCCAGGCTGTCTTCGGTATTGGCCTTGCGGGCCTCGTTCAGCCCTTCGTGGATTTCCTGCATGAAGGCATGGAAATGCACCCGGCGCACCGGCACGTCGAGGCTTTCGACGAACAGATCCATCAGCATCGACTTGCCCCGTCCGACCCCGCCCCAAAGGTACAGCCCCCGGACCGGCTCGGGTGGCTTGGCCTTGCGGAACAGGCCGCGCCGGGCGGGTTCCGGGGCAGCGGCAAGCGCGGCCTCGATGCGGTCGAATTCCGGCAGGACACTTTCCTGCGCCGGATCGGGCCGGATCGTGCCATCGGCGACGCGGGTGCGGTAAAGCTCTGACATGCGGGTGCTCATGACGCTTGGATAGCCCGAGGCGCGCGCGGTGGAAAGATGCCAATGGCGCGCTGGCGGCCCGAGGTCACGATCCGGAATGTGGCAGATCACAAAGTCACGATTGACGGGCGGAATCCGAGCAGTAGCCTTTGCGGGCGTTCAAAGGATCCCCCATGCCCCCTGCCCCCCGCCTGATTTCCCCGGTGCTGATCGCCGGTTGCCTGATCATCATGGTCAGCTTTGCCATCCGCGCCAGTTTCGGCGTCTTCCAGATCCCCATCGCGGCCGAATTCGGCTGGGCGCGGGCGGATTTCTCGCTTGCCATCGCCATCCAGAACCTGGCCTGGGGCATCGGGCAGCCCTTCTTCGGGGCCTTCGCCGAAAAACTGGGCGACCGCCGCGCGATCATCCTTGGCGCGCTGGTCTATGCCGCCGGGCTGGTCGCCTCGTCCTTTGCGGTGACGCCACAGGCTCATTGGGGGCTTGAGGTGCTGGTGGGTTTCGGCATCGCGGGCACCGGGTTCGGCGTCATCCTGGCGGTGGTGGGCCGGGCAGCCGCGCCGCAGCATCGCTCCATGGCACTGGCCATTGCCACGGCGGCGGGATCGGCGGGGCAGGTCTTTGGCGCGCCGGCGGCCCAGTGGATGCTGGGGATGATGCCATGGCAGTCGGTCTTTCTGGTCTTTGCCGCAGCGATCCTGGCGGTGCTGCTGGTCCTGCCGCTGATGCGCGTCCCGGCCCCGGCCCCGAAATCCGAATTGGAGGAAGGCCTGGGCCAGATCATCACCCGCGCCCTGCGGGACCCGACTTTCGCGATGATCTTCATCGGGTTCTTTTCCTGCGGCTATCAGCTGGGCTTCATCACCGCGCACTTTCCGGCCTTCGTGACCGAACTTTGCGGCCCCATCGCGCCGGGCGGCATACTGGCATCGCTCGGGATCACCTCGACCTCGGCGCTTGGGGCGGTGTCGATTTCGGTCATCGGCGTGATGAACGTGGTCGGCACCCTGATGGCGGGCTGGCTGGGCAACCGATACACCAAGAAATACCTGCTGGCGGGGATCTACGTGCTGCGCACCCTGGTCGCGGCCTGGTTCATCCTGATGCCGATTACGCCTGTCACCGTGCTGGTGTTTTCGGCGGTGATGGGGTCGCTCTGGCTGGCGACCGTGCCGCTGACATCGGGGTTGGTCGGCTATATCTACGGCATGCGCTACATGGGCACGCTTTACGGGATCGTCTTCTTCAGCCACCAGTTGGGCGGTTTCATGGGCGTCTGGCTGGGCGGCAAGTTGTACGACATCAACGGGGATTACACGCTGGTCTGGTGGGTTGGCGTCGGGGTCGGGGCGCTGTCGGCCATCATCCACCTGCCGATCCGCGAAAAGCCATCGCCCATGCCACAGCCAGCCTGACCAACGCCCCGCGCGCCGGTCCAATCCGACGCGCGGGCTTTCGGCTCAGGCCGCTTCGTCTTCGGTCAGGAAGCCATCGGCGACAAGCCGGGCGGCGAACCCTTCGGGGCCTTCAAAGTGATGCGTCTGCCAGCCCCGCGCGGCGGCGGCGGCGATATTGTCGGCCCGGTCGTCGGTGAACAGGATCTCGGCCCCGCTCAGCCCTGTGCCGTCCTCCAGAATCTCGTAGATCCGGACGTCGGGCTTGATGACCCCGAGGTGCCCCGAGATGAAGGGCTTGTCGAATTCGCCGAGGAAATCATAGGCCCCCTGCGCGATGTCGAAAGTGCCGATGCCGAAATTCGACAGGGCATGAACCGGCACGCCCTTGCCGCGCAACCGGCGCAACAGGCGTACCGAATGCGGGATGGCGGGCGAGGCCATCTTCAGCCAGTCACCATGCCACATGCGGATTTCATCCGCCCATTCGGGGTTTTCAGCGGCAAGGCCCTCGGTCAGCAGGGCCATGTCGGCGCCCCGGTCGACCTCGTCGTTCATGCCAAGCAGATCGACGCTGTCAAACAGCGCCTTGCGCCGGTCCACCCCGATCTTGGCGTCATAATGCCGTTCGGGGTTCCATTCGATCAGCACGTTGCCGATATCGAAAACCACGGCCTTGGCCTGTGTACTGCTCATGTTCTGTCCATCACCTTCTGAAAATCTGTCACTGTCTTTAAAATCGTCGTCGCGGACCGCTATTCCCGCGCCTTCGCCGCGCGGACGGCCCGTTCCAATGCGTCCAGAAAACGGGACCGGTCCGCCTTTGTAAAGCCGCGCCCGCCGCCCTGCCGGAACGGATCGGCGGCGCGCAGATCGGCCATCAGATCACGCATCGCCAGTTGCTGACCGATATTGGCACCGGTGAATCGCTCGCCATTGTGGCGCAGGCACTCGGACCCGGCCTCGACGCATTTGGCGGCCAGGGGAATGTCACCGGTGATCACCACGTCGGCGGGGCCGCAGCGGTCGGCGATCCACTTGTCCGCCTCGTCCGGGCCATCGGGGACGATGACGCTTTCCACCAGCGGGTTGGCAGAGGGCCGCAGCCCGCCATTCGACACCAATTTCATCACCAGCTTGTGCCGCGTGGCCACGCGTTCGATTTCGGCTTTGACTGGGCAGGCGTCTGCATCGACATAGATTATGCTCATGCGCGCGCATCATCACCGCACTACCGGGCGCGTCAAGCCCGTGCTTGCACAGACTGACGGGCCGGAACACTTGCTGCAAGCCAAGGAACAGGACAATGTATTCTGGATCAAGCCGGAGGACCTCTTGACAACGTGCATCCTGCAGAAGCGCCGGGGGCGGAAATACGACCAGGTCCTGCAAGGCGCGCGTGACGTGTTCCTGCGGGATGGCTATGACGGCGCCAACGTGGATGAAATCGCCCGTGTGGCAGCCGTCTCCAAGGCGACGCTCTATAATTATTTCCCCGACAAGCGGCTGCTGTTCCTTGAGGTCGCGCGGCAGGAATTCAGCCAGCAACCCGAAGCCGCGGGCTGCATCGTGCAACCCGACCTTGCCCCGCGCGCGATGCTGGAGCTTGCCGCCGGTCGGATCGTTGCGACCTGTACCGCGCCACTGTCGGTCGCGATCTTCCGACTTTGCATCTCCGAGGCCGAGCGGTTCCCGGACCTTGCCCGCGACTTTTACGAACAGGGTCCGCTGATGGCCCAGAACATGCTGTCAGGCTATCTGGAACAGGCCGTGGCGCGCAGAGAACTGGTGATCGACGACATACCGCTGGCCGCCAACCAGTTCCTGGAATTGTGCAAGGCCGGGATCTTTGCCCGCCAGATGCTGTGCCCCGGCACCGAAATCGACCCCGATCTGGCCGACAAGGTGGCCCACGAAGCGGTCGAGACCTTCCTGGCCCGCTACGGCAAGGAAGACCGCGAACAGGCTGCGGTCCCCGCGTCCCGCACCGCCGCCGAGTAATCCGCGCCCGCCGCCATCTCGATCACGGGTCCTGATCGTGCTGACACGGGAACGGGCCGATGCCATTCGCCCGGCCTGTCCCCATTGTCTTTTGCCTTTCGGCCTCGTTTGTCTTTCGACAAGGCCCCCGGCCCGCCGCAAGACCGCGTCTATTTCACGCGAAAGGCTTTGTGACAGGTGCCGCAGGTACCCGCCACGCTGCCGAACCCGGCCTTGAGCGTGTCCAGCGACGACGGATCAAGACCCTCTGCCGCGACTTCCAGCGCCTCGGCGTTGGCGACGAAATCGCTCCAGTTGGTCCAGATATCCGGGCTGGCCTCGGATTCGGGATCCATAGCCTCGGCTTCGAAGGTGCTCGGGATCTTGCCGGCGATCCCGATCACCGCAAGTTGCGAGGCCTGGGCCACGTCGGCGTCGAAATCCGTCTTGCCCTGTGCCATTCCGGCAAGCGCGCCGAAATTGTCACGCAGGTCTTTCATGAGGTCCATGCGGGCCTTCACGTCTTCGTTCTGCACCTCGCTATGGGCCAGCGCCGCCCCGGCGAGCACCGCGGCGGCTGTCGAGATCGTCAGCAATTTCCGGTTCATCTGAAAACTCCATGTTGGAACCCGCCCAGCATACCTGCATCCCGTGTCACGAGAACCCGTATCGACTCCTTCTCACGAAAAGATTAGATACGAGAACATAAAGAGAACATGCCTGCCCCCTTTTCAGATCGCTCCGATGCCCCGTCCAAGCCGCATTCTTTCGCTCTGGTTTCCCCGTCTCGGGGCGGATCGCGTATTGCGGCGCATGGGGGCGGCGCAGGATCTGCCCCTGGCGGTGGTGGAGCAGCGCGGAAATCTTCAGATCATCAGCAGCTTGTCCGCCGCCGCCGAGGCGCGGGGGCTGCGGCTGGGGATGCCGCTGCCCGATGCGCTGGCGATGTATCCCGATCTGGTGACCCGGTCCCGCCATGTCCCGGCCGAGACGAATCAGCTCGCCGTGCTGGGCCGCTGGGCCGGCCGGTTCTCTCCCTGGGTGGGGGAAAGCGGGGGCGACGGGCTGATGCTGGACATCACCGGCTGCGCCCATCTTTTCGGCGGCGAAGTCGCGCTGCTGGAACAGGTCGAAGCCGATTGCGCGCGACTGGGGATCACGCTGCGCGCGGCCATCGCGGATACGCCGGGTGCGGCCTGGGCGATGTCGCGCTATGCCGGGCGCGATGGGGCCGCGCTGCGCCCCGAAGGCCACGGCGGCGATGCGGTCGATATCGAGGCCCGCGCCACCCGGTCGCGGGCGGCGCGCAAACGGCAATGGGAACGCGGCGGGGCGCGTCCGCCCACCGCGCCACCGCCCGAGGCAGCGCAGCGGATTCAACCGGCCGGGCACGGGTATGACGTGCTGGCGCCGCTGCCGCTGGCCGCCCTGCGCATCGGCCCCGACCTGGTCGAAGCGCTGAGCCGCGTCGGCCTGCGCCGCATCGGCGATCTGATCGGCCAGCCACGTGCGCCCCTGGCCCGGCGCTTTGGCCAGCCGTTAATCCGGCGGCTGGATCAGGCGCTTGGCCATGTCCATGAACCGGTTTCCCCCGAGCGCCACCGGCCGGCCTTTTCCGTGCGTCTGACCCTGCCCGACCCGATCGGGCTGGAGGCCGACCTGCTGGCCGGGATCGACCGGATGTTGCCCCGGCTGTGCGACATGCTGCGCAGTTCCGGCAAGGTCCCCCGGCTGATCCGGCTGGAGGCCTGGCGCAGCGACGGCAGCATGCAATGGGTCGCCGCCGGCCTTGCCCGTCCCGCCGCCGAGCCCGACCGCATCCGCCCCCTTCTGGCGATGAAACTGGCTGAAATCGAGGCCGGCTTCGGCATCGACATGCTGCGCCTTGTCGCCGCCCAGATCGAAGACCCGTCCCGCGCCGCGCCCCCCGGTCACCCCGGCCTGACCGGCGCGGATGGCGGCGGCAATGGTCCGGCCCTGCGCGATCCGTTCCTGGCAAGAGAAGACCTGATGGCCCGTCTTGGCGCGCGCCTGGGGATGGAGGCGATCACCCGGCAGCACCCCGTCGCCTCGCATATCCCCGAAAAGACCGCTCAGACGCTGGCCGCGGCCTGGTCCGAAGCCGCGCCCGAATGGACCGGCCCGGGCAAGCTGCGCCCCCTGCGCCTGTTCCGGCCCGAGATGGTTACACCGCTTGGCCCGCAGCCCGATTTCCCCCGCGCGCCCCCTGCACGGTTCCGCTGGCGAGGGCGCGTGTTGCAGGCTTGTGGCGCCGGAGAGCGGGAACGCATCGCGCCGGAATGGTGGCTGGAGGATCCGCTGTGGCGGTCCGGCACGCGGGATTACTGGCTGGTGTTGACCGTCAGCGCAGAGCGGCTCTGGCTGTTCTATGCCCATGGGGGTGCCGTCTCGGGCGGGTGGTTCTGCCAGGGGCGGTTCGCGTGATGACAGGGGGCAGGCCTGCGCATCGGGGCGGCAAAGCGGCCGGAAGCGGGAGAGCCTGACCAATGCGACGGAAATCACCCTTGATTTCGGTCGAGGCTGGGCGCAGGATTTTGCCATGACGCTGCAATCCACGCCTCCGGGTCCCGGATCCTCTGCGGTGCAGGTGGCGTTCCACCGCACCGAACTCAACGTGATCCTGTCCCTGTACGGCAGGATGGTCGCCGCGGGCGAATGGCGCGATTATGGCATTTCCAGCCTGTCGGACATGGCCGTGTTTTCGATCTTCCGGCGCACGGCAGAATATCCGCTCTACCGGATCGAGAAGCGCCCGAAGCTGCGCAACAAGCAAGGCATGTACGCGGTGGTCAGCATGGACGGACAGGTGATGCGCCGCGGGCATGACCTGAAAACCGTGCTCCGGGTGCTGGAACGCAAGCTGATTCGGGCGGTGGACTAGGCGCTGAACGCGGGATCACACCATCGGCTACCGGAGAGACGGTCACCGGTGGAGCGGCGGGGGCTCCGCCCCCACGCCCACCGACCGCTCGATGCGGTCAGTGGGCGTTCCCCCGGGATATTTCGAACAGGGAAACGATCAGCTGGGATCAAGGCGGCGGCGGGCGGTGACCAGCCCGTCGCCGGCCGCTTCGATACGTTCAATGGCGGCCGCGAGGCCTTCGTGGGCGACGCTCATCGATCCGGCATTGGCGTGCAGGATCAGGTCCTGCGCCACGACCCAGGCCACATGGCCCTTCCAGAAGATCAGGTCTCCGCGGCGCAGGGGGGCGTCGGGGGCGAGGTCATGGCCCAGTTCGCGCGCCTGCATGTCGCTGTCACCGGGGCAGGCCCGGCCCAGCATTTGCAGCGGTAGCTGCACGAGGCCCGAACAATCGATGCCGAAGGCCGAATTGCCCCCCCAGAGGTAGGGCGTACCGAGGAGCGTTTCGGCAAGCGTGACCGGGTCGGTGACGGGCGAATTGGCCAGCGGGGACAGGTGTTGCCGCGGGATCCAACCCTGGTGAGTTTGCGCGAAATCGCCCTGCCAGTCCGTGACGGCGATGCGGGATCCCATTGAAAGCGCCGCGATGTCCGGGCTTTTGAGATCCGGCGAGCTGTAGATCTGGCTGGAGCGGGCCGTGAGCAGGTGGCTGGGCGACAGGCTGGCACCTGTCAGCGCGGTTTGCGCGACATAGCCGGTGTAGCCATCGGTGTGAGCTTCCACAAAGGCCCAGCCCTGATGGATTTCGTAGACGGTCAGCGCCGCGCCGAGCAGAAGTTGACGGTCGCGGGCGCCATCCGGGGTGCGGCAGAGGTCTGCCACCGGGATAACGATACTGTCGCTTTGGCCGGCCGTGAATTCGGGCGCGGCGCCAGACATTTCGGCGATTTGGTCCTTCAGACGCGCGGCGGCCACGCGGGCATTCGCCGGCCAGCGGCGGCGGTCCGGGGAGGTCATAGTCCCAGCAGCCCCGGCAGCGCGGAGAACAGCGCGCGGGCGCCTTGCCCGGCCCCGCCCTTGCTGCGCCCCGGCTTGTCTGTCGGCGACCAGCCGTAGATGTCGAAATGGGTATAGCGCGACCCCGTCCCGGCAAAACGGCGCAGGAAGAGCGCGGCAGTGATCGACCCCGCAAAGCCGCCCTTCGGCGCGTTGTCGAGATCGGCAATGCCCGGTTCGATCATCGCCTCGTAAGGGTCATGGAAAGGCATGCGCCAGACCGGGTCGGCGGCCAGGTCTCCGGCCATCGACAGCGCGCCGGCGACGTCCGGATCGTCGCTGTAGAAGGGGGCCAGATCGGGGCCGACCGCCACCCGTGCCGCGCCGGTGAGCGTGGCGAAAGAGACCATCATGTCGGGCGTTTCCTCGGCCCCGAGCGCCAGGGCATCGGCCAGGACCAGGCGGCCTTCGGCGTCGGTATTGTTGATCTCGACCGTAAGACCGTTGCGCGCCGTCAGGATGTCGCCCGGGCGGAAGGCATCGCCGTCGATCGCGTTTTCCACCGCCGGGATCAGCACCCGCAGGCGCACCGGCAGGTCGCGCGCCATGATGACCTGCGCCAGGCCCAGCACCGTCGCCGCGCCGCCCATGTCCTTTTTCATCAGGCCCATGGAGGCCCCCGGCTTGATATTCAGCCCCCCGGTGTCAAAGCAGACCCCCTTGCCCACCAGGGTCAGCGCCGGACCGCTGTCGCCCCAGCGCATATCGATCAGGCGCGGCGCGCGACCCGGTCCCGCCGCCCGACCGACCGCGTGGATCATCGGATAGTTCCCCTCCAACAGCGCATCGCCTTCGAGGACCGAGATCTGGGCGCCGAAATCTTCGGACAGGGTGCGTGCGGCGGCTTCCAGATCCGCCGGGCCCATGTCGCTGGCCGGGGTGTTGATCAGGTCGCGGGTCAGTACCTCGCCCGCGGCAAGGGCCTCGACGCGGGCGGCGTTCACGCCGTCGGGCGCAACCAATTCCGCGCCGAAGCGGCCTTGGTCGCGGTAACGCGAGAAACGGTAACCGGAAAGCAGCCAGCCGAGGGATTCAATCTCGGCCGCCTCAGCAGGCAGACCAGAGGCGATCCGGTAAGTTCCGGCGGGCAAGGCGCCGGCTGCGGCCGCCAGCCAGAACCGGCCCCGCGCGCGTTTGCCCGCATCGCCATATCCCACCAGCGCCATTGCCGGAGCACCGTCCGGTCCCGGCACAAGGCAGGACTGCGACAGCGCGCCGGCAAAGCCGCTGGCACGGATCCAGGTGACGGCAGCCGCGTCCTGACCTTCCAGAAAGCCCTCCAAAGCCGAGGATTCGATGACATGCAGCGGCAAACCCGCTGAGGTATCAGAGGCGAAGGTCAGGGCGTTGGAGCGGTCCATGGAAAATCTCTTGCAAGGGCTGTTGACCCCAGCCTAGTCCCGCCTGCCCGCGCTGCAAGGGGGATTGCACCCGCGCCGCCGCGTGGCAGCCTTAAAGGTGCACGCCCTGCAGGTCCCAGACGGCCGTCAGCGATTGTTCTCCGACGCGCAGGAGCCGGGCAAGGGTGGCCGCCAGGGCGACGAAATCGTCGTCGTCGATACATTGCGTCACATCCTGCGCCACGCGGGCCAGGGCGTTCATTCCGATCTGCTCGGCCATAGCGACCAAACTACGCGATGATTTGCGCATCTCGGCGCGACGGCCCTGACGAAACAACCGCTCCGTATGACCCAGACGCAGGGCGATCTCTTCCATGGCGCGGCACAGCACGTCCTCTGCGCCCGCTTCGCCAAGCTGAAAGTATAGCGCCTCCAGCCGGTCGGGATCGAGCCTCACGGCTTCCTGCTGAACAAGAACCAACACATGTTCCAATGTTTCCACACCCTTATTCCAATGCCCCCACGGCAGAAGCATATTGGCGCCGTGAAGTTCCCAAATCCTTGCCCCGCGGCTTCCAGGGGGCGGAAAAACCGGTGGCATTTGGGGCAGTTTTTCCGTGGATTTGCCTTGGATTTTCAGCAAGGCCCGCCGGGTCGGGCGCCAATCAACGGCCCCATGCCGGCTACTGAAGGGGAGCGAAGCCCGAGAAAGGCCCGATTTCACCGCAGGTTATCACGGGAACCCCCGTGCCGCGCTTTTCGCATTTCGCCGCGCGTCGCAGAAGACTATAACGTCCCGAGGCATGAACAAATCGCGGAGCCCCCGATGGACAAGGCCAAACCTCTTCCCAGTCTTCTGGTCCAGCGCTACCATGGCTGGAGAGCGACCTCCTATATGGAAAACAAGGCCTGGTATCGCCGCCTGGCGGACGAAGGCCAGCGCCCCAAGACGATGATCATTTCCTGTTGTGACAGCCGTGTGCATGTCACCGGCATCTTTGGTGCCGATCAGGGGGAATTCTTCATTCACCGCAATATCGCCAATCTTGTGCCGCCTTACCTGCCAGACGGCCAGCAGCACGGCACCTCGGCGGCGCTGGAATACGCGGTGACCGCCTTGAAGGTGGCGCATGTGGTGGTGATGGGCCATTCCGCCTGTGGCGGCGTGCAGGGCTGTCTGGACATGTGTTCCGGCCGCGCGCCGGAACTGGAAGAGAAAAGCTCTTTCGTCGGGCGCTGGATGGATCTGCTGCGCCCCGGCTACGAACGGGTCAAGGATCTGGACGGTTACGACGCGCAACGCGCCGCGCTGGAACGCGAGGCGGTGCTGGTATCGCTGGAAAACCTGATGACCTTCCCTTTCGTGGCCTCGCAGGTCGATGCCGAGAACCTGTCGCTGCACGGTCTGTGGCACGATATCGGCAATGGCACGGTGGAGCAGTTCCTGCCGGCGCAGAACGCCTTCCGACCCATCTGACGGCGTGCCGGGGGCGACTGCAGGCCAGCGCCCCCGGCTGATCCCCCTATTGCAGGACCTTGTCCGCCGGCCAGCTTGCCTCGTAGCTTAGCGTCACGTCGCGCTCGGCCTCGGGGGCCAGGTCGAAGTGCCATTCCAGCAGCCCGCGCCTGCCGTCGGGGTCAGTTACCCCCGGCATCGGATCTGCCTGCCAGTTGATGGTAAGGTCCTGCTGTTCGGAATAGGGCACCTGATCCATCAGGCGTACCGGCCAGGCCCGGTCGGTCAGGTTGCGCAGGCGCAGTGTCACGGTTTCGTTCAGCTTGCCCGAACGGCGCAGAAGGCCTTCGTCGCCTTCGCTGCGATCCTCGACCACCCGCGACAGGCGCAGCCCGTCCAGCGGGCCAAAGGACCAATCCGCGTCCTCTCCTGCCGGCAACAGAGGGATCGTGCGGCGACCCGCATAGGTGCCATCGACGAAGAACTGCGCGGCATTGGTGGGCAGAAGGGCCTCGCCCGTGTCATTGCGGAAACCGGCCACCAGATAGGCAATATCATCCAGCATCGGCACCGCGCGGGCATAGAGATCAGGGGTCAGATCCTTCTGCCCCATGTCCAGACGCAGCGCATCGGCCCCAGAGGCGACGCTGACCGCACGGGGGAATTCATAGGTCATGGTTATGCCGTTGTCGGCCACGGGTGCGGCGACAAAGGCTTCGTCCATCAGCGCCCCGGCCTTGGCCGTGTTCAGCCGTTGCAGAGGCATCGGCGCAGGCCCCGGATCCCCGATCCGCAGCGGCGTCGGCCAAAGCTCGCCCGGTTCGGTCTGCCCCGAAGGCCGCGCGGTGGACAGGTGCAGGGTGACGTCGGACCAGTCCTCGCCCGTCGATTGGGTGATCTGGGCGGCGCGGGTAACGCTCAGCGCCGGGGCCTCGTCATCTGTAGAGAGGTTGAAATCATAGGCCGGTTGCCAGCCGGCGCCGCCGGTCAGGTAGGAGAGGCCAAGCTGACCCGAAATGGGGGCATCGGCGTGGATCTCGACCGTCAGCCAGGCGCGGTCGGGGTCTTCGGTCTGCAGGGCAGCGAGGGCCGTGCGCGCAAGGTCCAGGTCCGTTTCCAGCGGGTCGATCTCTTCGCGGATGGTGCGGGCGCGCTGCCGGGCGGCTTCGGCCTCTTGCCGGGCTTTCAGCCCTTCGTCGGAGACAAGCGCCAGCAAATCGCGCAGGGCCGCAGGATCCTGCGGCGTGTCGCCGGTGGCCATGCGAGACAGGAAATCAACGCGGGCCATCGCGGCCTCGGCCTGCAGGTCCTCGGCACGGGCGCGATCCTGCACCCCCTCGATCTGCGCCTCCAGCGCGGCGATCCGGTCGCGGGCGGCGGTGATGGCGGCGCTGTCCTCGGCGTTGCGGGGCGGGACGAAATCATCGCGGTAGGCCACCGCGCCCAGCACCCCGGCGCTGCCGCTGACGCGCAGGCCCGAGGGGTCGATCATCGGCACATCGGTCAGGATCAGACGGTGATCCCCCGCCGGAAGATCATAGCTGACCGCGCGCCGGACCGTCGCCGCATCGGGAAACAGCGTGACCGAGGTGATGGCCGACCGCAGGGTGAAATCTTCGGCCCAGGCAAGGCCTGGGAAGGCAAGGACCAGCGCGCCGAGGGCAGCGCCGGGTACAAGGCGGATCTGGGAAATGGGGGCTTTCATGTCTCTCCTCGCGACTTTGGGCCATGATGGGCATGGAACGCCCCGCCTGCCAATGACAGTTCCGTGCAACTGGCGCGAGACCGCCTGCCCGGCGCATTCAGGCCCCCGCGCCATGCGAAAAGGGCGCCCCCGAGGGGACGCCCTTTAGCAGGTCCGGCACTGACAGCGACCTCAGCCCTTCTTCAGCACTTTCGCGCCTAGGGTCTCGGCGATCTGAACCGCGTTCAGGGCCGCGCCCTTGCGCAGGTTGTCCGAGACGACCCAGATGTTCAGCCCGTTATCCAGCGTCGAATCCTGGCGGATCCGGCTGATGAAGGTGGCGAAATCGCCGACGCATTCGATCGGGGTGACGTAGCCGCCGTCTTCGCGCTTGTCGATCACCATGCAACCCGGCGCTTCGCGCAGGATGTCGCGGGCTTCGGCTTCGTCGAGGAAGTCCTCGAACTCGATGTTGATGGCTTCGGAATGCCCGACGAAGACCGGCACGCGAACGCAGGTCGCGGTGACCTTGATGTTCTTGTCGATGATCTTCTTGGTCTCGGCGACCATCTTCCATTCTTCCTTGGTCGAACCGTCTTCGAGGAAGACGTCGATATGCGGAATCACGTTGAAGGCGATCTGCTTGGGATAGACATCCGAGCTGTAGTTGTCGGTCGGGTTGTAGATCGCCTTGGTTTCATCCCAAAGCGTATCGATGCCTGCCTTGCCCGAACCGGAAACCGACTGGTAGGTCGAAACCACGACGCGCTTGATCTTCGCGCGGTCATGCAGCGGCTTCAGCGCCACAACCATCTGCGCGGTCGAACAATTCGGGTTGGCTATGATGTTCTTCTTGGCATAACCCAGCACGGCATCCGGGTTCACTTCCGGCACGACCAGCGGCACATCCGGATCGTAGCGGTAGAGAGAACTGTTGTCGATCACGACACAGCCCGAGGCCGCGGCCTTGGGGGCGTATTTCTTTGTCGGGCCGGAGCCGACCGCAAAGAGCGCGATATCCCAGCCGGTGAAATCGAAGGTGTCCAGATCCTGGGTCTTCAGGGTCTTGTCGCCAAAGCTGACTTCGGTCCCCAGCGACTTCCGGGATGCGAGCACGGCGATCTCGTCCACGGGGAAGTGGCGCTCGGCCAGGATGTTCAGCATTTCGCGGCCCACATTGCCCGTGGCTCCGGCGACGACGACTTTATAGCCCATAATGAATGACTCCTTTCAATCAGGACGCGGGTCCATACCGCATGAGGCAACGGGTTGAAAGGGTATTGCGGTGATACGCGATATCAAGGCGGGTGATGGAATGGGGGCAGCGGACGGGGTTTCCGCCACGCTGCCCCCCGTTTTCAGGTCAGATGCAGCGCCCGCCATCCACGGTCATGCACAGGCCGGTGACCATCCCCGACTCCGGCGAAGCCAGGAAGACCGCCGCATCGCCGATGTCCTGCGGCGTGGTGAACCGCCCGATCGGGATGGTGGACAGGAATTTCGCCCGGACTTCGGGCGTGTCCTGCCCCATGAAGCTTTGCAGCAGCGGCGTTTCCCCGGCTACCGGGCAGATCGCGTTCACGCGGATGCCCTTCGGCGCCAGTTCCACCGCCATGGATTGCGTCACCGTGTTCACCCACCCCTTCGAGGCATTGTACCATGTCAGGTTCGGCCGCGGAGAAATCGCGGCAGTGGACGAGACATTGATCACAGCGCCCCCCCGTTCGGCCATGCGCGGTACCAGAAGCTGTGCGGCATGGAAGATCGCCTTCATGTTGACCGCGAAGATCCGGTCAAAGTCCTCCTCGGTCACGTCCTGCATCGGTTGCGGCAGATGCGTCACTCCGGCGTTGTTCACGAGGATATCAACCGGCCCCAACTCGGCCTCGGCGCGGTCGAACATCGCCTCCAGCGCGTCCCGGCTGGCCACGTTGACGCCCATGCCGATGCCACCGATCTGGGCGGCCACCGCATCGGCCTTGTCGCCCTGCAGATCGACCACCAGCACCTTTGCGCCTTCTTCCGCGAACCGCCGCGCGATCCCTTCGCCAAAGCCCTGTGCCGCGCCGGTCACCACCGCCACCTTGTCCTTCAGACGCATTGTCATGCCTCCCCCCTTCTGATCCGCATTCTTGTGAAAACCCTACCCATGGAAGGCCGCGACAGTCTTGAGCGCGGTAAACCCGTAAAGCGCCTCGAACCCCTTTTCGCGGCCGTGGCCCGATTTTCCGACGCCCCCGAAGGGCAGTTCGACACCGCCCCCGGCGCCGTAATTGTTCAGGAACACCTGTCCCGCCTTCAGCGACCGCGCCAGGCGCATCTGGCGCGCGCCCTCGGCGCTCCAGACCGAAGCGACAAGACCGTAGTCGGTGCCATTGGCCAGGGCGACGGCCTGTTCTTCGCTATCGAAGGGGATGATCACCTGAACGGGCCCGAAGATCTCGGACCGGGCAAGGGTGTGATCGCCTGAAACCCCGGCAAAAAGCGTCGGCGCCACGTAATAGCCGCCGTCGGGCAGATCGTCCTCAAGGCGCGCCTGCCCGGCAACCTCAAGGTCCGCGCCCTGTGCCATCCAGCCCTCCACAAGGCTCTTCTGGCGGGCCGAGATCAGCGGGCCGACGTCC
Organism: Pseudooceanicola algae; assembly: GCF_003590145.2. Lineage (NCBI taxonomy): Bacteria > Pseudomonadati > Pseudomonadota > Alphaproteobacteria > Rhodobacterales > Paracoccaceae > Pseudooceanicola > Pseudooceanicola algae. Next base: position 3,232,213 of record NZ_CP060436.1, on the reverse strand, counting down.
AGATCCGACACCGCCGGCCCGACCCGCAGCGCGGCATAGCGGGCGGCCATGCGTTCGACGACCTCGTCATAACGCGACGCCTCGACAAGGATGCGCGACGCGGCCGAGCAGGTCTGCCCCGCGTTCTGGATACCGGCCCCGACAAGGAACGGCAGCGCCGCGTCCAGATCCGCATCGCCAAAGACCAGCTGGGGCGACTTGCCCCCCAGTTCCAGCGTCACCGGCACCACGTTGGCCGCTGCTGCCGTCTGCACCGCCGCGCCCGTGGCGACCGAACCGGTAAAGCTGAGGTGCTGCACACCGGGATGGGCCGACAGGGCCGCGCCCGCTTCGGCGCCAAGGCCCGGCACGACATTCAGCACGCCATCTGGCAGGCCGGCGTCGCGGGCCAGATCGGCAAAGGCCAGCGCCGTCAGGCAGGCATCCTCGGCCGGTTTCAGCACGCAGCAGTTCCCCGCCGCCAGTGCCGCCCCGACCGAACGTCCGATGATCTGCATCGGGTAGTTCCAGGGCACGATATGCCCCGTGACCCCATGCGGTTCGCGCAGGGTGTAAACGGTGTAGCCGTCGAGATAGGGAATGGTTTCGCCCAGCAGCTTGTCCGCCGCCCCGCCGTAGAATTCCAGATACCGCGCCAGGGCCACCGCATCGGCGCGCGCCTGTTTCAGCGGCTTGCCGACATCGCGGGCCTCGATCATGGCAAGGGCCTCGACCCTTTCCTGCACCAACTGGCCCAGACGCATCAGGATGCGCCCGCGTTCGGCTGCCGGAACCCGGCTCCAGCCGCCATCGAAGGCCATCCGCGCCGCCGTGACGGCGGCATCGATATCCTCGGCGCGGCCACGGGCGATCGCGCCGATTTCCTCGCCCGTCGAAGGGTCGTAAAGCGGCAGCGTGCCGCCGCCCGCCGGTGCCACCCAGGCGCCGCCGATCAGGCAACGCGACGGATCGAACCACAATTCCTGCATATTTGTCCCTCCCCGGACCAGATTGCCGACCGGCTCAGGCGACCCCTTCAGGGAGCCGGGGCGCGGCGGCGACCAGTTTCTGCGTATAGGGATGCTGCGGGTGTTCCAGCACATCCCCCGTCTTGCCCTCTTCCACGATAAGTCCGTTCTGCATCACCAGAACCCGGTCCGTGATCGACCGCACGACCGAAAGATCATGCGAGATGAAAAGGTAGCTCAGCCCGTAGCGCCCCGAAAGATCGGCCAGCAGATCAAGGATCTGGGCGCGCACCTGCACGTCGAGCGCGCTGACCGCCTCGTCCAGCAGGATCAGATCCGGCCGGGTGATAAGCGCACGGGCAATGGCGATCCGCTGACGCTGACCGCCGGAAAATTCGTGGATGTATTTCGACTTGTCCGCGGCGCGCAGGCCAACCGCCTCCAGCGCCTCGGCAATGGCAGCCTCCAGCGCGGCCCCCCTGGGCGGGGTCTCGGCCAGGTGGAAGGGTTCGCTGACCAGCCGGGCAACGCGGTGCCGGGGGTTGAAGCTGCCGTAGGGGTCCTGAAAGACGACCTGCATGCGCCGGCGCACCGCCGGATTGGGCTTGTCTCCGGTAAAGACCGGTTCTCCGCCCAGGCGGATCGTGCCCGCCTGCACCTGTTCCAGCCCCAGAATCGCCCGCGTCAGGGTCGATTTTCCGCAGCCCGACTCCCCCACCAGCCCAAGGCTTTCCCCGGCCTTCAGTGTCAGGGAGACCCCCCGCACGGCCTGAAACGCGGGCCGCGGACCCAACAGGCTGCGGCGGGGCATGGGATAGCTGCGGTGGACATCGCGCACCTCCAGCAGGGGGGTGTCGCTGCCATGCGGCACGATCTCGGGGGCATGGGTCGAGGCGGCCAGCAGCGCGCGGGAATAAGGATGCTGCATGGTCTGGAACAGCGTCACTGCCGGCCCCTGTTCGACCACGCGGCCCTTCTGCATGATGGCAATGCGGTCGGCCATGCCCGCGACCACCGCAAGGTCATGCGAGATCATCATAAGGCCCATGCCATCTTCGCGCACCAGCCGCGTCAGCAGCGCCAGGATCTGCGCCTGAGTGGTCACGTCCAGCGCCGTGGTCGGCTCGTCCGCGATCAGCAGACGCGGACGCAGGGCGATGGCCATGGCGATCACCACCCGCTGCCGCTGCCCGCCCGAAAGTTCATGCGGATAGCGCGACAACGGGAACAGATCAGCAGGAAGCTCGACCCGTTCCAGCGCAGCCCGTGCCAGCGCCAGGGCCTGCCGGCGCGAGGTCCTTTCGTGGATGCGGATGGTCTCGGCCACCTGGTCGCCGATGGTCTGAAGCGGGTTCAGCGCCGTCATCGGTTCCTGAAAGACCATGCCGACCGCGCGACCGCGCAGCGCGCAAAGCCGGGCTTCGGGCAGGTCCAGCATCTGGTTGCCGTCAAGGGTGATGCGCCCCGATGCTGCCGCGCCTTCAGGCAGCAGTTGCATGGCTGCAAAGGCCGTCATGGACTTGCCCGAGCCGCTTTCACCGATCACGCCAAGGATCTCTCCCGCCGCGACCTGCAGGCTGACCTCGTGCAGGATCTCCTGCCCATGGATGCGCAGGGACAGGCTGTCGATATCGAGCAAAGTCATTCCCGGCCCCGCCGCAGTTTCGGATCCAGCAGGTCGCGCAGCCCGTCGCCCATCAGGTTCAGCCCCAGCACGGTCAGCAGGATGGCCAGACCGGGGAACAGCGCCATGTGCGGGGCAAAGGTGATGAAGGTCTGGCTGTCCGCCAGCATCCGCCCCCAGGAGGGCACGGGCGGCTGCGCGCCCAGACCAACATAGCTGAGCCCGGCTTCCGCCAGCACCCCCAGCGAGAACTGGATCGTGCCCTGAACGATCAGCATGTTGAGAATATTGGGCAGGATATGTTCACGGCTGATCCGCCCCGCTCCCTTGCCCGCAACCCGCGCGGCCAGCACGAAATCGCGCTGCCACAGCGACAACGCTCCGGACCGGGACAGGCGGGCAAAGACCGGGATGTTGAAGATTCCGATGGCGATGATCGCATTTGTCGCCGAAGGGCCCAGGATGGCAGTGATCATTACCGCGATCAGCAGGGCGGGAAAGGCAAAGACCAGATCGTTGCCCCGCATGATGAGCTCGTCCAGCAAGCTGCCGCGCCGCGCCGCCGCCCAAAGGCCAAGCGGAACCCCCAGCCCCATGCCGATGCCGACCGCCAGCACCGCCACGGCGATAGAGGTCCGCGCGCCGACCATGATCATCGACAGGATATCGCGCCCGAACAGATCGGTGCCCAGCCAATGCGTGGCACTTGGCGGCTTGATCTTGTTGGCGATATCAAGGGTGGCGACATCGTAGGGCACCCAGACAAAACTGATCAGCGCGGCAACCAGAAAGACCCCGGCCAAGAGCCCGCCAAGGATCAGCCCGCGCGACCGCAGCGCCATCTGCAAAGTCCCGGTCATCGTGCGTTCCTCAGCCGCGGGTCAATCAGCGCATAGGCCACCTCGACCAGGAAATTCACCAGGATCACTGCGAAGACCAGAAGCATGACGACGCTTTCCACGACAATCAGATCCCGCGCCGAAATCGCCTGAAAGATCAGCCGCCCGAGTCCGGGCAGGTAGAAGACGTTCTCGATGATGATGCCCCCGGCCAGCAGGAAGGAGAACTGCAAGCCGATGATGGTCAGCACCGGGATCATCGCATTGCGCAAGGCATGGCGCCACAACGCCTGGCGCCGCGTCAGCCCCTTCGCGCGGGCGGTGCGGATGAAATCCTCTGCCAGCGTGTCCAGAAGGGCCGAGCGCATGACCCGCGCCAGGATCGAAGCCTGCGGCAGGGCCAGCGCAATGGCGGGCAAGGTCAGGCTTTTCATCGCGGCAAAAAAGCCCTCGTCCCATCCCGCAAACCCGCCGGCGGAAAACCAGCGCAGGTTCACCGAGAAGACCAGCACCATCAACATGGCGAACCAGAAGTTTGGCAGGGCCACCCCCAGTTGGGTGACCCCCATAACGCCGAGATCAACAGCACTTCCGCGCCGCGAGGCCGCCCAGACCCCGACCGGAATGGCAATCGCCACGGTCAGGCTGAGGGCAAAGAGCGCCAGCGGCAAGGAAACCTGCAAGCGATCCGAAATCATCTCGGCCACCGGAATTCGGTAGGAATAGGAGATGCCAAAATCCCCCTGCAGCAACCCGCCGGCCCATTGCAGATATCGGGTCACCGGCGCCTCGGTCATCCCAAGCTCTTCGCGCAAGGCAGCCAGGGTATCCTCTTGGGCATTCACCCCAAGCATCACCTGCGCCGGATCCCCCGGCATGACCTCGATCACCGCGAAGATCACGATTGAGGCCACGAAAAGGCTCACCACGAGCGACAGAAGCCGTTTCAGAACATAGTGCAGCATCAGAAGGCCATTGCCCCGCCTGGATGCATCACAAGCAGGGGCTCTGCCCCAGAGCGGCACTCCGCTGCGCGCACTGCCGCTCTTCCCCGGGATATTTCCGACAGGGAAACATGTCGGTCCGGACACAATTGAAAAGGCGGGACAAGACCGGTCAGGCGCACGTCTGTTCGTTTCCCTGTTTCAAATATCCCCGCCGGAGGCATCTGCCGTGTGGGGAAGGAGGCCCGGCTGATCGATAGGGCCCGCCGGTGCCCGGAAGGACCGGCGGGGTTAATGCTTCATTCGTCCCAATATACGCCAGTCACGTCGGCCGCCTGGGTCGGGGCATTGACCCAAAGGCCCTCTACCGCCCGGTTGGCAACCGTGTGCAGCGGAAGCTGGAACAGGTAGCCGTTGACGTAGTCTTCGGCGATGGTGGTCTGGGCCTGTTTCAGCAGGTCGGATCGGGTGTCGGGATCGCTTTCGACGTCGAGATCGGCGAGCACCTGGCGGAAGTCCGCATTGTCATAGCCAAAGTAGTAATCGGGGTTGGCGTAGATGTTGATATCCATCGGCTCGGTGTGGCTGATGATGGTCAGGTCGAAATCATGCGCATTGCGGAAGGTGGATTCCAGCCACTGCGCCCATTCGACATTCTCGATCTGCGGCTCGATCCCGACGGCGCGCAGTTGGGCCGCCACGATCTCGCCTCCCCGGCGCGCGTAGGAGGGCGGCGGCAGGGTCATCTTGACCTTCAGAGGCAGGGTGACACCCGCTTCTTCCAGCAGGGCCCTGGATTTCTCGGGATCGTAATCCGACATGTCGGTCAGGTCGACGTAATCAGGGTTATGAGGCGCAAAATGGGTGCCGATCGGCGTGCCATACCCGAACATGGCCCCGTCGATGATGTCCTGACGGTTGATCGCATGGGCGACAGCTTCGCGGACCCGTTTGTCGGAGAAGGGTTCGCGCGCGTTATTCATGGCGAGGATCGTTTCGCCTTCGGTCGAGCCGATCAGCACCTTGAACCGCGGATCCGCGTCGAATTGCGGCAGGTTCTCCGGCGCCGGGAAGGCCGCAAAGACATCCACGTCGCCGGCCATGACGGACGCAAAGGCCGCCGAAGGGTCGGAGATGAACTTGAACGTCACCTCGTCCAGCAGGGCCGGTTCGCCCCAGTACTCCGCGTATCTGTCCAACTCGATGGAATCGCCCTGGATGCGGCTGGCGAAGGTGAAGGCGCCGGTGCCCACGGGATGGGTCTTGATCTGGTCGATGCTTTCGGGCGCGACGATCACCGCATCACCCCAGGCCATCTTGAACGGGAAAGCGCCGTCCGGCGCCGACAGCGTCACCACGACGGTCAGCGGGTCGATCACCGCGACCTCGGAAATCCCTGCGAACAGCGGTTTCTGCGCATTGGTGCTGTCCTCGGCCCGCGCGCGATCCAACGTGAACTTCACGTCCTCGGCATCGAAATCGGTGCCATCGTGGAAGGTCACGCCCTCGGCCAAATGGAAGGTATAGGTCAGACCGTCGTCGGAGACATCCCAGCTGCGCGCCAGACCCGGATTGACCGAGCCGTCGGGCCCGAAACGCGTCAGCCCTTCCAGAACGTTGGAATAGAGCACCTGGTCGATGGCCCCGGCGGCATCCGATGTCGGGTCGAGATGCGGCGGTTCCAGTTGCAGCCCGTAGGTCAGGTCCATCTTGCCCTGAGCATGTCCGGCGGTGGCCGCCAGAGCCGCGCCAAGAGCCAGAACCGAAATCCGCGCCGCCTTGGTGAATTTATCGTTCATCTTGGTCTCCCTGTTGTCCGCATGGTTTTCCCATGTCGTGCGTCCGGCCCGTTCGTTTTGTCCCGGCCGCATCCCTGATCGGTCGCATCTTCCGTGCAATCCCGCACAAGGTCCAGTCGGCGGCACGGTCTTTTTCACCTCAGGTCGGCGCCTTGCCGGCCGTCAGCAATTCGACCAGCGACAGAGCCATGACTTCGGCCGATTGCAGCATGTCGTCGATCCCGATGTATTCATCCGGCTTATGCGCCAGATCGAGGATTCCCGGTCCATAAGCGATGCAATTGTGCAGCTTGCCGATGCGGGCGATGTGTTTCTGATCATAGGTCCCCGGCGAAACGACATATTCGGGGTCGCGACCATAGGTCTGGCGAATGGCGCGGGCGATGGATTGGACCACCGGCGCTTCCTTCCTGGTCATGGTCGGGGTCACGCCCCACATCTCGCGCAACTCGTAGGTGAAATTCTCGCGCTGGGATTTCACCCGTTCCAGCATGGCGCGGATCTCGGCCTTCACCTCTTCGGGGTCTTCCTCGATCAGGTAGCGGCGGTCGATCACCATGCGCGCAGAGTCGGGCACGCAGGCCGAAGGGAAACCGGTCTCGTCCTCGCCCGGTTCCGGCAGACCGCCGTGCAGCGAATTGATGTTCAGCGTCGAATGGCGCGCGCCTTCGGGGACCACCGGCATTTCGGTCGTCTTCGCGTGCAGGGCGGGGAACAGGTTCTCTTCCATCTCGTGCAGCACCGCGCCCATGTGGCGCACGGCGCAATCACCGAGGAAGGGCATGGAGCCATGAGCGATCTCGCCGAAGGTCTCGATCTCGGCCCACCAGACGCCGCGGTGGCCAAGGCAGATCCGGTCCGGGTTCAGCGGTTCGGGGATGATAACGTGCTGAACCTTGTCGAAAAAGCTCTTCTCCGCCAGGTAGGCGACCCCGGCATAGCCGCCGGATTCCTCGTCCACGGTGCCGGAAATCTCGATCGCGCCGGCCCAGTCGGGCACGACAGCCAAAAAGGCCTCGGCCGCGACGATGGAGGCGGCAAGTCCGCCCTTCATGTCACAGGCGCCACGGCCGTAGATCTTGCCATCCGCGACCTCGCCACCAAAGGGATCGCGGGTCCAGCCGCGCCCGACCTCGACCACGTCGGTGTGGGAATTGAAATGAACGCAATCGCCGCTTCGCGGGCCGTCCCGGCGCGCGACGATGTTCCAGCGCGGATAGCGGTCGGTATCGCCATGGGCGCCGATCGCGCGGATCAACTGGGTCTCGAAACCGGATGCGCTGAGCCGTTTGTCGAGAAATTCGCAGATCTCGCGGTAATGAACGCCCGGCGGATTGAGCGTCGGGATGCGGATCAGCGCCTGTGTCAGGGCGATCAGATCGTCGCGCCGGTCCGCCAGTTCCGCGCGCAACAGGTCACGCACCTTGAAATCGTGCATATCGGGATCGGGCTGATCGGAGTCGGGGCTGGAACCATGGTCATTCATGCTTTCACGCTGCGCGCGCAGGGGCTACGGTCTCAATACCGTATGAATACGGTATCGCGCCATTTTCAGGGGGAAGTCGGGAATGCCGGACAAGGAAATCACGCCACTGCCCGATCTGGCAGCAGCCGAAAGGCTGGCCTGGGACGCCGCGCCGGTCGGCCTGGTACTGGCCGAGGACCGGATGATCCGGGCCTGCAATGCCACCTTCTGCGATCTGGTCGCCCGCACCCGCACGGCGCTGATCGGTCAAAGCTTTCGCATCCTCTATGCCAGCCAGAGCGAATTCGACACGATCCGCGACATCGGCATCACGGCCCTGCGCGAAACAGGCGTCTATAGCGACGAACGGATGATGCGGCGCGCGCCTGCGGGCATGTTCTGGGTGCGGTTCCGCGCCCATACCCTGACCCCCGAAGCCCCGCTTGCCCGCATCGTGATGAGCTTCGCGCCCCTGCCCCTGGCCGAACCGGGCCGGCTGACCCCGCGCGAACGCGATGTGGCCGCCGGGTTGGCGCGCGGTCAGACCAGCAAGGAAATCGCCCGCGGCCTCGGCCTGTCACCGCGCAGCGTCGAAGATGTGCGCGCCCGGCTGCTGAAAAAGCTCGGGGTGCGCAACGCGGCCGAGCTGATCCGCCGGTTGGCCGGACCCGGCCTATAGGCCAGAGCGCCCCGAATCACCCCCACTTTCCGACCGGCGCGGTCGTCGAAAGCGGGACCAAAGGCTTACCTGCCACCCAGACATGGTTAACAAAAATCATCCATCGCGCGCTTTACAGCTATAAACGTCGAATGTTGAAAGTTGCCGCTAGGGCAATAAGGCGGCATGATTGCCGGACCCAATGGCGCTGCATATAGGCTCGTTCAGCCCTGACGGCTGAAAGCCATGTGAGATCCGATGAAAGCGCCCCTGAACCCTGACGAGACCGCGCGTCTTGCCGCCCTGAAGTCCTTCGAGATCCTCGATACGGATCCCGACCAGCCTTTCGACGAGGTGGTGCAACTGGCCTCGGCGCTTTGCGGCATGCCGATTTCACTGATCAGCCTGGTCGACGAGGAACGCCAGTGGTTCAAGGCGAAGATCGGCATCGATGCCGAGGAAACCACGCTCGAGGAATCGATCTGCGCCCATGCCATCCTGGAAAAGGACGGCTTTCTGGAAATCCGCGACACCACCAAGGACCCGCGGACGGCGGATAATCCCGCTGTCACCGGCGACATGAACCTGCGCTACTACGCCGGTGCGGTGCTGCGCAGTTCCGAAGGCCAGCCCATCGGATCGCTTTGCGTGCTGGATACCCAACCGAACGAGCTGACCCCGCTGCAACGCGATACCCTGCGCGTCCTCGGCCGGCAGGTCATCGCACAGATGGAGCTTGTCCGGTCCCTGAAACAAGCCGACCTGATGCGCCGCGAGGTAGATCACCGGGTGAAGAATTCGCTGCAATCCGTGTCCGCCCTGACCCGGATGCAGGAACGCGACGTCGACAACGAAGAGACACGCGCGGCCCTGGCCCATGTGCGCCGCCGGATCGAAACCGTGGCCGAACTGCATGAGCAGCTATATCGCGCCGAAAACAGCGAAACCATCGATCTGAACACCTTTGGCACCTCGGTCTGTCGGCTGGTCGGCGGCTCTGCCCCGCCCAATGTGCGCATCGATGCCAGTTGGCCCTATGCGCCGGTGGACGCCGGTGTTGCGGCCTCGCTCGGCGTGATCCTGAACGAATTCGCTGCCAATGCCTTCAAGCACGCCTTCCCGGACGGGCGCGAAGGGGTGATCGGCTGCGTCGCGACCCCGCGCGACGACGGGCGCTGCGATCTGGTGCTGTCGGATGACGGTGTCGGCCTGCCCGGCGGTGTAACCAAGCATCACGGGCTGGGCATGCAGGTGATCGAAGCCTCCGCCCGCCAGTTGGGCGGCACCTTCGCGCTGGAAACCGGGCCTTCGGGCACCCGGATCACGCTGGATTTCCCGCTGTACGACCCCGAGGACGCGCCGCGCCTCGAAGACGGCGCACTGGCCCGGATGTAGGCCAGCCCGGCGCAAATGAACGGCGTGGCCCGGAAAGGACCACGCCGGCAGGCAAAACCCGCATAACGCCGCAATCAGGCCCGGACCGTCAGAACCGCGACCGTCAGAACCGCGACTGCCAGAACCGCGACCGCCCGGAGCCCCGCATCAGTTGCCGATCAGCGTATAGAGCCGCTCGTCATACAGGCTGCCCGTCAGCATGTTCAGAACGAACTGCGGGTCCGCGTTTACGCCACCTTCGGAGGGAATGCCGGACAGTTGGTTCCGGAACGCCCGCTTTTCCGCGCTGTTTTCAGACGCCATCAGCGCATCCGAGCCGTTCCACATTTCGACAATGGTCATGTGGTTGGATCGGTTGGATTGCGTCAGGATGTCGAAACGCAGGTTGCCGTCCTGATCCCGGCCGAAATCGGGCAGGCTCTTGACCAGTTCGATGCCACAGGGGCCATTCGGATCCACCTGGCGGCCGCAGGGGGCGAATTGTTCATCCGGGATGATGTCGGCATGAGTGACAGCATAAACGGTTGATGAATCGCCCGCCGGAAGCGACGCGGGATCGACCGCGGCCAGCCCGACATGGGGTCGTTCATCGTAAGGCGCATAAAGCATCGGCTCCAGATCCTTGCGGAACATCTGGGTATGATCCGATGCCGCATGGGCCGCGCGCGCCTCAGGACCGCTCCAGGCTTCGAGGATCAGGAACTGGTTGTCCTGCCCGACGCGCTGCAACCCTTCGAACCGCAGATTGCCATCCTCCGACTGGCTTTCCGTGGTCTGGTCCTTGATCAGCGCCCTGGCCTTGTCCATGTCCGCGGGATCGACCTCGATATAGGTCACGATGAATGTCGGTGTGTCGGACAGGACAGTCCCGTCGGACATGGTGGTGTCGGCAGGTGCCGCAGTCGCCGAGACGGCGACCAATGCGGCAACCCGCAAAGCCGAAGTCAGTTTCATGTACATTGTTTCCTCCTCGAAAAATGTGCCCCCGTTGATCCGCCCCAAAGGGCTGATCGGCAAAGTCGCACGTCCCTTGCGCAGCGGGGACATCAGCGCAGCGGACGCATTGCAAATGGCTGAAATCAGGCGCGGGGACGGCTCTTTCCGGACAGGCAGAACAATGGCGAACGGCCCTGCATTCTCAATTTATTTCAATTGGTTGCCCAATCTTCCCTCACCGCCTTCGAATTCACCAATCGCGCAATAGGTAAATGAATTGTCATAAAAATGGCATCATATTTATTGATATGAACACACTGTCCTGGCTGATAGGGAGACACCCGATCAGCACAGCTATCGCGCAATGTGAAAGGAATAATCGCGGCTGCGATTTTGCGGCCAATCGCCTTGCGCCGCCCCGACTGGTCACCAGACCGCAAAGCACTTAAACGACAGGTCTTCCAGACCCTTCGCCGCGCCCCCTGATCCGGCCGCGAAGCCTAGACCAGCACGTCGCAGGCCGTGCGGATCGCCCGGATATTGTGCCCATAGGGGGCGGGATCGGCAACCGACCCGCCCTTGAACACCGCCGAGCCGGCCACCAGGACATCCGCCCCGGCGGCCTGCATCAGAGGCGCGGTTTCGGGAGTGACGCCGCCATCGACCTCGATATGCACCGGACGGTCGCCGATCATGGCGCGCAGCCGACGCACGGTCTCGACCTGCGAATGAATGAACTTCTGCCCGCCGAAGCCGGGGTTCACGCTCATCACGCAGATCAGATCGACCATGTCCAGCAGTGGCGCGGCGGCCTCGACCGGGGTGCCGGGGTTCAGCGCCAGCCCGGCCTTGCAGCCCGCTCCGCGAATGGCCTGAAGCGTGCGGTGGATATGCGGCCCGGCCTCGACATGCGCGGTCAGCACATCGGCCCCGGCATCCGCATAGGCATCGATATAGGCATCCACGGGCGAGATCATCAGATGCACATCCATGACCGTGGTGATGTGCTTGCGGATCGCCTTGCAGAGCTGCGGACCGAAGGTCAGATTGGGCACGAAATGCCCGTCCATCACATCGACATGCACCCAATCGGCGCCCTGGGCCTCGACCGCTTCGATCTCGGATCCGAAATTGGCGAAATCGGCGGACAGGATCGACGGGGCGATCTTCAGCGCACGGGAAAAGGACATGACGGGGCTCCGGATCAGATGAACACGGGCCTCATATAGGGGTCCAGCCCCCACAGGGAAAGCTTTGACTGGCGGGACGTCGCAAAGAGGCCCCGCCAGGAACCACGACAGGGTCAGCCGTGCAGGGCCTTCACCCGCTCGACTTCCTCGCTGGCACCGAAGACCAGTGGGCAGCGCTCATGCAATTCACTGGCGCTCTTGTCGAGGATCCGCTCGGATCCATCCGTGGCCAACCCGCCGGCCTGTTCCACCAGGAAGGCCATCGGCGCGACCTCGTATACCATCCGCAACCGGCCCTTCTCATAACCCTTGCGCGCGTCAGCGGGATACAGGAACGTGCCGCCCCGCGTCAGGATGCGGTGGGTTTCCGCTACCAGCGACCCAACCCAGCGGAAGTTCATGTTCTTGCCCTTGCCGCCGGTTTCCCCGGCTTCGCATTCCTCCACATAGACCCGCACCGGGACCTGCCAGTGTCGCCGGTTCGAGGCATTGATCGAATATTCCTTCGCCGCCTCAGGCACCGCCATCGCCTTGTCCGCCAGCGCGAAAACCCCGGTTTCCGGATCAAGGCAGAACAGCATCGTGCCCGCCCCGAAGGTAATCCCCAGCAGGCATTGCTGCCCAAAGGCGATATACCCGGCCGCGATCTGCTCCGACGCCGGGCGCAGGAAGCTCGCCTCCGGCGTCTCGGCCGCCTCGAAGATCGAAAAGATCGTACCGATGGTGACGTTCACGTCGATGTTGGAGGACCCGTCCAGCGGATCGATCGCCAGCGCATAGGCGCCCTCGGGATCAAGGCTCAGCACGCTTTCCTGCTCTTCGCTGGCATAATGGCGCACCCCGGCGGTCCGCAGAGCGGCTTCGAACATTTCGTCGGCCATCACGTCCAGCGCCTTTTGCTGGTCACCGTCCGAGTTTTCGCCCACCCCGGCCGCCAGCGACGGCCCCAGAGCCCCGCGCGCAACCACGGCCGCCACCTTGGCACCGGTGGCGCAAAGCGCCTCGATCGTCGGAAAAAGGTCTGCAGGAATAAGATCGGGATCAATTGCAGGCATGAAAATCTCCTTGGGCCATTGCCGCACTTATTCCACACCCTGCGCGGCAGAAAAACGCCTTTCAACGCTCCCGAAGGGATGTGAGCGGTAACGCTCGCAGAAACAGCGCCCCGCGCCTCACCCGGGCTCCAATCGTTTCCCTGTTTCAAGTATCCCGGGGGTGAATTGGCCCCGCAGGGGTCAAGAGGGGGCAGCGCCCCCTGACACCGCTTCGCCCCCAACAAGCCCTTCACCTTCCCGCTCATGGCTGGCATCATCTCACGTCTCCACCCCGCGCCCGGACCAGCCTGAGGATCCACATGCCCGAACTCGACCCCGATCTGATCGAAGCCCCCTCAGCCATGCAAAACCATATCGGCTATCAGGTCACCGGCTGGCGCGAGGGCTATGCGCGCCTCGAACTGCCGCTCGAAGATTTCCTGATGAACCGCTACGGCATCCTGCATGGTGGCGTGCATGCGATGATGTGCGACACAGCGATGGGGTTTGCCGGCTGCTACACAGGCGACCCGGATCACCGCCTGCTTGCCATGACACTGAACCTCAGCACCAATTTTCTGGCGCAGGTCAAGGGCAAGCTGCTGATCGCCGAAGGGTTCCGTACCGGTGGCGGCGCCCGAACCTTCTTCGCCGAGGCCAGGATTTCAGACGACCTCGGCACCCTTGCCGCCACTGGTACCGGCGTCTTCCGCATCCGCAGCGGCAGCTGAGCCGCTCCCTGTCATCTGGCCGAAAATACTCCGGGTGAACTGGGACCGCAGGTCCCAGGAGGGCAGCGCCCTGCCTGTCAGAACAACGCCGCCGCCCGGAAGCCCTCGGGGATGGCGTCACGCCCCTCCAGCACCAGTTCGGCCATGACCTCGCCCACCTTGGGCGCCATGCCGAAGCCGATCTTGAAACCGCCGTTGGCGATGAAATGCCCCGGCCGTGCGGGCCAGCTCCCCAGCATCGGCGCCCGGCTTTTGGCCCGCGGGCGCAGACCCGCCCAGCGTTGGATCACCGGCGCGCCCAGCAGGGCCGGCAGCGCGGCACGCGCCGCCGCGATCACCTCGTCCAGCTGCGCATCCGTCTCGAGCCCGTCGAAGTCACGCTCACTTGTCGACCCGATGGCGACCGTGCCATCTGCGTGGGGCACGATATGCACCCCCCCGGCAAAGATCTGCGGCAGGTTGTGTGCCGCATGGCGCAACAGGGCCGCCTGCCCCTTGATGCCGGTCCCGACCATGCGACCCGCCTGCCCGCTCATCTCGGCAAGACCGGCGGCGCCCGTCGCCCAGAGCACAGCTCCCTCCTCCGCGCCTTCATCCGGGGCCTCCGTCAAGATCTCGGCCCCCGCGGCGCGGATCGCCCCCGCCAGCGCTTCGCAGGCGCGGCGGGGATGGATACGCCCGGTCAGGCTGTCCTCGACCAGCCAGCCAGAGGGAGTCTGCGGCTCCCAGGGCGCGCCCGTCGCCGCGATCACCTGCCAACGCGCCGCGCCCTGCCACAGACGGGCCGCACTGTCTTCGCGGGCATGGGCAAGCTCTACCGCCCGCGCATCGGCCAAGGGTTGCAGCCGGCCACTGCGGGCATAGCCCGGATCGCGCCCCGATATGGCGGCGACCTCGGCCCAACAGGCTTCGGCCATCAGCAGGCTTTCCAGCTGGAACTGCTTCTTGTCGTTCCAGTTCTCGGGCACATGCGGCGCCAGCGCCCCGACGATCCCGCCAGAGGCCCCCGCCGCCACTCCGCCCGGATCCACGACCCGCACCCGTGCGCCGCGTTTCAGACAGGCCCAGGCACAGCTCAGCCCGAAGATCCCCGCGCCCCGCACCGTCACGTCCACGCTTGCCATTCCGCCCACTCCGCTTCATCCTGCCGACCCTTACCCCCCTCTCGTAAAGGTTCCCGCCATGCAGGACCAGCCGCCCGAGCTGGATTGGACCGAGGACGACGTCCCCGTGGCCACCCGTTTTGACGACCCCTATTTCAGCCTCGGCAACGGGTTGCTGGAAACCGGCCATGTCTTTCTGGCCGGGAATGCCCTTCCGCAACGGTTCCGGGACGGGTTCCACATCGCCGAACTGGGCTTTGGCACCGGGCTGAACCTGCTGGCCGCGCTGCGCCTGTGGCGGGACAGCGGCACGGCCGGTCGCCTGCGCTTTACCACCTTCGAAGCCTACCCGATGGCACGCGCTGACATGATCCGCGCCCAGGCCGCCTTCCCCGAGATCGCCGACCTGACAGAGGAGCTTTCCCCGCATTTCGGCAAGAGCGCTTTTACCCTTGGTGATCTGGACTTCCGCCTGGTTGCGGGCGATGCGCGACAGGCGCTGCCGAACTGGGATCAACAGGCCGATGCCTGGTTCCTCGACGGTTTCGCCCCCGCCAAGAACCCCGAGCTTTGGGACCCCGCGCTGATGCAGGCCGTATGCGATCACACCGCAGCGGGCGGCACGGCGGCGACCTACACCGCCGCCGGCCATGTGCGCCGCGCCCTGGCCGAAGCCGGGTTCGAAGTCACCCGCGCGCCGGGGTTCGGCCGCAAGAGACACATGACCCAGACCCGAAAGCCCACGGAACCGGAATGACACAACAGAACACGAAGCTCGGGATCTGGCTGATGATCCTGACCACGGCGGTCTTCGCCATCCAGGACGGGCTGTCGCGCCACCTGGCAGGGGAGTACAACACCCTGATGGTGGTGATGATCCGCTACTGGTTCTTCTCGGCCTTCGTCATCGCGATGGCGGCGCGCAAAACCGGCGGCATCCGTGCCGTGGCCCGGTCGCGCAAACCGGTGCTGCAAATGTTCCGGGGCGCGCTTCTGTCGGTCGAGGTCTGCGTGATGGTCGCGGGCTTTGCCTATCTCGGGATCATCAACACCCAGGCGATCTTCATCGCCTATCCGCTGCTGATTGCCGCCCTGTCGGGCCCGATCCTTGGCGAACAGGTCGGCTGGCGGCGCTGGTCCGCGATCGGGGTCGGCTTTGTCGGGGTGATGATCATCATCCAGCCGGGGGTCGGCGTCTTTTCCCCCGCCGCGCTCCTGCCGCTGACCGCCGCGGCGATGTTCGCGATCTACGGCCTACTGAACCGCTATGTCGCGCGCTACGACAGTTCGGCCACCTCGTTCTTCTGGACCGGCACGATGGGCGCGGTGGTCATGACCCTCGCCGGCATCTGGTTCTGGGAACCGATGAGCCCGCCCGACTGGGGCTGGATGGCCCTGTTGTGCGTGGGCGGCATGCTGGGCCACTACCTGCTGATCCGGGTCTACGAAATGGCCGAAGCCTCGGCCGTGCAGCCCTTTGCCTATTTCCAGCTGTTCTTCGGCGCGCTGGTCGGCATGTTCATCTTCGGCGAGGACCTGCATCTGAACGTGGTGATCGGCGCGACCGTGGTCATCAGCGCCGGGCTATTCACCCTTTGGCGCGAGCGGCAGAAGCGTTGATCCCTTCAGCTCCACACTGAAAGGCACCGGCCGGGGGTCAAGGCCCAGCCGGGCGCGATAGACCGGCAGGCTTTCGGCCACCCGTTGAACATAGTTGCGGGTCTCACGGTAGGGGATCGCCTCGATCCAGTCGACCACATCGACCTCCGGGTCGCGCGGATCGCCAAGGCTTTGCAGCCATTGCTCTGCCCGCCCCGGACCCGCGTTGTAGCCGACCGACATCAGCAGGACATTGCCACCAAAGCGCTGCCCCAGATCCGCCAGGTAGGCCGAGCCGAGAGCCGCATTGTGCTGCCAATCCTCCGTCAGCCGCGCCTGACTGTGGTCTGTGACGCCCAGATCCCGCGCCATGTCGCGTGCGGTGCCCGGCATCAGCTGCATGAGACCACCGGCACCAGCGCCGCTCATCACCGCGGGGTCAAATTCGCTTTCACGCCGGGCGATGGCCAGCGCCAGTTCGGGATGCACCGGCAGATCCATCCCGGCCAGCGGGTGCAGCGCATAGTAATGGCGCGGCAGCACGATGCCCCGCCCGGCAGCCCATTTGCCGATCATCACCTGCAGATGCGCATCGCCCCAATCCTCGGCCATGGCACCAAGCGCGGAAAATCCATCTTCATCCAGGCGGTTGGACAGGCCAAGCAGGAACAGCTCGGCCCGCCAGCCTTCCCCGGCAGAGCGCAGCAGGGCGGCGGCTTGCCGCAAGTCAGACCCGGCGAAATCCGCCCCTTGCCAACGGACGGCAGAGGGGGCTCCCGCCAGCGTGGGATCAGACGGCATCCCGGCCTTTTCCGCCGCCAAAAGGCCGTAAAAGCTGGTCTGATGCGCGCCGCCAGCGCGATAGGCCGCCTGCGCGGCTGCCTTGTCGCCAAGCGCCTCCTGCGCGCGCCCGATCCAGTAATAGGCCCGCCCGAGCGAGATCGGGGTTTCCACCCCACCGCGCAGCCGTTCGAAATGGCCAAGCGCGACCTCGGGCTGGTCCAGACGCTGCAGGGCGATATAGCCCGCCAGCCATTCCAGATCGGCAAAATTGCCGCCCGCTGTCAGCTGGTGGTGGGCGGCAAGGTCATAAGCCAGGTCGTTGTTCCCGGCGCGCATTTCCTCGCGCACATAGGCGCGGCGTTCGCTCGCCCAGGCATCGGGGCGATCAAGGCCACCGGGGATGCGGCTTTGACTGACCATCAGGGTCTTGGCATCGCTGGTCCGGCCCTGCGCCACGCGGGCGCGGAAGCGGGCATAGGCCAGGGTGCCATCAAGACGATCCTCGGCAGGCAGGGCAGCGATGGCCGCATCCGCGCCCTCGGCCCCGACCCGCGCCAGGCGGATCGCCTGGGCCAGCGCCCAGTCACCCGGTTTGGCGACATCCTTCATCGCCTGAATTTCTTCGGCGCCGCTTGCCCAGTAGAGCATGTTCAGCCGGTCCCCATGATAGGGGGCCAGCAGGTCCTGGTTGCCGACAAGGAAGGTCGCCTGCAACGTCGGGCTGAGGCGCAGATTGCGCCAGGCGGCAATCAGCACCGCATCCGCCGCATCGCCCTGCCCCTGCTGGCGCAGCGCATCAGCATAAGCCAGCGTGCCAAGGCCGGTTTCCGGCGGTGAAGAATGGAAGAAGGCCAGCACCTGCGCGGCATCGGCGGCAGCAAAGACGCCTTCGTTGCGCGACCGCAGCAGGTCCAGCCCCGGCCAGTCCCCGTGATCGCCAAGGAAATCGAGCACCTCCTGCGCGCTGCCTTCGCCGTCACGCAGCCGTGTCCATTCGATGATGTCGACGGCGACCGGGCCATCCCGCAGGGCAATCTGCGCGGCGCGGTCGTAATCCCCCGCCCGCGCCGCGATCAGCGCCCAGTGCAGGTGGCGTGGTACCACCGCCCGCGACGGAGCCAGCGGCCCCTGGGTGATTTCCGCCACGACCTCGTCCGGTTCGGACTCCGCCGGGACAGAAGCGGGATCAGACGGCGCCGCCTCACCCAGCGGCGGGGTCACCGACCGGGCCGGAGCAAAGCCGGACTGGGCCTCTGCCCCGGTGCCGGACAGCAGGCATGATGTCACGAAAAGCGCCGCAAACCGCGTTGCCATCTCTTGTTTTGCCCCAAGCTTGTGGATAGACGCTGCCACAATACCCCGCCGCGCGCCGTGCTCAACTCACTTTCACGGCAGCGCGACATTAGATCCGGGTCAGTGCGGATTCCCGCCGCCCGCCATGATGAAAGGAGCGTGTCATGTTCACAGGGTCCCTACCCGCACTGGTCACGCCGTTCAAGGACGGCGCGCTGGATCTGGATTGCCTCAAGAAGCTGGTCGACTGGCATATCGAGCAGGGCTCGACCGGGCTGGTTCCCGTCGGCACCACCGGCGAATCCCCGACGCTGAGCCTGCGCGAGCATGAAATCGTCATCGAGGAAGTGGTGAAATTCGCCGCCGGCCGGATTCCGATCATCGCCGGCGCGGGCGCCAACAACACCGTCGAAGGCATCCGCCTGATCAAGCATGCAGCCGAGGTCGGCGCCGATGCCGCCCTGGTCGTGACGCCCTATTACAACAAGCCGACACAGCGCGGCCTGGTGGCGCATTATACCGCCATGCACGATGCCGCCGACCTGCCCATCGTGATCTACAACATCCCCGGCCGCTCGGTCATCGACATGAAGCCCGACACCATGGCCCAGATCGCCCGGCTGCCGCGCATCATCGGCGTCAAGGACGCAACCGGCGACCTGGCCCGCGTTGCCCAGACCCGGATCGCCTGCGGGCCGGAATTCTGCCAGCTTTCGGGTGAAGACGCGACCGCCGTGGGCTTCAACGCCATGGGTGGGGTCGGCTGTATTTCGGTCACGGCAAATGTCGCGCCGAAACTCTGCGCCGCGCTTCAGGCCGCCACGCTTGCGGGCGATTACAAGACGGCGCTGGAATGCCAGGACCGCCTGATGCCCCTGCACGAGGCGATCTTTGTCGAGCCGGGCCTTTGCGGGGTGAAATTCGCCATGTCCGAGCTGGGCCTGTGCAGCGCCGAAGTCCGCCTGCCCCTGACCGAGCTTGAAGACAGCACCAAGGCCCAGATCCGAGCCGCCATGGCGCATGCCGGCCTGACCGAAAAAGCTGCCGCCTGAAGCGGATCCGGCGACACGGGCCTGCGCCCGCTGCCGCCGGACCGGTTCAACCCCCGGTTTCGAAAATTCGCAGGGACCTGCGAAGACCTATTGGAATGCGCGTCGATTACTGCTACAAGGTCTTTGCAGACGTTATCTATTTCGACCACTGTCTCCCTAACCGGCGTTCAGCTTTCGATCCAGACCAACAACGCCGAGCTGTCGCGTAGTGCGGACAGGTATACTTAGGAGACTACGGATATGGCCACTGGCACCGTAAAATGGTTCAACACCACTAAAGGTTTTGGTTTCATCGCACCCGATGGCGGCAGCAAAGATGTCTTCGTGCACATCTCTGCCGTTGAGCGCGCTGGCCTCACCGGTCTGGCCGACAACCAGAAAGTGACCTTCGACATCGAATCCGGCCGTGACGGCCGTGAGTCGGCTTCGAACATCGCTCTGGCGTAAGCCTTTCGACCGAAGACGATACGGAACGCGGTGCCCCAGGGCGCCGCGTTTTGCATTTCAGGGGCCTGCATAGCGCCCCACCCCTGCAGCGCCCGCCCCCGTGCAGCGAAGACCCCGCCAGTCGGCACGACGCTGCCGCAGGCCGGCGCGATGCTTCGCCCTGCTTCCCCAACAAGCTGATCGAATCGGTCGTTCCCTTGTCCCTGGCACGGGACGCCCAAAGCTGTACGCTTGGGCCGGATCGCTGCGGGCCGGCGATCTTCGTTGCTGTGCCCCCTCCCCGCCGTCTGGCGGAAAGGGGGCACGGGGCGATCAGACGCCCGCGTCGATGATGGCCTGCGCCAGGATCGGCACCGTGGCCGTGTTCAGACCGGCGATGTTCATCCGCGAATCACCAACCATGTAGATCCCGCTGTCGGCTCGCATCTTCTGCACCAGTTCCGGTGTGGTTCCGAGGCGCGAGAACATGCCGCGGTGCTCCCCGAGGAAGGCAAAGCGGTCCGACCCCGAGAGGCGCTGCAATTCGCCCGCCAGCTGCTTGCGCAGTTCCAGCATGCCCAGACGCACGTCTTCCAGCTCGGCCTTCCAGTCGGCGCGCAATTCGGCATCCGACAGGATCGTGCCGACCACCCGCGCGCCGTGATCCGGCGGGAAGGAGAAGTTCTGACGATTGAGGAAGGCCAGCATCCCCTGGGTCACGTCGCGACGCGAGGTATCCTTGCCGACAGCCATCAGCAGGCCGGTGCGTTCGCGGTAGATCCCGAAGTTCTTGGAGCACGAGGCCGCGATCAGCAGTTCCGGCACGTTTTCCGCGACATATCGGGTGCCGGCGGCATCTTCTTCCAGACCATCGCCAAAGCCCTGGTAGGCGATGTCGATCATCGGCACGGCACCCTTTTCATTCAGGACCGCGACGACCTCTTTCCACTGCACCATGTTCAGGTTGGCGCCGGTGGGGTTGTGGCAGCAGCCATGCAGCAGCACCACGTCGCCCGGCTTCAGCCCGGCTTTCAGATCGGCGATCATGCCGTCGAAATTCACGCCACCCGTTTCGCTGTCGAAATAGCGGTAGGGAATGGTTTCCATGCCGAGGTACTTCAGGATCGACAGGTGGTTCGGCCAGGTCGGATCGGAAACGAAGACCCGTGCGCCCGGTGTGGCGCTCTGGGTCAGTTCGAAGGCCTGACGCACGGCACCGGTGCCGCCCGGCGTGGTCACCGCGGCGATCTGGTCGCCCGGCACACTGTTGCCCAGCACCAGGTCGATCATGGTGTCGACATAGACCGGATCACCGGCGAGGCCGGTATAGGCCTTGGTGGTCTGCTCTTCCCAGATCTTCTTCTCAGCGGCCTTTACGGCGCGCATCACCGGGGTCACGCCTTCGGCGTTCTTGTAGACGCCGACGCCCAGGTCAATCTTTTCGGCACGCGGATCGGCCTTGTAGAGGCCTATCAGCTCCAGGATCTTGTCGGCGGGTTGTTCCTTGAGGGTCTCGAACATCAGTCTCTCACTCTCCGGTGGCCAGGGGCAGGGTGGGGAAGGCCCCCCATTCCGCCCACGAGCCGTCATAAATTGCATGGTCGGTCTTGCCGATCCGTTCCAGCGCCAGGCACAGGATCGCCGCCGTCACGCCCGAACCGCAGCTGGCAATGATCGGCTTGCCAAGGTCGACGCCGGCCCCTTGCAGAACCCCCGTCAGCGCGGCGGGTTCCTTCATCAGCCCCTCTGCAGTCAGCAGATCGGCGAAAGGCACGTTCCTTGCGCCCGGAATATGGCCCGCGCGCAGGCCTTCGCGGGGCTCGGGCACCTCGCCACGGAACCGCGGGGCGGCGCGTACATCGACAATTTCGTAATCGCCCAGCTTGCTGGCGGCGCTGACCTGGGTCACGTCCTTCACCATCTGGTTCTGGCGGCGCACGGTCATGTGGCGGTCGCGGATCAGCGGATCGAGATCCTCGACGGTGTGGCCGTCGGCAATCCATTTCGCCAATCCGCCATCCAGCACCGCGACATCGAATTGCCCCATCAGGCGGAACAGCCACCAGACGCGGGCGGCGGAAAAGATGCCCTGGCTGTCATAGACCACGACCTGATGGCCGTCCCCGACCCCCATGGCCCGCAGCCGCGACATGAATTTTTCAACCGGCGGCGCCATGTGCGGCAGCTCGGACCGGTGGTCGCTGATCTCGTCGATGTCAAAGAAACGGGCGCCGGGTATATGGGCGGCAAGGTATTCCGCCCGTCCGTCGCGCCCCGCACCGGGCATGAACCAGCTTGCATCCAGAACCCGAAGATCGGGGTCCTTCAGGTGCTGCGCCAACCAGGTTGTCGAAACCAGTACCTTGGGATCATCCTGCACAGAACCGCGCCTCTCAGGTCAATTCACGGGGAAACCGCTGATTCCCTAGCCGCCCTGTCGCAAATGCGCAAGGGCAGGCAGGCTCCGCGACCTTAGCGGTTATCCTTCAGCAGCCGCTGTTTCTGCCGTCCCCAGTCGCGCTTGGCTTCGGATTCGCGCTTGTCGTGGGCCTGCTTGCCCTTGGCGATGCCGATCTTGATCTTGGCCATGCCGCGATGGTTGAAATACATCACCAGCGGCACCAGGGTCATGCCCTTCCGCTGGGTTTCGCTCCAGAGGCGGGACAATTCCTTGCGCGAAACCAGCAACTTGCGCCGCCGCCGGTCTTCGTGACCGAACATCGCCTGCTCGTAGGGGGCGATATAGGCATTGACCAGCCACAGCTCTCCGTTGTCGACGGTCGCATAGCTTTCGGCGATGTTGGACTGGCCGATGCGCAGGGATTTCACCTCCGACCCCATCAGCTGGATGCCGCATTCCAGGTCATCCGCGATCGCATAATCAAAGCGCGCTCGCCGGTTTTCGGCGATCACCTTGTAATTCGGGTCTGATTTCTTCTGTATCATGATCGCGCCTCTTTACGTCAGACCCGAGGGCCATGTCCATCAGGTCTGCTTTCGCAGGGTCCCGGCCCTATCCCGACGGTGCCAAGGCCCACCAGCCTTTCGGCAAGAGAGCCGAAAGGTTTTCCCTGTAGCGATAGGATGTTTCCTGCGAAGGGTTAAGTTGTGCGCAAGGAGGGGAATTTCAATATGTCCGATACGATGAAGCCGGTCGATCCGCAGGTCATGCAGCGGATCGTCCTCGCACGACGTCCCCAGGGGTTTCCCGTGGCGCAGGATTTCCGGCTTGAGGAAACCGGGATGCCGCGCCCCGCGGCGGGCGAGGTTCTGGTGCAGGCCACCTACATGTCGCTTGATCCCTACATGCGCGGACGGATGGATTACGTCAAAAGCTATACCGCCCCACAAGAGCTGAACCACACCATGGGCGCTGGCGGTGTGGGCCGGGTCATCACCTCTCGCGATCCGAAGTTCAGCAAGGATGATCTTGTTTTCGGCATGTTCGGCTGGGCCAGCCACGGCTGCCTGCCGGGTCGCCAGTTGCGAAAACTGGACCCCGCGCTGCCGCCTTCGACAGCCCTTGGTGTGCTGGGGATGCCCGGTTTCACCGCCTGGGCCGGGCTGGAGGTCCATGGCCGGATGAAGCCGGGCGAGACTTTGGTCGTGGCCGCCGCTACCGGGCCTGTCGGCTCCATGGTCGGGCAATTGGCGAAACAGGCCGGGCTGCGAGTCGTCGGCGTGGCCGGTGGCCCCGAAAAATGCGCCATGGCCGTGGATACCTTCGGCTTTGACGCCTGCATCGACCACCGTGCCCATAACAGCGTGCTCGACATGATGGAGGCGTTGCACAGGGAATGCCCCGACGGCGTCGACATCTATTTCGAAAACGTCGGCGGCCATGTGCTGGGCGGCGTGCTGCCGGTGATGAACACCCATGGCCGGATCATCATCTGCGGCATGATCGCCTGGTATTCCGGTGAAAGTTGCGAAACCGGGGACATGGCGCTGCAAAAGCTGTGGCGCATTGCGCTGGTCAAGCGGCTGACCGTGCAGGGCCTGCTACAGACCGATCATGTCGGCCGGTTCGGTGAATTCCTGACCAAGGTCGCCCCGCCTGTCACCTCTGGCGAGATTGCCTATCTCGAGGACATCGCAGAAGGGCTCGAAAATGCGCCCGAAGCCTTCTTCGCGATGCTGAAGGGTGGCAACAAGGGCAAGCAGATCGTCAGGATCGCCTGACCCCGGAACGTGAAACGGGCCGAAGGTTTCCCCCGGCCCGATTTCGTCAGACATTCCGCAAGAGCCGTCAGCCCAGCTTTTCGTCGAGGATCTGCGACAGGTCCTCGTAGCTCATGTTGCCATGGCTTTCGCCGTCGATGATCAGCGTCGGCGTGCCCGTCACCTCGTCTGCGGTCGCGTTCTGCTGGAACCAGGCGACCAGGGTCTTGGCCTTCTCCTCGTCCGCCATGCAGGCGTCGACCTGGGCTTCTTCCAGGCCCACGACCTTACCCAGACGGCGCAGGTTGTCTGCGATCCCGGCTTCGGTTTCGGCCCCCTGCAACCAGTTGGCCTGCTGGTCGTAAAGCATGTCGGCAATGCCGAAGAACCGCATCCCGCCGTCGCATCGCGCGATCAGCGACGCCCAAAGACCGTAGCGGTCAAAGAAGACATCGCGGTAGATGAACTTTACCTTGCCGGTGTCGATGTAATTCGTCTTCAGCTGGTGAAAGACCGTGTCGTGGAAGGACTTGCAATGCGGGCAGGTGAAGGACGCATATTCGATCAGCGTCACCGGTGCATCCGCGTCGCCCAGCACCATTTCGGTGATCGATGAGGTGTCGATCGCGGCGACGTCTTCCCCGGCGGCCGGATCCATTTCCGTCTGTGCGCTGTCCTGCTTGAAGTAGAAGTAGCCGCCGCCGACAGCCACGAGGGCAACCGCGGCAATACCGCCTCCGATGAGGGTCCTGCGATCCATCGAGGATTCCTTTCCTAAATTCCGGATGTCTTTAATACGTTGCGCGCCAGAGTCTCAAGCGCGGCCTTCAGCCCTTCGTCGCGGATGCCATCCGCAACCTCGGCCGCCCGCGCCAGCAGTGCCGGGTCGGGCGGAGGCGGGCTCAGGGGCTTTTCGCGGGTTCTGAAGGCGACCTGGCCTTCGGCAAAGCCCGTTGGCGCCGTCTGGGTGATGTTGATCCGCGAAATGGCGTTGTAGCCATAGGTCGCGTTCACCCGCTGACGCAGGGTTTCCTTCTGCATTTCCAGCACCGGGGCATGGGCCCCCGTGGTCAGCAGCACCAGTGTCGCGCCCAGATTGCCACTGCCACGCGGATAGGTCACCTTCACCGGGCGTGCGATGGCCGAGATCTCGGTACCCGCGACTTCTTCCCAATGGGTGATGATGCGCGCCTCGGCGAACCCGCGGGTTTCACCGGCTTTGCGGATCCGCGTCTCCATCAGACCGTGGGCGCGGGTAAAGCCGTAGGTTGTCGTCTTGCGGCGCGGCATGGGTTGCATCCTCTGGTTCGGCGCTATTCTAGTCCAAGATACGCTGCAAACCAGCGCAAAGCCCAAGGCCGGCAACGAGGAGCCATAAAGATTGCGTGAGACCCCCATAACGCCAGCCGCCCGGACAAAGCCGGATGCACCGCGAGCGACCCGGCCCGGCGATCTGTCCGCCGACCTGCTGGCCTGGTATGACCAGCATGCCCGCGACATGCCCTGGCGCACCGGCCCGGCCGCCCGCGCCGCAGGGCAGCGGCCCGATCCCTACCACATCTGGCTGTCCGAAGTGATGCTGCAACAGACCACGGTAGCGGCGGTGCGCGCCTATTTCCTGCGCTTCACCGCGCTCTGGCCGACGGTCGCGGATCTTGCAGCCGCCGAAGACGCCCGCGTAATGGGCGAATGGGCCGGACTTGGCTATTATGCGCGGGCCCGCAACCTGCTGAAATGCGCCCGCGTCGTGGTGGCCGGTCATGGCGGCCAGTTTCCCGACAACCGAGCCGCGCTGCTGAGCCTGCCCGGGGTCGGGCCCTACACAGCCGCGGCCATCGCCTCGATCGCCTTCGACCGATCCGAAACGGTGGTGGACGGCAACGTGGAACGGGTCATGGCGCGGCTGTTCGACATCCATACGCCCCTGCCCGCCGCCAAGCCCGAACTGACCGAAAAGGCGGCGCTGCTGACGCCCCACGCCCGGCCCGGCGATTACGCTCAGGCCGTGATGGACCTTGGCGCGACAATCTGCACGCCGCGCAAACCGGCCTGCGCTCTCTGCCCCTGGCACGATCCCTGCCTGGCGCGGGCACGCGGCACTGCGCCAGACCTGCCCCGCAAGACCCCGAAAAAGGCCAAGCCCATCCGCCTTGGCATCGCCTATATTGCACGCCGTACCGATGGCGCCTACCTGCTGGAGCGCCGCCCCGACAAGGGGCTGCTTGGCGGGATGCTCGGCTGGCCTGGCTCGGACTGGGCCGAAACCACGCCCGTACCAGCCCCCCCGATAGAGGCCGACTGGCAGCCGGTCCCCGAAGAGGCGCGTCATACCTTCACCCATTTCCACTTGCGCCTGCAGATCCTCACCGCGCAGATCGACCAGGGCGCAAACCCGCAACGCGGTACCTTCCTGCCCCCCGAAGATTTCCGACCCTCGGATCTTCCCACCGTGATGCGAAAGGCATTTGACCTGGCCCATGCCAGCTTCGTAGACAGGAATTGACCCGACCGGGAGGCTCAGGACATGGCGCCGAACATGACATTGCCCAGCGCGGGCTTTTCCAGCTTCGGCAAGGCCGCGCCCTTCTGGCTGTCATTGGGGATGGTGCCCCTGGTGGTTTCGGGCGCGCTTTTCGGTGGCTGGACAGTGATCCTGGTGCCGGTCTACGGCTATGTGCTGTTCTCGGTGCTCGACAGCCTGCTGGGGCTGAATGCCACGGATGCGGATCCCGACACCCCCGAAGACGACCTGTTCTGGTATCGCGCCATCACGCTGGCCTGGGCGCCGATCCAATTCGTGACACTGTTCTGGGTGATCTGGTATACAGCCCGCGCCGAGCACCTCGGGACCCTGGAAACCATCATCCTGTTCTTCGGCGTCGGCACGATGACCGGCGCAATCGGCATCGTCTATGCGCACGAATTGATGCACCAACGCAGTCGGCAGGAGCGCTGGCTGGCGGATATCCTGCTGGCCATGGCGCTATACGGCCATTTCCGCAGCGAGCATCTTCTGGTGCATCATACTGCCGTGGGCACGCCATCAGATGCGGTTACGGCCCGCTACAATGAAAGCTTCCCGCATTTCTTCCGCCGGGTCCTGCGGCAATGCCCGCGCTCGGCCTGGACAGCGGAGACCGCTCGCCTGAAAAAACGCGGCCGCGACCCGCTGGACCCACGCAACCCTTTCTATCGTTATGCCGCCTTGCAGGCAGCCATGCTGCTGCTGGCTGTGCTCCTCAGTGGCTGGACAGGGTTGCTCCTCCTGCTCTGGCAAGCGCTCGTCGCAATCTGGCTGCTCGAACTCACGAACTACGTCGAGCACTATGGCCTGACGCGCAAGTACCTCGGGAACGGGCGCTTCGAGCACGTCAAGCCCCATCACAGCTGGAACACCTCGTTCAAGGCGACGAACTGGCTGTTGATCAACCTGCAACGCCATTCCGACCACCATGCCCGCCCCGACCGGCCCTATCCGCTGCTGCAAGCCCACGGCCCCGACCAGGCACCCCAGTTACCACACGGCTACCCGCTGATGGGCCTCATGGCGATGATCCCGCCCCTATGGCGGCGCAAGATGAACCCGCGCGTGAGGAAATGGCATGCAATGTATTACCCCGAAATCACGGACTGGCAGCCCTACAGGACTGGCCGCCACGAAGAACCGGCCTGAAACAGGGGGCTTTGCCCCCGCCGCTCTGCGAGCGCCTCCCCCAGGATATTTGCGACAGGGAAACCCGATGAGTCCTCCGATTGTTTCCCTGTTCCAAATATCCCGGGGGGCTCCGCCGGCGGCGGAGGGGGGCAGAGCCCCCAAGCCCGGTCTCCCCAGAGAGCAGGCGTGCAGGCCCTTGCATCTCCCTCGTCAGGAGATGATTTCGAATTTCACCACGTCGACCATTCCCCGATCGGTGATCTTCAACGCAGGGATCACCGGCAGGGCAAGGAAGGCAAGTTGCAGGAAGGGCTCTTCCAGTGTGACATTCAGGGTCCTGGCTGCGGCGCGCAGATGGATCAGCGCCTCGTGCACGACCTCGAAGGGTTCCATGCTCATCAAGCCGGCGACCGGCAGGGGCAGTTCGGCGCGCACCTTGCCGCCCTCGACCACGACGAAACCGCCTTCGATCTCGCCCAGCCGGTTCGCGGCCAGCGCCATGTCGTCGTAGTCCACGCCGACGCAGGCGATGTTGTGGTGATCATGACAGACGGTCGAGGCGATGGCCCCGCGTTTCAGCCCGAAGCCCTTCACGAAGCCGGACGCGATATTGCCGTTGATGCCATGGCGTTCGACCACGGCGATCTTCACCAGGTCGCGCGCCGGGTCGGGTCGCTTGTCGCCGTCGACGATCGGGATTTCCTCCTTCAGGTGTTCGGTGATGATCTTGCCCTCGAGGATGCCGATCACGTCGGTTTCCTCGCGGTTGGCCGCAGTGCGGAAACTGGCCGCGCTTACCACCGGCGCCTTGACCGAGTTGCGCCCCACCGGCGGAGTGATATTGCGGGCG
The DNA here is from genome assembly GCF_003590145.2 of Pseudooceanicola algae. Classification (NCBI taxonomy): domain Bacteria; kingdom Pseudomonadati; phylum Pseudomonadota; class Alphaproteobacteria; order Rhodobacterales; family Paracoccaceae; genus Pseudooceanicola; species Pseudooceanicola algae. Next base: position 3,203,729 of record NZ_CP060436.1, on the reverse strand, counting down.
GCAAAGGCCGCCTCGCCGCTGACGACCCCGCCGCACATCACCAGTTCGGCATGGCAGGTCGCCAGATCGTCAAGCACCACGATATCGGCCCGCTTGCCCGGTGCAATCTGGCCGCGATCCTTGAGGCCGAAGGCTTCGGCCGCCGAGAGGCTGGCGGCGCGGTAGACAGCCGTCGCGGGGCAGCCCATGGCGATCAACTCCCGGATCATGAAATCAAGGTGGCCGTGTTCGCCGATATCCAGCGGGTTGCGGTCGTCCGTGCACAGGCACATGTAGGCACTGGTCAGATCGGTCAGCAGCGGCTGCAAGGCCACCATGTCCTTTGAGACCGAGCCTTCGCGGATCAGCACCCGCATGCCTTTTTGCAGCTTTTCGCGCGCCTCCTCGGCGGTCGTGGCCTCGTGTTCGGTGCGGATACCGGCGCTGATATAGGCGTTCAGCCCCTTGCCGACCAGTTGCGGGCAGTGGCCGTCGATGTGCTGACCGCGAAACAGCTCCAGCTTGGCCATGCAGCCGGGGTCCTGGAAGATCACGCCGGGGTAATTCATGAACTCGGCCAGGCCGATACCCTGAGGGTGACCCATCAGGGGTTTCAGATCCTCGGCCTCGATCCGGGCGCCGGCGGTTTCCATGTGGCTGGAGGGCACGCAGGAGGAGAGGTTGACCCGGATGTCCATCACCGTTTCCGAGGCACAGGACAGGAAATATTCGATCCCCGGCACACCGATTACATTGGCGATCTCATGCGGGTCGCAGATCGCGGTGGTGACGCCGCGCGGGCCGACGCAGCGGTCGAATTCATGCGGCGTGACCATCGAGCTTTCGATATGCAGATGCGTGTCGATGAAGCCCGGCACCAGGATCTTGCCGGTCACGTCGATCACCTCGGTGCCCTCGTAACCCGCCATGATGCCGACGATCCGGCCCCCACAGATCGCCACGTCGCCGTCCAGCAGCGCGCCTGTCACCACGTCGAGCACCCGCCCTCCGCGCAGCACGAGGTCGGCGGGTTGATCGCCATGCCCCTGCGAAATCATCTGGGATAGGGATCTTGACTGCATGACGGTCTCCTTCGGGTTCACACGGCGCCAGCAAAGCCCGAAGGCCCGGCCATGTCCAGTTGACTTGTTCCGATCTGCCCCCGCCTGCGGACCGCCGGATATCTTGCCCCGGCGCCACGCGGGGCGTATCGATGATTCGTCACAGAACCGGAGCCATTCATGAGCATGTTCGACCTCCCCCCCCTGCCCGAAGTCCCGATCATCGGGGAAAGCGACACCTATCCGCTGCGGCGGATCTTCTGCGTCGGGCGCAACTACGCCGCCCATGCGCGGGAATACGGTTTCGAACCGGATCTGGAGGCCCCCTTCTATTTCACCAAATCCCCGGCCTCGGCCGTGCTGAGCGGCGCCGAAACGCCCTATCCGCCCAATACCGAAAGCTACCATTTCGAACTGGAACTCGCCGTCTACCTGAAGGCCCCCCTGTTCCGTGCGACCCGCGAAGAGGCGGTCGCCGCGATCTATGCCTATGGCTGCGCTCTGGACATGACCCGGCGCGATCTGCAGATCCGCGAGCGGAAAAAGCAGCGTCCCTGGGATCTGGGCAAGGATGTCGAAAACTCGGCCGTCTTCGCGCCGGCCACCAAGGCTGCGGATTTCGGCACGGTCGCCGCGCAACGCATCAGCCTGACGCAGAATGGCACGATGAAGCAGGATTCGACCCTGGACCTGATGCTGCACGACGTGGCGGCCGTGCTTTGCGACCTGTCGGGGTATTATCACCTTGGGGCGGGCGACGTGATCATGACCGGCACCCCCGAAGGCGTCGGGCCGGTGCAACCCGGCGATCTGATCGAAGGCCGGATCGACGGGCTGGAGCCGATTTCCCTGCGGATCACGGACCCTGCCTGACCCTTCGCAGGACCCCGCCTGACGTCAGCCCGACCTGCGCCTTTCCGGCGCCAGATCAAGCTTCAGGGCGGGGCCCTCGCCTTTAGCGCACGTCGCAAGGCATTGGTTCGCCCGTGTGGCGTCAAACCGCCGTCACCGTGCCCTTGATCGGCACGGATCCGCCCCGGTGCGTTGCTGCGCTGCAGCGACTCACGTATGGTTTCCATATGAGTCGCAAACCTCGCCTTTCCCCGGATGACTGGCTGAATGCCGGTCTTCAGGCCCTCGCTGTGGCCGGGCCGGAGGCGTTGAAGGCAGAACCCCTCGCGCGCGAACTGGGCACGACCAAGGGATCCTTCTACTGGCATTTCGCGGATGTACCCGCCTATCGCAAGGCGCTGCTGGATTTCTGGGGTCGCATGGCCAGCGCCGACCACGAGATGCCGTCGGACAAGCGGCAATCGGTGGCGCGACTGCACGAGATCATGCGCAATGGCTTTACCGGCGACATGGCAGCGGAAACCGCCCTGCGGGCCTGGGCGCGGACCGATGCCAATGCGGCGGCGACCCTTGCGGATATCGATGCGCGCCGGCTCAGCTATTTGCAAGACATCCTGCGTCAGATCGGCGTGACCAATCCCGATATCGCCCGGATGCTTTACGGCGCACAGATCGGCATCGTGCAGATCGGCGAAGGCGGCACCCCCGAAAATGAGACGGCCCTGGATACCCTGGTGGATCTTGTCCTGGCGCTGCGCTAAACGCGCCGCTTTCGCCCTCTGCCTCTGGTGGGAAGGGGGCGGCCGGACCTCCCTGCGGCGTGCCATCGCGACCATTCCCCGGCGACTGCCGCTGGCGGCACCGGTCCTGACCCTGGCGCTGCTGAGCGCCTGTCGCGAGGAAACTCCGATCGACCCCGAGACCACCTGGCAATTGCACAGCCTCAATGGCGCGACCGTGCCCGACGCCGGGCGTGCCACCTTGATCATTGCGGAAGAAGGCCGGCTGCATGGCGTCGCGCCCTGCAACAACTACGGTGGCAGCTGGACCGGGGTCGGGCAGGACTTTCGCATCTACGGGGTCTTTTCGACCCGAAAGGGTTGTCCGGACCTCCCCGCCGAGACCGCCTTTTTCGCGGCGCTGAACCGGGTGACCACGGTTGATCCGGGAAAGGACAGGCTGGGGCTGGAAGGGCCGGGTATCCGGCTTGGCTTTGCCCGGCTTGCGACCGGAGAATAGGCGGTTCAGGTCCCGGCGGCAGCCCGCCGGGCGATCAGGTCGATCAGCCTCTGACGCGCATCCGGCAATGGTTTGCTGCCCAGTTCCGGCGCCAGATGGTTGCGAAGGAAGTGCCCTGTCACCTCAAGCGCCTCGAACACATCCGCATCCGTTGCCGCCCCCTGCCCCAGCATGCAGGGCGGCAGCGGCAACAGGCGGTCGGCATAGTCCCCTGCTCCGGCCCGCGTCACCGCCCGCCCGGTCCGGGGAGAGACCAGTTCCAGCCCTTCTCGTGCGCCGGTGACGGCACAGCTGCCCAGATCAAGGCCGAACCCCGTTTCCTCAAGCAGGCGCTGTTCCCAGCCCAGGTAGGCCAGCGGCCATAGGTCGTCCTGCCCCATCAGGTCCAGCAGCTGTTCCGTCTGGTGATAAAGCCCCGGATAGGGCGCCCGTTCGGGCAGGCAGAAGACCAGCAGCCCGGTGACGGCATTCAGCCCCGCCAGCGCCAGCCGGTTGCCGAGATGATCCATACGCGACCGGCGCGGCTCGACTGCGAAATACCCAAGGTGTTCTTCCAACCGGGCGCGCCAGGCCAGGTCAAGCTGCGCCCCCGGCTGCAACATCGGCGCCAGCCTGCGCGACGCCCCGCCGCGCACGATTCCGGCATGTCGGCCATGGCCGGGCGTGAAGACCTCGATGATCGCCGCGCTTTCGCCATGTCGCCGCAGAGCCAGAAGAATTCCGTCTTCGCGCCAGTCCATCCGCTGACAATCCATCGACTTGCGGAGCAGTGCAAGATGGCTCAGCCTGCGGCCATGGAATTTCGTTCTAGGTCCCTGTCCCCGCTCGCGCGATCCCTTGCTGCCCTGGCCGCGCTGGCAGCAGCTGGGGCGCTGATACTGGAAATCGTCGATTCGGTTCTGGCCGATCCTGATCAGGCCCTGGTGGCGATCCTGTGGCGCCATGCCCGGTATTTCACCATCCTGACCAACGCTCTCGTCTTCGTGACATTCGCGGGCATGACCCTGTCGCGGCGCATGGCCTGGGGTGGCTGGCTGGGCGGGATGACGACCTGGATCGCGATCACCGGGCTGGTCTATCATGTGCTGCTGGCGCGGCCGCTGACCGGTCTGGCCTTCTGGGCCGATCTGGGGCTGCACAGCGTGGTGCCGGTGCTGACATTGCTCTGGTGGCTGGCCTTCGCTCCCAAGGCCCGGCTGTCACCGGGCTCGGCGCTGACCTGGCTGGCCTGGCCGCTGATCTATATCCTGTATGTGCTGGCGCGGGGACATGCGGATGGGAAATATCCCTATTTCTTCCTCGATCCGATGGATGTCGGCTGGGATGGGGTGACGATCTGGTCGGGGATCATCGGCCTCGCGTTCTTTGTCGCCGGGCTGGTGCTGGTCGCTATCGCCCGGATGCTGCGCCGCTGATCCCGCAAGGCGTCAGTCTGCCAGACCCGGTTCATCCAGCAGGTGGCGGCCCTGCCGGTCCTCGACCTCGATCACCCAGAGATCGGGGTCAAAGCCGCGCTGTCGGCTTATCGCGGCATCGACATCCGCTTCGACGCCCGCCGCCAGTTCGATCCATTTGCGATCCCCGCTGAGGATGTCGAAACTGCGCTGGAACAGCACCGCCTCCCCATTCAGGGTGTTCAGCTTGACCAGCACCGCGCCGCCGGTGTCATCGCCATGGGCGACAACGAAGGCCGGGATATCGGACAGTCGCAGCCGGGTCAGATAGGCCGACACCCAGATTTCAGCGGTCAGGCGCATGGCGATCCTCGTGGGACGGCGGGCGGGGCAAGGTGCCCCCGCAAAGGGGGGGCGAGCGCCGGGCGGCGCCCTAGTTGCCGTCCTTGAAATTAAGGCCCATCTCGGAATAGCGCTCGGCCTCTTCCAGCCAGTTCTCCCGCACCTTCACCTGCAGGAACAGGTGGACGCGGCGGCCAAGGAATTCTTCCATCTCCTGACGCGCCGAGGTCGAGATCGCCTTGATCGTCTCGCCCTTCTTGCCCAGTACGATGCCCTTGTGGCCATCCCGCGCGACATAGATCATCTGATCGATCCGGGCCGAGCCGTCGTCGCGTTCTTCCCAGTGTTCCGTTTCCACGGTCAGTTGGTAGGGCAGTTCCTGGTGCAACCGCAGGGTCAGCTTTTCGCGGGTCATCTCGGCGGCAATCATGCGCATCGGCAGATCGGCGATCTGGTCCTCGGGATACAGCCACGGCCCTTCGGGGACCTCGGCCGCCAGCCAGTCGCGCAGCGCCTGGACGCCAAAGCCCTTTTCGGCCGAAATCATGAAGGTCTCGGTGAAATCGTAGCGCTCGTTCATGTCCTTGGACAGGCCCAGAAGGACCGGCGATTCGACCCGGTCGATCTTGTTGATCGCCAGTGCCACGCGGCGTTTGCCCTTCATCTCGCGCAGCGCCTCGAGGATCTTTTCGACCCCTTCGGAAATGCCGCGGTGCGCTTCGATCAGCAGGACCACCACATCGGCATCAGCCGCCCCACCCCAAGCCGCCGCGACCATGGCGCGATCCAGCCGCCGCTTGGGCTGAAACAGACCGGGCGTATCGACAAAGACGATCTGGCTGTCGCCCTGCATCGCCACACCCCGGATCCGGGCGCGGGTCGTCTGCACCTTGTGGGTCACGATCGAGACCTTGGCCCCGACCATCCGGTTCAGCAGGGTCGATTTACCGGCATTGGGTTCGCCGATCAGGGCAACAAAGCCTGCACGTGTGCTCATGGGGGGATCCTTGCAACAGAAGAGCGCCTCTTAGGGCAGTTTACCCTGCTGCGCCAGCCCTGTCTCGGTCCAGATGCGCCAACAGGCGCTGATGGGCCGGATCGGGACAATTCAGGGCCGCGTCGGGGGCGGGGGCGACGCCACGCGGCCACTGCGCAGCAGGGTATAGATGCCGCTGCCGACGATCAGCACCGCCCCGGCCAGGGTCCACAGATCGGGCCGCTCACCGAACAGGAAATAGGCGAACAGCAGCGCCACCAGCAGCCGCAGATACCGGAACGGCGCCACGACCGAGATTTCGCCCGTCTGTATCGCCAGCGTCAGCGCGGTATAGGCCAGCACCCCGAACAGCGTTTCCGCAGCCAGCAGACCCCAGGTCGCAGGCTGCGGCAGATGGCCCGGCACGCCCGTGGTCAGCATCAGGATCGTGCCCGCGATCAGCAGCACCGCGAACCCCAGCGTGCCAAGCTGCCAGCGCGACACCCCCTGCGGCGCGGCGCGGGTGGCCAGATCGCGCCCGGAAAAGCCGATCATCGCCGCCAGCGCCAGCAGCGCATCCAGGCGAAAGGCCTCGGGCGTCGGTTTCAGGATCAGCAGGACACCGGCCAGCCCCATGGCCATCGCCGTCCAGCGCCGCATCCCGACCTTTTCGCCCAGAAACAGCGCCGCACCGAAGGTCACCACCAGCGGCGAGGCCTGCAGGATCGCCGCCGTGCTGGACAGCGGCGTATAGGCCAGCGCCAGCGCAAAGAACAAGCGCCCCGCGATCTCGAACCCCGAACGCAGCAGCAGGCGCGGCCGGAAGGTCTGGGGGTGCAAGACCGGCTCGCCGGCGCGCCGCGACAGGGCGGCAAAAAGAACCATTCCCGACAGGCCGAAAATCGCAAGGGCAAAGCCGGGGGATATGTCGCGGGTGATCAGCTTGAACAGCATGTCCTCGACCGCGAAACCGGCCATGGCCAGCAGCATCCAGAGCGCACCGCGCAGGTTGTCCGTCACGCCAGACCCCGCGTCACGACGGACACAGAGCAAGGATCACGTGTCGTCTTTCAGAAGCTGATCCAGCAGCGCCTTGGCCGCCGCCTGTTCCGCTGCCCGCTTGGAGGTCGCCCGCGCGCTGGATTCCTCGCCGCTGACAAGGCGGGCGGCGATGGTGAAGACCGGCGCGTGATCGGGACCGGAGCGCGCCAGTTCCACATAGGCAGGCGGCGGCAGGGCACGGGCCTGCGCCCATTCCTGAAGCGAGGTCTTGGCGTCGCGCGCATCCGCCTCGACCGTCTCGACCCGCGTCGCCCAAAGCCGCAGAATTACGACCCGCGCCGCTTCGAACCCCGCATCCAGATAGACGGCGGCAATCACCGCCTCCATCGCGTCGCCCAGCAGGGCCAGCTTGCGCCGTCCGCCGCTGATCTGTTCGGACCGCCCCAGCTTCAGCACATCGCCAAGACCGATCTCGCGCGCGATGTCGGCGCAGGTTTCCTTGCGCACCAGGGCGTTGAACCGCGGCGCCAGCTTGCCTTCGCTGGCCTCTTCGTCATCGGCCAGAAGCGCCTCGGCCATGACGAGGCCCAGCACCCGGTCGCCAAGGAATTCCAGCCGCTGGTTGTCGCTGCGCACGGGCGTCGAGGCCGAGCTGTGGGTGACCGCGCGCAACAGCAGTTCGGCCCGGACAAATTCATGTCCGAGCCGGTCCTGAAAGGCTTTCAGTTCCTGCGAAATCTTCATCTGTCGGTTCCCGGCATCCTGCGATTATTCCACCGCGCCTTACGGCGGCGCAAGGCTCAGCTGCCCTCGGCTTCCAATTGTTCCTTGCTGCGCTGGATCGCCCGGAAATACCGGTCCCCGCGCCAATCCCAGAAGAACAGCAGCGACCGACCGGCGGAAGAGAACATGATCCGGTCCGCGCGCCCGATCAGGTTGGCCGCCGGAACAAAGCCGACACCCCCCGCGCTTTGGGCAAAGCGGCTGTCGGTGGAATTGTCGCGGTTGTCACCCATGAAGAAGTAATGGCCTTCGGGCACATGGTAGACGCCGGTGTCATCGGCGGCGCGCTGATAGCGGATGTCGAGGGCGACATGGCTGACGCCATTGGGCAGGGTCTCGATGATCCGGGTCTTGGCGCATTCGCCGTTCAGACCCACCGGCCCGTTGGAGCACAGCGGCGGACGACCCTGCCGGCCCTGGGGTTCATAGGTCTCGACAAAGGTGCCGCCGTCTTCGACCTTCACCGGTTCGCCGTTGATATAAAGCAGGGAATCGATCACCTGGACCTCGTCGCCGGGCAGACCGATCAGCCGCTTGATATAGTCTTCGCCGGTCACCGGATGACGGAAGACGACCACGTCACCGCGGACGGGATCGCCGCCCAGGAACCGGTCTTCGCCATCACCGAGAAATCCGCAGATGTCTTCGGCGTCGATGTCGATCGGGCCGAGCTTGATCGACGGGCAGGAGGCATAGGAATAGCCGTAGGCCATCTTGTTGACGAACAGGAAGTCCCCGACCAGCAGCGTGCTTTTCATCGACCCCGAAGGGATCCAGAAGGGCTGGAAGAACAGGGCCCGGAACACTCCGGCGATCAGCAGTGCCCAGAAGATCGTCTTTGCCGTTTCCCACAGGAAATTGCCGCTTTCCGTCTTCGCCTTTTCAGCCATGTGCTGCCGATCCCTTGCTGCCTCGAAATGCCTGCCGATAGCGCGGGCCCTGAAAGGGGCCGCCAACAGAGGCTTCATGCGCGTCGGCCAGGGGAAAAGTCAAGCCGCGCAGGATCAATCGGGCGCGACCGGAGGCGCCGGGGGGACCGGCACGGCGGGCATGTCGGGGGCGCCGAGGGGACGCGCCTCGATCACCACGAAGGCCTGGGCCCAGGGATGATCGTCTGTCAGCGTGACGTGGATGATGGCGCTGTGCCCCGGCGGGGTCATCGCGGCCAGACGTTCGGCGGCCCAGCCGGTGACCTGCATGACGGGCTGGCCCGTCTCGAGGTTGCTGACAGCCATGTCGCGCCAGGCAATGCCCATGCGCAACCCGGTGCCAAGCGCCTTGGAGCACGCCTCCTTGGCGGCCCAGCGTTTGGCATAGGTGCCCGGCTGATCCTTGCGGCGGCTGGCCTTGGCCTGTTCGGTATCGGTGAAGACCCGGTTGCGGAAGCGATCCCCGAAACGGTCGAGCGTATTCGCGATACGGTCGATGTTTGCCAGATCGGTGCCGATTCCAAGGATCATGTCTGCTCCGCCAGAGGGTTCGGGCCGACTTAACGCGATTTGTGCGCGCTGTCAGGTCCGATCTTCTGGGCGGTCAGTCGGTCAGCCGAGGCAGAGGCCCGGACGAACCGGCGCACCCGCAGGACGGGGGGCGCGGTAGTCGGCAAGCCGGACCACGGGGGCGGCGGGCCGTCGCAGCGGCAGATCCGCCAGTTCCCTTTGGGACATCCGTGCAATTTCGGGATGATCCATCGGGTCGCGGGGGCTGCGCATTGCGGGTTTGGTGAACCATTTGAACATGGTTTTCTCCTTTCCTGGTTTCAGATCATGCGAACATAAGGTTCCCCACCCCCCTTTTGAATTGCAGCAAACGTATATCCGGGTTTAGCTAAGCTATATGCACCCGCTCAATCGCCTTCATCTGAACAACCTGCGCGCGGCCGAGGCCGTGGCCCGCACGGGGTCCCTGCGCGCCGCCGGGTCCGAGATGGGGATCTCGGCCGGGGCGGTGTCGCAACAGGTGGCGCGGGCCGAGGATACGCTGGGGCACAAGCTGTTCGACCGGCGGCCCGGTGGCATGGTCCCCCTGCCCGGCACGGCCGAGTTCTTTCGCCTGCTGACCAGCGGCTTTCGTCAGATTTCCGCCGCCGCCGAGGTTGGCCACCGGGATCGCGGGCAGGAGCTGCGGATTTCCAGCGCCCCGATCTTTGCCGCGCGCTGGCTGATCTGGCGACTGCCCGCCTTCTACCGCGCCTGGCCGGATCTGAAAGTGCGGCTGGACAGCCAGGTGGCCTTTGCCGACCCCAACGACGGAAACACCGATTTCTCGATCCGCATCGGGCGCGGGCCCTACCCGGACCTGCGCGCCCAATCGCTGTTCCCGCTGCGCATCGTACCGGTGTGCAGCCCCGAGATGGCCCGCACCATCACCAGCCAGCAGGATTTCGCATCGGTCCCGATCATCCGCGACACCGGCGCGATGTACACCTGGGACGACTGGCTGGAACCCGAAGGCGTCGGCGGGCTGCCCCTGCGCGATGGCCCGGAGTTTTCGGAAGCCTCGCTGTGCCTTGATGCGGCGATGGGGGGCGCGGGCGTCTTCCTGTCGTTCGAGACGCTGTGCCGGGACGCGCTGGACCGGGGCCGGATCGTCGCGCCGATCCCGCGGTTCCACCGCACCGACCTGCGCTACTGGCTGCTATCCTCGGGGGATCTGTCGCTGTCCCCGTCCCAGCGGCTGTTCCGCAAATGGCTTGTCGATACGACTTCGGCCGAGGGGCTGGGGCATCGCCCGATTGAAACCCATCCGCGTAGCTAGACCCGCCTCAGGCGCGGGCCTGATCCATCAGGCGGCGCATTTCGGCGATGGCCGGCTGGAGACCGCGAAAGATCGCCTCTCCGATCAGGAAATGGCCAATGTTGAGCTCGCGCAGCTCCGGGAAGGCGGCGACGGGCAGCACCGTGTCATAGGTCAGCCCATGGCCGGCGTGGACCTCCAGCCCGAGGGAATGACCAAGGGCGGACATCTCGCGCAGACGATCAAGCTCCTCATCCCGATCCGCAAAGCGGCCTTCGGCATGGGCGTCGCAATAGGCCCCGGTGTGCAGTTCGATCACCTGGGCGCCGATGCGATGCGCCGCTTCGATCTGACGTTGGTCGGCGGCGATGAAGATCGACACCCGGCACCCCGCCTCGCGCAGCGGCGCGATGAAATGCGCCAGCTTGTTCTCTTCGCGCGCGACCTCCAGACCGCCTTCGGTCGTGCGTTCCTCGCGCTTTTCGGGGACGATGCAAACCGCGTGGGGCTTGTGACGCAGGGCGATGACCTGCATTTCATCCGTCGCGGCCATCTCGAAGTTCAGCGGCACCGTCAGGATGTCCGCCAGCCCTTCGATATCCGCGTCCGAGATATGGCGGCGGTCTTCGCGCAGGTGGGCGGTGATGCCATCGGCCCCGGCCTCTTCGGCCAGCTTGGCGGCCCGCAGGGGATCGGGATAGGCGCCGCCGCGCGCATTGCGCACCGTAGCCACGTGGTCGATGTTCACGCCAAGACGCAGATGGGGCAGATCGCTCATGCCGGGCTCCTGTCAGTCAATCCGGGGACTTGAATGCCGCAAGCCGGTGGCGAGAGCCAGCGAAATCTGGCCCTAGCGCCCCTTGCCGGTTTCCGACACCGGCTTGCTGCGCGGCTTGGGCGCCTGACCGGACTTGGCGCGGATCGCCGCCAGCTTGGCCTTCAGCACACCGCGCCGCCGGGTCTGGTAGGCACGGATCACGGGCACGGTGACGTAATAGCCGATGATGCCGAAGATCACCCCTGGAACGATGCCGCCGATCAGGTAGGGAAAGAAGATCTCGTGGTAGAAAATCCGCAGGCCTTCCCAATGCGGTTCCGCATCGGTGAACAGCGCCCGGATATTGTCCGCCAGATCCTCGCCCGCATCGACGAACTTGCCGACGAAGGACCGGCGACCGTCGCCCGGCCCCATACCCATGCCGGGCAGTCCGGGGTCGCCGTTCGGTCCCAGAACGTCAGGGCCGCCCGCGAAACCCGGTGGCGGTGGGGGTGGCGGCATATGCGCGCCCGGCGGGTGAAAGCCGAACTGGACCCCATTGCCGATCCCATGCTCGGCGGCGGTGTTGACGATGTAGAAACCGGTCTGAAGCGAGATCAGGCTGATCGGCACGAAGGTCAGCGGGTTGCTGATGAAGGTCGCCAGAAGTGCGGCGAGCACATTGCCCCGCACCAGCAGCGCCAGCGCGGCAGCAAAGGGAAAATGCAACCCGAACAACGGGGTGAAGACCGTGAAGATCCCCACCGCGATCCCGCGAGAGATCTTTTCCGGGGAATCCGGCAGCCGGCGCAAGCGGTGCTTGGTATAGTGAAACGCACGGGCCCAGCCGCCACGGGGCCAGACGAAATCCGATATCATCGTCCGGACAGGCCGTTTGTCGCGGCGCTTAAAGACCAACGGGCTCTCCCTGGTGCGGGGTCACGGGGGCGACGGGCGGGGCCACCTCCGGGTTGCTGTGACGGCCCACGGAGGCGACATCCGCTTCGGCTTCCAGGGCCGAGAGCACGGTGTGCAAATGTTCCGCGTCGCGCAAGTCTATATCGACAAGAAGTCTATAGAAATCGGGCTTGCGGTCCTTGAAATCAAGGTTCGAGATATTGGCCTTCTGCCCGCCGATCAGGGTGCAGACACGGCCCAGGACGCCGGGATCATTGGCCAGGGTCAGTTCCAGCGTGACGCTGTAGATCGCCGCGTGACGGCCCGCCTGCCAGTGCAGATCGACCCAGCGGTCCGGCTGGTCCTCGTATTGCGACAGGGATTCGCAATTGATCGCATGTACCGCCAGCGGGCGGCCGCGCCATGTGATGCCGACGATCCGTTCGCCGGGCAGCGGCTGGCAGCAGGGCGCGCGCTTGAAGCTTTGTCCCTGTTCCAGACCGATCAGCGCCCGGTCCCGCTTGACCGAAGTCTTGTCGTCGGTCTCCATCAACTCGGGGTAGAGAACGGCCACCACGCGGGCAACGCGCAACTCGGCCCGGCCAAGCTGGGCCAGCAATTCATCGCGGCCTTCCAGCCGCAGCTTGCGCGCGGCGGCTTCCAGCGCCTTGTCGGTCGCCTTCTTGCCGACGTGATCAAAGCCCGAGCGCGCCAGTTCACGGCCCAGCTTGATATAGCGTTCGCGGTCTACCTCGCGCAGGGCGCGGCGGATTGCGGCCTTGGCCCGGCCGGTCTTGGCGATCTCCAGCCAGGTCGCCTGCGGGGCCTGACCTTCGGCGGTTATGATCTCGACCGACTGGCCGTTCTTGATCCGCGTCCAGAGAGGCACGCGCATGCCATCCACCTTGGCCCCGACACAGGCGGACCCGATACGCGTATGGATCGCATAGGCGAAATCGATTGGCGTGGCCCCGCGCGGCAGCTTCACGACCTCGCCCTTGGGGGTGAAGCAGAAGACCTTGTCGGAATACATTTCCAGCTTCACGGCTTCGAGGAAATCTTCATGATCCTCTTCGCCGGCGACCTGTTCGGTCAGCGCCGAAATCCACCGGGTCGGGTCCACGGCAAAGGGGTTTTCGACCTTGATTCCATCGCGATAGGCCCAATGCGCGGCAACGCCGCTTTCGGCGACCTCGTGCATTTCGCGGGTGCGGATCTGCACCTCGACCCGCTTGCCGTCCTGGCCTGAAACCGTGGTGTGGATCGACCGGTAGCCATTGGATTTCGGTTGGCTCACGTAATCCTTGAAGCGACCGGGAATGGATTTCCAGCGCCGGTGAATGACCCCGAGGATACGATAGCAGTCATCCTCGGTTTCGGTCAGGATGCGAAAGCCGTAGATGTCGGACAGACGGGAAAAGCTTTGGCCCTTTTCCTCCATCTTGCGCCAGATGGAGTAGGGCTTCTTGGCGCGGCCACGCACCTCGGCCGGGATCGCATTGCGCTTCATCTCGGCGCGCATGTCCCTGGTGATCCGTTCGATCACATCGCCGGTCTCGTTCTGAAGTGATACGAACCGCCGGATGATCGCCATGCGGCGTTCGGGATCAAGCACCTTGAACGACAGGTCTTCAAGCTCCTCGCGCATCCATTGCATCCCCATGCGACCCGCCAGGGGGGCATAGATATCCATGGTCTCGCGGGCCTTCTGGGTCTGCTTTTCCGGCTTCATCGCCTTGATCGTCCGCATGTTGTGCAGACGGTCGGCCAGTTTCACCAACAGCACCCGCATGTCACGGGACATGGCAATGAACAGCTTGCGGAAGTTCTCAGCCTGCTTGGTCTCGGACGAGGAAAGTTGCAGGTTGGTCAGCTTGGTGACGCCATCGACCAGATCCGCGACCTCTTCGCTGAACTGGTCGGCGATCTGCATGTAGGAGGCCTTGGTATCCTCGATCGCGTCATGCAGCAGGGCAGTTATGATCGTCGCATCATCCAGCTTCTGCCCGGCAAGAATCGTCGCGACGGCAATGGGATGGCTGAAATAGGGCTCGCCAGAGCGGCGGAACTGCCCGTCGTGCATGTCGCGCCCAAATTCATAGGCGGCACGAATGCGCTTTTCATCTGTCTTGGGGTTGTAGGCGCGTACAAGCGCGATGAGGTCATCGACGGGGAAAAGTTCGAACCCGGCGCCTTGTTCCTCTATGGCCGTGCCATCCTGCATCTGTCAGTTCCGGATATCAGTGATCCGGGCGGTCGGCGTCGGTCGCGGCACAATGGGCGCGCCACGACCAGGCGGCGGTTAGCCCTGACGCTGCGCTTCGACAAGCGCGCGCAGCAGTTTCTCTTCGCTCATGTCGTCTTCGACCGGCTTGTCGGCAGCTTCGGCACCCATCAGCAGGGCCATGCTGTCTTCTTCCGGCTCGTCGACTTCGATCTGGTTCTGGTTCGATTCGATCAGCCGTTCACGCAGTTCATCCGCAGATTGGGTTTCTTCGGCGATCTCGCGCAGGGACACGACAGGATTCTTGTCGTTGTCACGATCCACGGTGATCGGGCCGCCGGCGCTGATTTCGCGCGCACGATGGGCTGCCAGCATGACCAGTTCGAACCGGTTCGGGACCTTGTCGACGCAATCTTCAACTGTGACGCGGGCCATCTGGCACTCCTTGCGGATAGGATCGGATAGAAAACTAGAAAGGCACTCCTAAGCCCTTTGCGGCAAGGAGACAAGCAGATTCTGGCAGTGGCGTCACCTCGGCCCGCGCTTCGGGGGGCAGGGCGTCGCACATTTGCGTGACTGTAAGGCCCAGGATCGGGTGCCGCCAGCCCGGTGCAACATCTTTGACGGGCACCAGGACGAATGCCCGCTCTTGCAACCTTGGATGGGGCAGCAACAAGCGGTCGGGGCTGTCCTTCATCTGCCGGTCCAGCGGCAGGTCGCGCCAACGTTTCAGCGTCGCCTCGTCCGGCAGGACGCAATCGCCCGCCGCGATCAGATCGAGGTCAAGCCGACGTGGCCCCCACCGTTTTTTCCGTTCTCGGCCAAAGTGATGCTCCACCTCATGCAATTGCGCCAGAAGCGTCTCCGGGTCAGTATCCGACCGCAGGATCAGCGCCGCATTCACGAAATCCTCGCCCGAACCAGCAGGGAACGCCGGTGTCCGGTAGAGCCGGCTCAGCGCCTCGACCGGGCCGATTTCGCGCCCCAATTGCACCACGACCGAGCGCACAAATGCACCGCGACTTTCATCGGCATGGAACATATTCCCGCCGAGAGCGATGATATACGAGAGGCTCACGGGAAGGTTGCTCTTATCCCTTGGACTTCGGGGGTCACTTGATGCATCCTCCTCTGGCATTTAATTTACCTGATCTGCTCCGGATCGGACCGCGGAATTTTAACTCAGATGGCCGGGCCAGTTGATTGGAAGGGATTTTTTGATGTTCTACAAGGACGAACGGCTCGCGCTGTTCATCGATGGCTCGAACCTGTACGCCGCCGCCAAGGCGCTCGGCTTCGACATCGATTACAAGTTGTTGAGGCAGGAATTCATGCGCCGGGGCAAGTTGTTACGGGCCTTCTACTACACCGCGCTGCTTGAAAATGACGAATATTCGCCGATCCGTCCGCTTGTCGACTGGTTGCATTACAATGGCTTCACCATGGTGACCAAGCCGGCCAAGGAATTTACCGACAGCCAGGGCCGCCGCAAGGTCAAGGGGAACATGGATATCGAACTGACGGTGGATGCGATGGAGCTTGCGCCACGGGTCGATCACATCGTGCTGTTCTCGGGCGACGGGGACTTCCGCCCGCTGGTGGAAAGCCTGCAACGTCAGGGCGTTCGTGTGTCGGTCGTGTCCACCATTCGCAGCCAACCTCCGATGATCGCCGATGAATTGCGTCGCCAGGCTGACAATTTCATCGAACTGGACGAGTTGAAAGAAGTCATCGGACGCCCGCCACGTGACGTCGGCGACGACGTGCGCGCGTCGCGATCTGCCTCCGTGAACAGCTGACAGGCACAGCCGCAGCCCCTTCCGGCCACCCGCACGCACCGGAAGGGCCAAAGACTTCGTCATTTCAAACTGCCGTTCAGGATCCTTGCGGCCGACGGCGCGCGGCCTCATAGGCGTCTCCTAGGGGTCCGGCGGGCGAAAGGCGCCACGCAAGAAGGCGGCGAAACCGCCCCTTTACCTGCCCGGGCCTATTCCTTACCTCTGTCCTGCGACAGGAGAGCCCGATGACCAAGCCGCCCCTCACCCTATACCTCGCCGCCCCGCGCGGCTTTTGCGCCGGCGTCGACCGGGCGATCAACATCGTCGAAATGGCCCTGCAGAAATGGGGCGCGCCAGTCTATGTCCGGCACGAGATCGTGCACAACAAGTTCGTTGTGGACAATCTGCGCGACCAGGGCGCGATCTTCGTCGAAGAACTGTCCGAGTGTCCCGATGACCGCCCGGTAATCTTCTCGGCCCATGGCGTGCCCAAAGCCGTGCCCGCCGAAGCCGCCCGGCGCGAGATGATCTATGTCGATGCCACCTGCCCTCTGGTCTCCAAGGTCCATATCGAAGCCGAACGTCACCGCGATGCCGGCCTGCAGATCATCATGATCGGCCATGAAGGCCACCCCGAGACCATCGGCACCATGGGCCAGCTTCCCCCGGGCGAGGTCCTGCTGGTGGAACAAGCCGGCGACGTAGACGAACTGACCGTCCGCGACCCCGAAAAGCTGGCCTTCGTCACCCAGACCACACTCTCCGTCGACGACACCAAGGGTATCGTCGCGGCCCTTCAGGCCCGCTTTCCCGCGATCATCGGGCCACACAAGGAAGACATCTGCTACGCCACCACCAACCGTCAGGAGGCGGTCAAGGCCATGTCCGGCCTTATCGACGCCATGCTGGTGGTGGGGGCCCCGAACAGCTCCAATTCCCGCCGCCTCGTCGAAGTGGCCGGTCGCAATGGCTGCGCCTACGCCCAGCTCGTGCAGCGCGCCGACGACATCGACTGGCGCGCCCTCGACGGCATCCGCTCGATCGGTATCACCGCCGGCGCCTCTGCCCCCGAAATCCTTGTGGATGAAGTCATCGCCGCCCTCGAAGCACGCTACGAGGTGACACGGAAGCTTGTCGAAACTGCCGAGGAAAATGTCGAATTCAAGGTGCCCCGGATCCTGCGCACGACCGTCTGATGGCGCGCGACCGCGACTGCAGTTCCAAAAGAGTTTCCTGCCTCCGGCGGGGATATTTCAGACAGGGAAACATCACCATGCGCCACCACCGGGCGCGCCCTAAAGGTTTCCCTGTTCGAAATATCCCGGGGGAGTCTCCGGAACGGAGACGGGGGCAGCGCCCCTTCCAGGCTCCAACTGCGTGGCATTCCCTGACATCTTGACCTCGAGATCTCCGACCCGCCCTTCCCTTGACCTCGTCCACCGAAGATGATCTTTCGCCGCGAACTGAAAAGGAAGAAGCTCCATGCCCACGACCTACCGCGCCTTCACGGACGGAGCCTGCTCCGGCAACCCGGGCCCCGGAGGCTGGGGTGTCCTGTTGCAGGCGCGCGACGATGAGAGCGTCCTGAAATCACGCGAACTGAGCGGCGGCGAGGCGGATACCACCAACAACCGCATGGAACTGATGGCCGCAATCCAGGTGCTTGAAACCCTGGGACGCCCGACCCCGATTACCATCATCACCGACAGCCAATACGTGAAGAACGGCGTGACCTCCTGGATCCATGGCTGGAAACGCAACGGCTGGAAGACCTCTGCCAAGAAGCCGGTGAAGAACGCCGATCTGTGGCAAAGGCTGGACGCCGCGCAGGCGCAGCATGACGTTGTCTGGGAATGGGTGAAGGGACACGCAGGCCATCCGGAAAACGAACGCGCGGACGAGCTTGCCCGTGCCGGGATGGCCCCATTCAAGGGGTAGGCGCCCGCCTTCATCCTGTCCCAAATACTCCCGCCGGAGGCATCAAGCCTTTTCCGGTCCCCTTCCGCCCAGACAGGCGCCGGACGGAATCGGCACCCCTCGCAGGAACACCTCCGCTGCCTGCGGTCCCTTGCCCGCCCTTTGCAGCGTCAGGATCTGAACCGCACCCGTGCCGCAGGCCACTGTCAGCGCATCGTCCAAAACACGTCCCGGCGGCCCGTTGCCGTTGACGCGGCGCGAGGCGAGCAGCTTCAGCCGCTGACCTTCGTATTCCAGCCAGGCACCGGGAAAGGGCGACAGGCCGCGAATCCGCCGATCGACTTCCTCCGCCGGTTTGGTGAAATCCACCCGCGCTTCGGTCTTGTCGATCTTGTGGGCATAGGTGACGCCATCTTCGGGCTGGGGCTCGGCTTTTAGATCGGGTAGCTGCGCCAGCGCCTGCGTGATCAGCCGGGCGCCGAGGGGGGCGAGGCGGTCGTGCAGTTCGGCGGTCGTTTCCTCGGGCCCGATGGCAAGGCTTTCGCGCAGCAACACCGGGCCGGTGTCGAGCCCGGCATCCATCTGCATGATACAGATGCCGGTCTCCGAATCCCCCGCCATGATTGCGCGATGGATCGGCGCCGCGCCGCGCCAGCGCGGCAGCAGACTGGCGTGGATATTCAGGCAACCCTTGGCAGGCGCATCCAGAATGGCCTGGGGCAGGATCAGCCCATAGGCGACGACCACCGCCACATCGGCCCCGAAGGCCGAGAATTCCTGCTGCTCTGCCGCCCCCTTCAGGCTTTTGGGATGGCGCACCGGGAGGCCGAGGTCGAGCGCGCGGGCATGCACCGGCGTCGGGCGGTCCTTCTTGCCGCGCCCCGCGGGGCGGGGCGGCTGGCAATAGACCGCCGCGATGTCATGGCCTGCCGCAACCAGGGCCTCCAGCACCGGGACCGAGAAATCCGGGGTTCCCATGAAGATCACGCGCATCCTGTCGTCTCCTGTCTGACCTAGGCCGTCTTCCGGGCCCGGCGCAGCAGCATGTCGCGCCGGGTCTTGCTGAGGTGGTCAAAATACATCCGCCCTGCCAGATGGTCGATCTGGTGCTGGACCGAGGTCGCCCAGAGGCCGACGAAATCGCGCTCCTCGACCTCTCCCTCGCCATTCAGGAACCGCACCGTCACCGCCCGCGGGCGCGAGATCACGGCCGAAACGCCGGGCAGGTTGGGGCTGGCTTCCTCGTGTTCGCGTGGCTGGACCGAGGCATGCAGGATCTGCGGATTGGCCATCCGGATCGCCTCGCCGCGCTTGTCAGAGGCATCGACGACCGCCAGTTGCAGCATCACGCCGATCTGCGGCGCGGCCAGGCCGACACCGGGCATGGCCTCCATCGTGTCGATCATGTCGCGCCAGATCGCGTGGATCTCGGGGGTGATTTCCTCGACCTCGATGGCGGCAGAGCGCAGGCGCTTGTCGGGCCAGGGGATGCAGCGGCGTTTGGTCATGAAATCCTCGGGTATCGGGCGGTACGGGCCTTAATCGCGGGCCTTTTCGCGCTTCAGCTTCTGCATCTTGCGGGTGATCATCTGGCGCCGCATCGGCTTGAGGTAATCTATGAACAGCTTGCCGTTCAGATGGTCGATCTCGTGCTGGACGCAGGTTGACCAGAGCCCGGTGAAGGTGTCCTGCCGTTCGGTCCCGTCGCGGTCGATCCAGCGCGCCGTGACCTCGGCCGGGCGGGTGACTTCGCCGTATTGCTCGGGGATCGACAGGCAGCCTTCCTCGTAGACGCTTGTCTCGTCCGAGGCCGCGATGATCTCGGGGTTGAACATGATCAGCGGGCTGGGCGTCTCGCCTTCTTCCTTCACGCAGTCGAGCACGATCAGCCGTTGCAGGATGCCGATCTGCGGCGCGGCCAGACCGATGCCCGGCGCGTCATACATGGTTTCCAGCATGTCGTCCGCCAGGATGCGCAACCCGTCGTCCAGGTCGGCGACAGGCGTGGCGAGTTTCTTGAGGCGCGGATCCGGGTGGATGAGAATGGGGCGTTTCATGGCGACCATGTATGACATGGGTCCTGTCTGCGCAATATCTGCAGGTGATCGGGCAGGCAATGTGCACCCACGCGCGGTCGGGACGGGGCTGTGCCCTTGCCCCCGGCGCGGAAACCGATAGCGTCCCTGAAAACGATAGCGAGACCGAACGCCATGAATTTCGACGAGATCATCGAACGCCGCGGCACCCATGCCGCCAAGTGGGACAACATGAAGGCCTTTTCCGGCATTTCGCCTGACGAGGGCCTGCCGATGTGGGTCGCGGACATGGACTTTCGCGCGCCTCAGGTTGTCCAGGACGCGCTTGGCGCCATGTTGGAAAACGGCGTCTACGGCTATTACGGCGATAACGAAAGCTATCTGGACGCGGTGCGCTGGTGGGCCGAAACCCGGCATGGCTGGACCCCGCCGCGCGAAGCGATCTTCACCACCAACGGGCTGGTAAACGGGCTTCAGGTCTGTCTGCAGGCCTGGACCGAACCGGGCGATGGGGTGATCCTGTTCTCGCCGGTCTACCATGCCTTTGCCAAGGTCATCCGCGCGCAGGAGCGCGAGGTCGTCGAATGCCAGCTGGTGCTGAACGACGGCCGCTACGAGATGGATTTCGCCGCCTACGACGCGCAGATGACCGGCGCCGAGAAGATGATCGTGCTCTGTTCGCCGCATAATCCCGGCGGGCGGGTCTGGACCGTGAACGAGTTGCGCCAGATTGCCGATTTCGCGCAGCGCCACGACCTGCTGCTGGTCTCGGATGAAATTCATTGTGATCTGGTCATGCCGGGCCACAAGCACGTGCCGATGCCGGTTGCCGCGCCCGAGGTTTCGGATCGCCTGGTGATGATGACCGCGGCCACCAAGACCTTCAACCTGGCAGGCGGTCATGTCGGCAACGTCATCGTGCCGGATCCGCAGTTGCGGCAGGATTTCGCCCGCGCTTACGCCGCGATCAGCGGGTCGCAGAATTCCTTCGGGCAGGTGATGTCAGAGGCGGCCTATTCCCCAGGAGGCGCCGAATGGGTCGACGCGCTTTGTGCCTATATCGCGGAAAACGCCCGCATCTTCGACGCCGGGATCAATGCGATCCCCGGCCTGCGCTCGATGCCGCTGGAAGGGACCTATCTGGCCTGGGTCGACTTTTCCGGCACCGGGATGGAGCGGGACGAAGTCCTGCGCCGCATCCGCGAGGACGCGAAGATCGCGGTCAATGACGGCGCCACCTTCGGCAGCGGCGGCGAGATGTTCCAGCGATTCAACCTGGCCACCCAGCGGGCCCGTATTGAAGAGGCAGTGACGCGAATGCAATCGGCCTTCGGCGACCTTCAGTAGATGGCTGGCGCGGCCTTCGATCACCTCGTTCTCGCGGCGGCGACTTTGGCCGAAGGGGTGGCCCATGCGGAAACCGCTCTGGGCATCCCCCTGCCGGGCGGCGGGGCGCATCCCCTGATGGGCACCCACAACCGATTGCTGAAACTGGGCGAGGCATCTTTTCTGGAAGTGATCGCGCCCGACCCCCAGGCCAGCCCCCCGGACAGGCCGCGCTGGTTCGGGCTGGATCATCCGCCCGCGCGGCCCCGGCTTCTGCATTGGGTGATCCGCCTGCCCGGGCTGGCGCAGCTGCGCGCCGATCTGCCTCAGGCGCTTGGCCCGGTGATCGAAGGCCGGCGTGGTGATCTGCGCTGGCTGATTACCGTGCCCGACGACGGGTCCCTGCCCCATGACGGCGCCTTTCCGACCGTCATCGACTGGTGTGCAAAGCATGACGCAGATCTGCCCCCCCGGCGCATGGCAGGCGCCGGGCTGGAATTGTCGCGGCTGGACATCCGGCATCCCCGTGCCTCGGCCCTTGCCGCGCAGTTGGCGCCCTATCTGGCGGACCCACGCATCCATTTCATCGACGCTGACACCGTGTCGTTGCAGGCGCGCATCAGCGGTCCGGACGGCATCCGCACCCTGAGCTGACCTGCCCCACACGAAAAGCGCGGCCCCGGAAAGGGCCGCGCATCCGGCTGGCGATATGGCTGGCACTCCGGATCTGACGATCCGAAAATCGGTCCTAGGCTTCCAGGGCCTGAGACGCGGCGCCCTGCGTGCTGGCGATCTCGATACGGCGCGGTTTCAGCGCCTCGGGGATCTCGCGCTTCAGCTCGATATGCAGCATGCCATCGGCATGGGTGGCGCCGGTGATGCGCACATGATCAGCCAGGGCAAAGCGGCGCTCGAAGGCGCGGGTGGCGATGCCGCGATGCAGATAGGCGCGCGGGGTCTCGTCGTCTTCAGCCTTGCGTGCCGAGACAATCAGCGCCTTGTCGCGGACCTCGACGTTGAGGTCGGCATCGGCAAATCCGGCCACCGCGATCGAGATGCGATAAGCATCCTCGGCGGTCTTTTCGATGTTGTAGGGAGGATAGGTCTGCTGCCCGCCTTCGGCCGAAAGCACACGGTCCATCATGTCGGCGATCTGGTCGAAACCGACAGTCGCACGGTAGAGCGGAGCGAAATCAAGATTACGCATGGGGTCATCCTTCTTGAAGCGATAACAATATGTTGGCGGCCCTCCCGAGGGGACGGACCTTGGTCGTTACAGGACCCTGTCTGGCGTCCTGTGACCTTAATCTGGGGAGCGGATCACGGGGTTTCAAGACCCTTGGCACGCCCCCGCAGCGGCGCATGTCGCGACCGGGCCATTGGCAACGCGGATCATTCGCCAGCCGCGTCGAAGGCGTCCAGCAATTCGCCAAGCGCGCTGCCCAGTTCCGGGCCAAGCGCGACCGGCTGGTCCGCCATCTCGGCCTTGGCCGAAACCAGAGACACCAGCCGGGGCGCCCCGGAGGCAAAGGAAAACACCGGCGACCCCGAAGATCCGAAATCCACCATGCAGGAGGTCACCAGCACCCCGGCTTCGCGCGCCAGCACATCGCAGACTTCTTGCAGGCGCGGGGCGCTGTCCCGTGAAATCGCGTAGGACACCGCGCCGACGCGATCCCCGATACCGGGATGCGGGTCGATGCCAAAGGGCGGCGCCGTCAGGGCCAGATCCAGTTGCAGCAAGGCGATGTCATGGGCCAGCCGCCCGGCCCCCGCCGCGCCGGGACGATAGGCGGGATGCGCCAGGGTCCGGCGCACCGCCCGCCGCGCCGAAGCGCCCTCGGCCAGACCGGCGCGGAACCGGATGTCCCCGGGGGCGATTTCGGCGCCGTCACGGGGATCATAAAGGCAATGCGCCGCCGTCAGCACCAGATCCGGGGCGATCAACGCCCCGGTGCAAAACCCGTCGTCGCCCAGATCAAGCCGCCCGACCGCCTGCCACCAGCCGCCTTCGACCGCGCCACGGCGCAGGGTCGTCAGGTCGCTCGCATGCAGCGGCGCCGACAGCGTCAGACAAAGGCAAAGCAACAGCAGCCGCATTCCGGTCCCGGTATCCGTCACTATGGCCGCAGCACCGGCACCGGTTGCGGCAGGGGATCGCTGGTCAGCGCCGCCGGAACCGGCCCGCCGGTCATCCAGTCGAGAAGCTCGACTGTATGCACGACCGGCACGCCGGTGCCAGAGCCGATCTGCATCATGCAGCCGATATTCCCCGCCGCGATCACCTGCGGCGCGAGCGCTTCGAGGGTGGCGACCTTGCGGGTCTTGAGCCGACCCGAAATATCTGGTTGCAACAGGTTGTAAGTACCTGCCGATCCACAACAAAGATGCGCATCCGCGGGGATTGCGACCTCGAACCCTGCCGCGGCCAGAAGGCGTTTGGGCGCTTCCGTGACACGTTGCCCATGTTGCAGCGAACAGGCCGGATGATAGGCGACCCGCATACCCCGCGCGGGGTGGTCGGGACACACCGGCAAGGCGGCATCCGGGGCCAGCTTCATCAGCAGTTCGCTGATATCCATCGTCATCGCCGAGATCTGCGCGGCCTCTTGCGCGAGGTCGGTACCGGCAAACATATGGCCGTAATCCTTGACCGTCGTGCCGCAGCCCGAGGTGTTGATGACCACCCCATCCAGCCCGCCCGCGCCCGATTCCTGTGTCCATGCACGGATATTGGCGGCGGCGAAACCGTGGGAATCCTTACCCATGTGATGGGTCAGCGCCCCGCAGCAGCCCGCCCCCTGCGCCACCACGACCTCGACCCCGAGGCGGGTCAGCAGGCGGATCGTCGCGTCGTTGATATCGGTGTTCAGCGCCTTCTGCGCACAGCCCGTCATCAGCGCGACGCGCATCCGGGGCCGGTCGGGAACAAAGCTTTGCGGATCATCGCGGGGAGACCGGGGCGGAATGCGCGCGGGCGCCATTTCCAGCATCGCCCGCAGACGGGGATCGGGCAGGAAGCGGCGGAAGGGCCGCGCCAGTTTCGCACCCACCAATGCGGCCCGGAACCGCCCCGGATAGGGCAGCACCGCTGCCAGAACCGCCCGCAACAGCCGATCATGCCAGGGCCGCTTGTAATGGGTTTCGACATAGGCCCGCGCCTGGTCGATCAGATGCATGTAATCGACCCCCGAGGGGCAGGTGGTCACACAGGCGAGGCAAGACAGGCAGCGATCCAGATGCTTGACCGTCGTCGCATCCGGCACCCGTTCGTTTTCCAGCATGTCCTTGATCAGATAAATCCGGCCGCGCGGGCTG
Organism: Pseudooceanicola algae; assembly: GCF_003590145.2. Classification (NCBI taxonomy): domain Bacteria; kingdom Pseudomonadati; phylum Pseudomonadota; class Alphaproteobacteria; order Rhodobacterales; family Paracoccaceae; genus Pseudooceanicola; species Pseudooceanicola algae. The sequence goes on along the minus strand of NZ_CP060436.1, from coordinate 3,179,112 downwards.
TCCAGCTCGTCCCCCAGCACCTGATAGGTCGGGCAGGTCGCGGTACAGAACCCGCAATGCACGCAGCTGCGCAGGATCTTGTTGGCCTGCGCCATGGATGGATCCCGCAGCTGGTCTTCCGTGAAATTCGTTTGCATATCCTGCCCCTATGCCGGAACCGACGCGGGCTGCATCAGCCCCGGATTCAGAATGCCACGCGGATCGAACCGCGCGCGCAGCGCCCCTGTCAGCCGCGCGACCGGGGACGGTTCGGGGTGGAACATCGGGATCCTTGCGCGTTCTTCTTCGGACGCGCGCATCAAAGTGGCATGACCGCCAAGCGCGTCGACAGCGGCGCGCAGCGCTCCGGCCTGCGCCGAAGGGCCCACCATCTGCAACCAGACCAGGCCGCCGCTCCAATCGCAGATCGCCTGATGGGAGATGCCTGCGACCTCCAGCCGGGACAGAAGCGCGGGCCCGTCGGTCGGCTTCAGGGAAATCCGCCACAGGGGCGCCGTCTGGCCGGCGAAATCCGTCACGTCACGCAGGTCGCGCCACAGGGTCGCACTTTCTTCCCCCGTCACGACCGCATCGGCGCCAAGCAGATCGCGCAGCCGTCCGGCGCGATAGGTCACGCTGCCCAGCAGGCCCTCGACTCTGATCAGCCGCTCCTGCGCCGGCCCCCGCCAGGCCGCGCCGGAGACATCCCAGGGCGTGCCCATGGCGCGACACAGATCGGCCACCGCCGCAGCCGCCCCCTGTCCGCGCAGAACCAGCGTCGCCTCGGCCTGGGGCCGGGCCAGCACCTTCAGGCTGACCTCGCTCAGCACGCCGAGGGTGCCCCAGCTGCCCGCCATCAGCTTGACCAGATCATAGCCGGTGACGTTCTTCATCACCCGCCCACCGTTGCTAAGCACCTGGCCCGCACCATCGACGAAGCGCACGCCCAGCAGGAAATCCCGCGCCGCGCCCGCCTGCACCCGACGTGGGCCGGAAATATTGGCTGCCACGACACCGCCGATCGTCGGCGTACCCTTGCGGCCCAGCAGGGCCCGGTTGTCCATCGGCTCGAAGGCCAGCCGCTGCCCCTTTTCCGCCAGCGCTGCCTCGACCTCGGCCAGCGAAGTCCCGGCCCCGACGACCAAGGTCAGCGCACCGGGTTCATAAAGACGTATCCCCGCCAGACCGGCGGTCTCCAGCACCTCGGCAGACCCCGGCACCCAGGCCCCCCGCGTCCCGCCACCGCGAATGCGCAGGGCGCCCGACGCATCCCGGATCGCTTCGGCCAGTTCGATCTCGCTTGCAGGTCGCATCTTCATCCTGTCTCAAATACTCAAAATGTCGGACCGGCGGATCTTGCCGCGCCATCCCGTCGCCCGGCGCTGACGGCAAGGGGAAACACCTTGGCCGGGTTCAGCAGCCATGTCGGGTCAAAGACATCCTTCACCGCCATCTGCGCCTCAAGATCCGCAGGCCCGTATTGCCGGTCCATCAGGTCGCGTTTTTCCACGCCAACGCCATGTTCGCCGGTCAGACAGCCGCCCGCCTCGACACAAAGCAGCAGGATCTCGGCACCAAGCTCCTCGCAAAGCTCAAGCTGGCCGGGCCGGTTGGCATCGAACAGGATCAGCGGATGCATGTTGCCATCCCCGGCATGAAAGACATTGGCGACTTCAAGCCCGTATTGCGCGCTCAGCTCCCCGATGCGCCGCAGGACCATGGACAGGGCCGAGACCGGGATCGTGCCGTCCAGACACATGTAATCGTTGATCTGCCCCATCGCCCCGAAGGCGCTTTTCCGGCCAAGCCAGATACGCGCGCTTTCCTCGGGCGACCGGCTTTCGCGCAGGGCTACCGGATCATGGCGCCGGGCAATGTCCATGATGACGGCCAGTTGTTCGTCAATCTCGGCCGGGCTGCCCTCGACCTCGACAATCAGCATCGCCTCGCAATCGGGATAGCCCGCGCCGGCAAAGGCTTCGGTCGCGCGGATGCAGGGGCGGTCCATGAATTCGATCGCCACGGGCAGGATGCCTGCCTCGATGATGTCGCTGACACAGCGCCCCGCGACTTCAGAGCTTTCGTAGCCGATCAGCACCGGGCGCGCGCCCTCGGGCTTCGGCAGGATCCGCAACAGGGCCTCGGTCACGACGCCAAGCTGGCCCTCGCTGCCGCAGATCAGCCCCAGCAGATCAAGCCCCCCCGCATCCAGATGGCCGCCACCGATCTCGACCACCTCACCCTGCATGGTGACCATGGTCACCCCGAGCAGGTTGTTCGTCGTCACACCGTATTTCAGGCAATGCGCCCCGCCGGAGTTCATCGCGATATTGCCCGCAATGGCGCATGCCAACTGACTCGACGGGTCGGGCGCATAAAAGAATCCCTGCGCCTCGACCGCGCCGGAAACGCTGAGGTTGGTGCGCCCAGTCTGCACCCGGATCAGGCGGTTGGCATAATCTGTCTCCAACACCGCGCCCATCCGTGCCACCCCAAGGATGACGCAATCCGCCGTCGGCAAGGCGCCACCGGCAAGCGACGTGCCCGATCCGCGTGGCACCACCGGCACCGACATCTCGTGACAGATCCGCAGGACGGCCGCGACTTCGTCCGTCGAAGACGGCAGAACGGCGCATAGCGGCGGGCAGCGATATGCCGTCAGCGCGTCACATTCATAAGCCCGCGTTTCCGCCGGATCCGAGATCACGGCCCCCGCGGGCAGCGCCTTGGTCAACCGCGCGACAAGCTCGGCCTTGCGCTCCAGCACCCGTGAATCGGGCCTTGGCATTTCCATTCAGATCCCTCCCGATCCGGCTCCCCCCGGCGTCCGCCTCGAAAAGCGGCACATCGGAAAATTATTTCCAATAATTCCGATAGGCAAGCGGCCCTTTGGAAGGGTAACACGAAGGTCATGACCGCGCTGGATTTTCTCGCCCTCTACACGATCCCTGATGCCCTGGCCGTGGGGACCCTGCTGCTGGCCTGGCTGGCGATTGGCTGGCGGATCGAACATCCAGCCGCCAACCGGCCCTCGGTCTCGATGCTGATGGCGGAATACCGGCGCGAATGGCTGCGCAAGATGGCCGAACGCGGCACCCGGATCTTCGACGCGCAGATCCTCGGAACCCTTCGCGCGGCGACCTCCTTCTTTGCCTCCTCGACCATGATTGCCATCGGCGGTGTCGCCGCCCTTCTGGGCAACTCCGAGGAACTGCGCGGCGTCGCCACCGACCTCGGCGTGGCGGAACTGACCTCCGCCCGTGCCCCCGTCGTCTTCTGGGAGGTAAAGCTGTGCCTGATCGGCTTCTTCCTCGTGAACGCCTTCCTGAAATTCGTCTGGTCAAACCGGCTGTTCGGCTATTGCGCCGTGCTGATGGGCGCGATCCCCAACCGCACCGACGACCCGAAGGCCATTCCGCGTGCTCTCAAGGCCGCCGAAATCAACATCTTCGCTGCCCGCAGCTTCAACAGGGGCCTGCGCTCGATCTATTTCGCGCTGGCCGCAACCGGCTGGTTTCTAGGCCCCTACGGCCTGCTGGCCGCGACCCTGGCCACCTGCGCCCTGCTCTGGCGCCGCGAATTCGCCTCGCAATCCCGCGAAACCCTGCTCCAGACGGAGGACGACTGACACCACATTCGGCATCCCCGCCCGTTTCCCTGTTCCAAATATCCCGGGGGAACGCGCGGAGACCGCATCGAGCGGTCACCGGGCGTTGGGGCAGAGCCCCCGCAGGCTCCCGACCCTAGCGGCGACCTTCCCGCAACCACCCCACCAGGATCAACCCGGAGGCCAGCACCAATACCAGCCAGGGCGGCAACATCGGCACCTGGGTCACGTTGCGGGTCTCATAGGCATCACGCGGCGTGAACCCGATCCAACCCCGCCCCGCGGCAGGCCGGCCAGGGCGCACATCCCGCAATCCGGGAAGCCCATCCGACAGGGTCACCACCCCACCGCGCGTCGCCGCAACGGCCGGTTCCAGCGCGACGCCATCCGCAATCGTTTCCTCGAATTCGCGCGGCGCCGCCGGACCGAGGCCGATTACACTGCTCAGATCCCCGGAGGCCAGCCGATAGAGGCCGATCTCAGGGCCCTCGTAGCTCGTCTCGAACCGCCCCGGTGACGTCTCGACCAGGGGCAATTCGGTTTCGCTACCGTCCGGCGCCGTGACGGTCACGCCAGCCACGTCGTCGGTCAGGCTGCGCCGGGTGATCACCATGCGCTGCCCCATTGCCTCGGCGGTCAGGGCCTCTTCTTCCAGTTCCGGTTCCTTCATCATCCAATGCGCCAGCCGCCGCAGCAATTCCAGCTGCGGACCACCGCCTTCGAACCCGCGGTTCCAAAGCCAGGCGTGGTCAGACGCCATCAGCGCCACGCGGCCTTCCCCGACCCGATCGAGCACGAGCAGCGGGCTGTCGTCGACCCCGGACATGACCACCTGACCACGCTCTGGAGTGACCTCGATCTGGCGCAGCCAGCGGCCCCACTCTCCGCCCCATTCGGCCTCCAGACCAGCGGTCACAGGGTGACGCTGACCAAGGTCCGTGACCTTGGGTGTGTAACCTTCCTCAAAGACACGGGCCGTGGGACGGGCGGGCAAAACCTCGGCCAGGGGCGAGCGATAGAGACTATCGGCAGAGGCGAAATCAGGTCCCGCCGCGATCAGCACGGCCCCGCCGTCTTCGACATATTGGCGCACGTTGTCGATATAGAGCGTCGGCAGGATGCCCCGCCGCTTGTACCGATCAAAGATGATCAGGTCGAAATCCTCGATCTTCTCGAGAAACAATTCCCGCGTCGGAAAGGCGATCAGCGACAATTCCGATACCGGCACGCCATCCTGTTTAGAGGGGGGGCGCAGGATGGTGAAATGCACCAGGTCGACCGAGGAATCCGATTTCAGCAGGTTGCGCCAGGTCCGCCCACCGGGATGCGGTTCGCCCGAGACCAGCAGCACCCGCAGCCGGTCGCGCACACCATTCATCTGCACGATGGCCGAATTATTGCGCTCGGTCAGCTCGCCTGCACTTTCCGGGGTCGAAAACTGGATCACGTTGCGCCCGCCATGGGTCAGGGTCACGGGTACCTGGAAGGTCACACCGGGGCGGACGCGGACGGAAATCGGGTCGCCGCCATCAACGGACATGGTCAGCTCTGCTTCGCCCGCGACCTCGGCAGGCACGGCGCCGCTGTCCTCGATCTGAAGGCTCAGCATGACCTCTTCGTCAATAATCCCGAAGGCCGGGGCATTGCTGACGATCAGCCGGCGATCCCAATCCGTGGGCTGACCGGTCAGGAGCAGGTGCATAGGGGCCGGCACGCCCGGCAGCTGATCGAGGTCGTGCAGACGCCCGTCCGACAACAGAATGACGCCGGAAATCCGCCCCCGCGGTTCTTCGGCCAACGCCTCGGCAAGGGCGGTCATCAGCAGGGTGCCGCTGTCTTCGGTGCCGTCACCGACGGTGATGCGGCGCAATTCGGTGTTGGGGCGCGCCTCGATTCGAGTCGCCAGGGTCTGGGCCGCGCTGGCGGTCTGGGCGGCGCGGTCCGACAGGCGCTGCGAGGCCGAGCGGTCCTCGACCATCAGCACGATATCCGTCAGGGGCGCGCGGTCTTCCTGACGCAGCGCCGGCCCGGTCAGCGCCGCCAGGATCACCAGCCCCGCCAACCCGCGCCAGGCCCAGCCCGCAAGGCCGCGCCAGACTGCCAGCCCCACCCCGCCAAGGGTGAGCGCAGCCAGAACGGCAAGCAGCACCCAGGGCACCAGCGGGTCAAAGATGATCTGTCCTGTCATTACTGGCCCAATCGGTCGAGAAGCGCAGGCACATGGACCTGGTCGGATTTGTAGTTGCCGGTCAGCACATGCATGACCAGATTGACGCCGAACCGATAGGCGATCTCGCGCTGGCGTTCCCCGGCCAGCCCCGAGCCCACGACGACCAGCGCATTGCCATTGCCATCCACCGCCCAGGCCGAGGCCCAGTCATTGCCCCCGACCACCACCGGCGTGACGCCGTCGTTCAGGTTGCGGAACGGCATGCCCTCGATCAGTTCGGCATCCGCAGGAGCCGCTTCGACCCAGATGTCACCGCGCGCGAAACGCCCCGGAAAGTCCTGCAGCAGGTAGAAGGTGCGGGTGATCACGTGATCTTCGGGGATCGGCTCAAGCGGGGGAATATCCAGCGGCCGGGCAATGGCCTGCAAGCGGCGCCCTTCGGGACTGGCCGCGCCGAATCCGGCGATATCGGCATCCCGCGTGTCGAACAGGATCATCCCACCGGTACGCAGGTAGCGGTTCAGCTTTGCATAGGCCGCGTCCGACGGGATCGGCTGATCCGCCGAAATCGGCCAGTACAGGAAGGGAAACAGCGAAAGTTCGTCCGTCTCAAGATCCACCGCCATGGGTACCGCCGGCTCCACCGAAGTGCGGAAGCTGAGCACATTTGACAGCCCCTGCAACCCGGCCTGTGCCAACCCGTCGATCTGGTCATTTCCGGTCAGCACATGGGCCAGAACGACCTCTGACGTGGCCTCGATCGCGAAGGCATCACTGTCCTGCGCACGCCCCTGCCCCGGCAGCCCGGAAGCGGCCGCCAGAAGGGCCAGCGCGGCCACCGTGGGTCGCGCCCCCCGCAAGCGGCCCGACAGGGCAAGGGAGGCCACTATATCCGCCAACAGGAATAGAAGCGCCAATGCCAGAAGGGCCCCGCCAAGCGGTTGCTCAGCCGGGTCGGTGATGCCTTCGACGATCACATCTCCGGGCCAGGTGCTGGGCACCAGGCTGTCGTCGGACGCCAGAACATTGCGGGCGATGGCCCGGTCCTCGCTTTGATAAAGGCCCGGCAAAAGCGCGGGTCCGATGGGTGCGGACAGCATCTGTTCCCCGTCCACGCCGGGCAAGGTGCCCGCGTTGGAGATCGTCCCATAGGCGTCGATCACCCGTTGCGGTTGCCATGTCGTGCCTTCCAGCTCGACCGGGTCGGGGTTGGAGGTCACCGAACTGACCGAGAGCCGTTCCAGCATCTGCACGAACAGCCCCGACAGCGGCAGGGTCGACCATTCCGCATTGGCGGTGACGTGGAACAGCACGACCTGGCCGTCGCCAAGATGCTTGCGCGTCACCAGCGGCGTGCCGTCGGACAGCCGGGCGATGACACGTTGCGACAGGGTGGGGTCGGGCTGCGCCATGACCTGCGAGGATATCGTCACATCGGGCGACAATTCGAGCCCGTGAAAGGGGCTTTCGGCATCGAAGGGCGCAAGGGTCTTGGGTTCGCCCCAGCTCATCGCGCCGCCGACATTGCGTCCGCCTGCACGCAAGCGGACGGGCATCAGCGCATCTTCCGAATCACGGCTGAGGTCACTGGCGGCAAGGCGCGGCCCGGCAAAGCGCAGCAACATGCCGCCGCCTTCCACCCAATCCTGAAGCTGAGCCGCTTCGCCATCCGACAAGGTGGCTACATCGGCCAGAACGACCACATCCGGATTGGCCGGCAGCACATCAGTCAAAGCGCCATGCAGGAGGTCGGCATTGGTTTCCAGCGCCCGCTGCAGGTAGTGCAGCGGCGACAGCAGTTCCAGCCCTTCGCGGTCTTCGCGGCCCGCGATCAGCGCCACTTCGCGGCGGCGCAGCCCGTCATCGGTCAGCGCGACCGCCCCGGCAGACCGCTCTGCCGCGATGGTGAAATGGGTCAGCCGAGCGCGCAGTTCTGCCGGCAGGATCAGGGATTGCGACGCCGTCGCGGCCCCTTCGGCAAAACTGATCTCCGTCGTCTCAAGCAACCGCATGGCACCGGCGGGATCGCGGCCATGGGCCTGAACCGAGACGACGTGCGGACGGTCCAGATCGTGGCTGGCGCGCACCGCCGTCAATTGCACGGCGCCGTCTTCGAAACTGGCAGGGCGCAGGGCGATCACGTCGCGACCCGTCTCCAGCACCCGCACCTGGCCCTTGTCTGCCACCGCCGCCAGCACCGCGTTGCGCGATGGCCGGGCCAGCCCGTCCGAGACCCAGACGGTTTCAAGCCCGCCGTCGATCTCGTTCACCGCATCAAGGAAGCGGACCATCGCGGCGTCATCCACCGCTGGCGGCTGCCAGGGTTCGGGGCCAAGACCGGGCAGCCTTGTGATCCATGTCTCAGGCGTCTGGAAAACCGGGGCTTCGGGCGTCGTCAGGCGCACAACGGCGGCGGTGCGCCCCTGTCGCGCAGCCTCGCCCAGAAGGGTCTCGACCGCATCTTCCTTGCGGGGCCATTCGGGGGCCGAGGCCCAGCTGCCGTCAAGCAGGATCAGCAGCGGGTCCGATGTGGCACGCCGCGCGGGATCGGGGTTCAGCACCGGCCCGGCAAGGCCGATGATCACCGCTGCCGCCGCCAGCATACGCAGGGCCAGAAGCCACCAGGGCGTGCGGTCGGAAACGCTTTCCTCGTCTCGCAGACCCAGCAGAAGCGCCACACCGGGGAACCGCCGCCGCACCGGCGCGGGCGGCACGGCGCGCAGCAACAGCCAGAGCACCGGCAGCGCCGCGAGGGCGACCAGCAGCCAGGGAGCGATGAAACCAAGCCCGCCGATCAGCATCAGTTCGTCCCCCTGTCGAGCGCCTGCCAGATCCACAGCAACGCCGATTGCGCCGAGGCTTCGGTGTGATGCGTGCTGACCTGCCAGCCGGTGACACGGCACAGCGCGCTCAGTTCTTCCTTCCGGGCGGCCAACCGGTCAAGGTAGCGGTCCCGCAGGTCGTTGGCCTTCAGCGTTTCATGGGCGACAGTGCCCCCAACGCTTTCGAAAATGGTGCGCCCCGAAAAAGGAAAAGCCTCTTCAACGGGGTCGAGGACCTGGAGCAGAACACCCCGGATGCCACGGTCGGCGGCCTTGGTCATGGCCAGGGTCAGTTGATCGATCGGGCCGAGGAAATCGGACAGGAACAGCGCGCGGGCGTTGGGGATCATGGCGCGATGTTCGGGCACACCGTAATCCTGATCCGCGTCGCGGGAAAAGAACTCTGCCAGCCGAAGCACCTGATTCTGGCCGCGTCGCGGCGGCAGCAGCGTGCCGGTCAGCCCGACGCGTTCGCCGCCCCGGATCAGCAGGATCGCGGCGGCCAGGGCGAGGTTGCGCGCCCGGTCACCCTTCATCGGCAGGGCCTTGGAGGAGGAAAACTGCATCGAGGCCGATTGATCGACCCAGAGCATGACGCTTTGCGCGATCTGCCATTCCCTTTCGCGCACGAACTTGTCGTCCGACCGGGCAGAGCGGCGCCAATCCACCCAACGCCGGGGATCGCCGGGCTGAACCGGGCGATATTGCCAGAAATCATCCCCCAACCCGGCCCGCCGCCGACCATGATCGCCCAGCAGGACGGTGCCAGCCAATTGCTCGGCACGGGCCAGCAGAGGCGGCAGGCGGGCGGCCTCTTCCTCGGCCCGGTGGCGGAGTTCGGTGGGTGTTTTCACGCCGCGGCCTCGACCCCGGAGACCTGGGTGGCGACATCCGCGATCAGCCCGTCAAGGCTGTCCCCGCGCGCACGGGCGGCAAAGTTCAGCCCCATGCGGTGCGACAAGACCGGCTGGGCGCAGGCAATGACATCCTCGGGCGAGGGCGCAAGGCGGCCCTGCAGCATGGCGCGCGCGCGCACCGTCAGCATCAACCCCTGAGCCGCGCGCGGCCCCGGCCCCCAGGACACGGTGTCCCGGACCCGCTGCGACGCTGAAGGATCTTCGGGACGGCAGGCGCGCACCAGGTCGAGAATCATCTCGACCACGCTGTCGCCGACCGGCATGCGGCGCAGCAGTAACTGCGCCTCGATCAGCTCTTGCGCGGTAAAGACAGCATGGGCTTCTTCCTCGGCGGTGCCGGTGGTCGACAGCAGGATGGCGCGTTCGGTGTCCCGGTCGGGGTAGGTTACGTCGATCTTGACCAGAAAACGGTCAAGCTGCGCTTCGGGCAGCGGATAGGTGCCCTCCTGTTCGATGGGATTCTGGGTCGCCAGAACCGAAAATGGCTTGCCCAGGGATCGGTTTTCCCCGGCCACGGTCACGACCTTTTCCTGCATCGCCTGCAGCAGGGCGGATTGCGTCCGGGGCGAAGCGCGGTTGATCTCATCCGCCATCAGAAGTTGACAGAACACCGGACCGGGCAGAAATCGAAAGCTGCGGCTGCCATCGGCGGCGGTTTCCAGCACCTCGGAGCCAAGAATATCGGCAGGCATCAGGTCCGGCGTAAATTGAATCCGACTGCCATCCAGCCCCATGACCGTCGACAGGGTTTCCACCAGCCGCGTCTTGCCCAGCCCCGGCAGACCGATCAGCAGCGCATGGCCACTGCACAAAAGCGCCGACAGCGTCAGATCGACAACCTGTTCCTGACCGACAAATCGCTTGGTGATAGAGGCCTTGGCCGCGGCCAGTTTTTCCTCGACCTTTTCGATGGCGGCCACGAGATCGTCGGCTTCTGCCATGACATTACTCCTGCGTGTAACTATATCTTAATAACAAACCCTACCGCTCATAAGGTTAACGGCCAATTCATGACCTCACAAAAAAGCGTGAAAGTCACCGCCGAGAGCATCCTCGCCTCGGCCCGAAGTGCAAAGGGGCGCGGATTGCCGCCGGTCCACGACTGGAATCCGCCCTTCTGCGGCGACCTCGACATGAGAATTGCGAGGGATGGCACGTGGTTCTACCTTGGTACGCCCATCGGGCGCCCGGAACTGGTGCGGCTGTTTTCCACCATCCTGCGCCGGGACGGCGACGATTACTTTCTCGTCACTCCGGCGGAAAAGGTGGGCATAACCGTCGATGATGCGCCGTTTCTGGCGGTCGATTTCGACCTGCGTGATCCCGGCCCGGACCAGGTGCTGACCTTTCAGACCAATGTCGCTGACCATGCGGCTGCCGGACCAGCCCACCCGATCCGCGTCACCCGCGACCCAGAATCGGGCGAACCAGCACCCTATGTGCTGATCCGCGACCGGCTGGAGGCGCTGATCGATCGCAAGAGCTTTTACAGGCTGGTCGAGATCGGTGAAACCCGGCTTCATGAAGGGGAAGACTGGTTCGGGTTAAGCTCCTCGCGCGAGTTTTTTCCGATAATTCGCGCGAAAGAGTTGACCGACGAGTAACCACTTCGCATCCTTGAGCAACGACCCGGCCCCGCGCAGGGATCGCCCGCTGCGCCCTGGCGGCCAAACTGCGCGGACCACCGGTCGGATGGGGGGCTGAATGCTGAAATTCGCTGCAAATGTGATGACCCTGTTCACCGACCGCCCGGTGCCCGACCGCATCGCGGCGGCGGCCGAGGCCGGCTTCGACGCGGTCGAAATCCCCTTCCCTTATGATGCTCCGGCGGTCGATCTGCGCAATACGCTCGGCTTTACCGGTCTGCCAGTGACCCTGATCGCCGCGCCGCCGCCGAATTACACCGGTGGCATGGCGGGCTTTGCCGCCGTCCCCAACGGGCAGATGCGGTTTCAACACGATTTTCGCCGCGCCCTGCGCTATGCCAATGCCCTGAAGGCACAGCACGTCCATGTCATGTCTGGCAGCGCCTTTGGCGAGGCGGCGCGCGCGACGATGATAGAGAACCTCACCTGGGCCTGCGACTTTGCCCCGCGCCAGAGCCTGACCATCGAACCGATGAACGATGCCGATCTGCCGGGCTATTTCATGAACGATTTCAGCCTTGCTGCCGATGTCATCAAGGCCGTGGGGCGCAAGAACCTCGGGCTGCAATTCGATACCTACCATGCCCATATGATCACCGGCGACGTGGCCGGGACCTGGGACCGCTACGGGCATCTGGCCAGCCATGTGCAGATCGCCTCGGCCCCCGATCAGGCTGAACCCGACGGCGGAGAGATCGATTTCTATGGTTTTTTCAGCCAGTTGGCAAAAGGCGGTTATGCTGGCTGGGTCGGGGCGGACTACCGGCCCTCAGGCAAGACTATCGACGGTCTCGGCTGGCTAGCGCGACTTAAGGGGGACGACGGAGCTTTCAAGAAACAGGCGTGACAGCGAAACCAACTGACGGCGGGCTGTCAACGAACGCGTGCCGCGGAAAATGACATAAAGTTCAGGTGATACTCCCGAAAAGGGGGCACTGCCCCCGCCGCGCTAGCGCGCGACTCCCCCGGAGTATTTCCAGCCAGATGACGGGGAGACAGGCTCTTCATCATCTGGCTGAAAATACTCCCGCCGGAGGCATGCGACGCCAGCAAGACGCGCGCCGGGACGGATGATCAATGTGCTTCGGCCCAGTTCCGGCCCTGTCCTGCATCGACGATCAGCGGCACGTCCAGCTTGATGGCGGGAAGGCTGGCGCCCTCCATGACCGACTTTGCTGCTGCGACCAGTGCATCGGTCGCGCCTTCATCGACCTCGAAGACCAGTTCGTCATGGACCTGAAGCAGCATCCGGGCCGGAAGGCCTTCGATTGCCTCTGGCATGCGGATCATGGCGCGGCGGATGATGTCGGCGGCGGTGCCCTGGATGGGCGCATTGATCGCGGCGCGTTTGGCAAAACCCGCGTGGGGGCCCTTGGCGCCAATCTCCGGCGTATGGATCTTGCGACCGAAGAGGGTCTGCACGAACAGGTTTTCCTTCGCGAAGGCGACCGTGGCGTCCATGTAGTCACGGATGCCGGGGAAGCGTTCGAAGTAGCGGTCGATAAACCCCTGTGCCTCGGCCCGCGGGATACGCAGGTTACGCGCCAGGCCAAAGCCCGAGATGCCGTAGATCACGCCGAAATTGATCGCCTTGGCTTGTCGGCGCACATCCGGCGTCATGTCTTCCAGCGGCACACCGAACATCTCCGACGCGGTGGCGGCGTGGATGTCCTGGCCCTCGTGGAAGGCCTGCTTCAGCGCTTCGATCCCGGCGACATGGGCCAGGATACGCAGTTCGATCTGGGAATAGTCGAGCGAGACCAGCAGCTTGCCCATCGGCGCGACAAAGGCCTCGCGGATGCGGCGGCCTTCTTCCGAGCGCACAGGGATGTTCTGCAGGTTCGGTTCCGCCGAAGCGAGCCGGCCGGTATTCGCCCCGGTCTGCACGTAAGAGGTATGGACCCGCCCCGTTTCGGGATTGATGTAGCGTTGCAGCGCGTCGGTATAGGTCGATTTCAGCTTTGACAGCGCGCGCCAGTCCAGCACCCGGCCCGGCAGATCATGTTCCGTCGCAAGGTCCTCGAGGATGTCCGCGCCGGTCGAGTAGGCCCCGGTCTTGCCCTTCTTGCCACCGGGAAGCGCCATCTTGTCGAACAGGATCTCGCCCAGTTGCTTGGGGGAGCCGACGTTAAAATCCTCGCCTGCAAGCTCTCGGATCTCGTCCTCGAGACCGGCCATTTTCTGGGCAAAGGCGTTGGACATGCGGGACAGCGTGTCGCGGTCGACCTCGATCCCCTGCATTTCCATATGTGCCAGGACCGGCGACAGGGGGCGTTCGAGAGTCTCGTAGACACTGGTCACCTTTTCGCGGTGCAGGCGGGGTTTCAGCACCTGCCAGAGGCGTAGGGTGACATCTGCATCTTCGGCGGCATAGCGTGTCGCCTTGTCGATTGGCACGCGGTCGAAGGTGATCTGGCTCTTGCCCGACCCGATCAGTTCCTTGATCGGGATCGGCTTGTGCGACAGATAGCGTTCGGACAGCGCATCCATGCCGTGATTGTGCAGCCCGGCATTCAGCGCGTAGCTGATGAGCATCGTGTCGTCGAAAGGCGCCACGTCGATCCCGTAGCGCTTCAGGATCTTGGCATCGTATTTCATGTTCTGGCCGATCTTCAGCACGGACTCATCCGCGAGAATCGGTTTCAGCATGTCGAGCACCAGGTTGATCGGCATCTGCCCCGGCGCAAGGTCATCGGACCCGAACAGGCCGTCGCCGCCTTGTTCGGCCTTGTGCTGCAGCGGGATATAACAAGCATGGCCGGCATCAATGCACAGACAGATGCCAACCAGATCGACCTGCATTTCGTCAAGCCCGGTGGTTTCTGTGTCGATCGCCAGAACGCCGCGCTCGCAAGCCCTCGCCACCCACCTCGCAAGGGTCTCTGGGTCGGTGATGGTCTCGTAACGCGAATCTTCGATGGGTGGTGCGTCGGGGGTTTCCGCGACGACCACCGCGCCTTCGGCCGCGGGGGTGTCGGGGATTTCCGGGATCTCGGCGCCCATCTGTTCGGCGATGCGCTTGGTCAGGGTGCGGAATTCCATCGCGGCAAGGAAGGGCAGCAGGACCTCGGGGTCGGCGTCCTTCACCTCGAGGTCGTCGAGGGTGAAATCGAGCGGCGTGTTGCAGTCGAGCGTCACGAGGCGTTTGGACAGTTCGATCTGGGCGCGGTTGTCGATCAGGGACTGGCGGCGCTTGGGCTGCTTGATCTTCCCGGCATTGTCGAGAAGCGTCTCGAGGTCGCCGTATTCGTTGATCAGCAGGGCAGCGGTCTTGATGCCGATGCCCGGCGCGCCTGGGACGTTGTCGACCGAATCGCCGGCCAGGGCCTGCACGTCGACGACGCGGTCGGGGCCGACGCCGAACTTGGCCTCGACGCCTTCGGAGTCAATGCGCAGGTTCTTCATCGCGTCGAGCATTTCGACGCCACCGCCGACCAACTGCATCAGGTCCTTGTCAGACGAGATGATGGTGACGCGGCCGCCCGCGTCGCGGGCCTGGCAGGACAGGGTGGCAATGATGTCGTCGGCCTCGTAGCCCTCGATTTCCTCGCAGGCGATATTGAAGGCGCGGGTGGCTTCGCGGGTCAGGGGCATCTGCGGGCGCAGATCCTCGGGCATGGCGTCGCGGTTGGCCTTGTAGAGGTCATAGAGGTCGTTGCGGAAGGTATGGCTGCCCTTGTCGAAGATCACCGCCACATGGGTCGGGGCGTCGGGGCCGGTGTTTCCCTCGACATAGCGGTGCAGCATGTTGCAGAAGCCCGCGACCGCCCCGATGGGCAGCCCGTCTGATTTACGCGTGAGCGGTGGCAGGGCGTGATAGGCCCGGAAAATGAAGGCCGATCCGTCGATCAGGTGCAGGTGACAGCCCTTGCCGAATGCCATTGAGGCCTCTCCGTTCTGGTCTCTTTGGGCGGTTATCTCAGCTTTCCCGGACGGATGCCAGCCAGTTGCACCGGTCGAAGCGGAAGGGCGCAGGAGAGACGGTGGGGGCGGCGCGCGGGGGCTCTGCCCCCACGCGCGGTGACCGCTCAACGCGGTCTCCGCGCGTTCCCCCGGGATATTTCAGACAGGGAAACGATCAGGGGCGCGCGGGTCACAGTCGCGCGCAATTCGGGGATCATCAACGTCTTCGGTGCCCCTGCGCTTGGGCAATCAGACCTTGAAGGCGGGGGTTTCGGTGCCTGCCGTCAGGCCTTCGTGCCCTCTGAGGACGTATCGCGCGTCGCAATAGCCGCATTCGACGAAGCCGGTGTCTTCGGGGATATGCAGCCAGACGCGGGGATGGCCAAGCGCCCCTTCGCCGCCGTCACAGGCGACCTTGTGGCTGTCAACGATCTTGGTTTCGGGAGCTTCGATCGGCATCTGGCTTGTCCTCTTCAGGCTTGTCGCGCTGCGTCGGGATAGACCGAAAGCCCCGGCGCTGGCAAGATGGCGGCGTGTCACGCCCCCTCCAGCGTGTCGCGGTTGCGGAGGTCACGGGCGGTTCGGGGGCAGTCGCGCCTGCGCTGCCCGCCGAAGTTGCAGCGCTAGCCCGCCGGGTCGAGCAGACGGCCAAGCGGGCGGCCGGCCAGGAGGTGGACATGCATATGCGGCACTTCCTGCATTCCATGGGTCCCGGCGTTGGAGATGAAGCGGCAGCCGTCCCCTGCATCCGCCGAAACGCCGGTCATTTCGCAGATCTTCGCCAGGGTGCGGGTGAAATCGAGAATTTCGGCGTCGCTGGCACGGGCCGCGAAATCGTCATAGGTGACATAGGCGCCCTTGGGAATCACCAGCATATGCACCGGGGCCTGTGGCTGAATGTCTTCGAAGGCGAGGGTATGTGCGGTCTCGATCACCGTCTTGTTGGGGATCTCGCCGCGCAGGATCATCGCAAAGATGTTCTTTTCGTCATAGGAATAGGCCATTTGGCGCACCTCAGTCAGTGAACAGGTGGTCCAGCGCAAGGATTTCCTGCGCCGTGCTTGTGCCGGTCGACAGGAAATCCGCCAGGACCGGCGCATTTTCGGTGCTGGACTGGCTTTCCCGAATCCGGTGGTGATTTTCGAATTCGCTGTCGCGAATCCGGTCGGCTTCGAAGGTGATGTCGTGGCGGATCGTCGGCAACAGCCGGTCGAGCGTATCCTGCGTCGTCTGTTCCCCCGCAAGGCCGACACGTTTGGCGTGTCCGATCAGGTAGTCGTCGCTGAATTCGCACTCCACGTCCAGCAGCAGGGTCTGTGCACGGTCGCCGCAGAAGTCCTCAAGCAGGTCGATGCCCGACGGATCCATGCAGATCACCATTCGGTCGGTCTGGTAATAATCGAACAGCATCCGCATCAACGCCCGTCGGTGCCGGGTCCGTTTTTCCAGCGTCGACTGGATGCCGCCCAGATCGGGCAGATCGGCGGCCTCTTCATGAAACAGGTATTCGAGCGTCGGGATATTGGTCTTTTGACGGATCTGATCGGCCAGGCGCTTTGCGACATGCCATTTCTTGCAGATGATGATCAGGAGCTCGCGCTCGCGCCCCAGAGAGCTTTCCTTTTCCCAGAAGCGCGAGGCAAAACGGCGCCCGACACGACCACGCCCCGACAGGAAATGGAACAGGGTGGCGCCTTCGTTGGAGATCGGAAAATCCACCCCCTTGGCCGCATAGAGCAGACCGAGGCGGCGCTTCACCTCATGCGCGGCGGGTGAAATCTTGCGCGCGAAGAGGAAATCCTGCCCGAGCAGCAGATCATAGTGGTCATTATAGAAGGTCACCGGGATGCCGTAATCGGTGAACAGCAGGAAGGTCAGGGTGCGGGACCGGATTTCAGGTGTCGGGACCAGATGGCGGACCAGGGTCTGAAAGAAGGTCTCGTCCGGAATCCAGGTGGTGCGGAAAAAGCGCATCACGTCCGGGCGCTGATCGCAGAAATCCAGGATCGCCTCGATGGTGCGCCGCCGCAGGCACCACCATTGCGAGCCGATCT
This sequence comes from Pseudooceanicola algae, assembly GCF_003590145.2. Taxonomy (NCBI): domain Bacteria; kingdom Pseudomonadati; phylum Pseudomonadota; class Alphaproteobacteria; order Rhodobacterales; family Paracoccaceae; genus Pseudooceanicola; species Pseudooceanicola algae. Next base: position 3,162,014 of record NZ_CP060436.1, on the reverse strand, counting down.
GGACTTGCAGATCCTCGGGAATCTGGCGCGTCAGACCCATTTTGCGCTGCAACTGGAGGGACTTGTAGAACCAGAACTTGTGCTTCCGTTCGTTCAGGAAGTGCCGGTAGACAAGACGGTCGTCCTTGATACCGGTCTTGATCCACCCCGAAGAGAAGAAATCGAAGCTTTCGATATAATCGACCTCGTCCCGATCAAGGAAATCATGGGCATATTCGGCCGACTTGATCACCATGCAATCGCCCGACAACATGTAGAAATGGGTCGCGCGAGGGAACGCGGCAACGGCCGCCTGGACCGCATAAAGGGTCGCCTGCACCAGAGACCATTCGCCCCAACCGCATTTTGCCCGCCGGTGCGAGAAGACGACTTTGGAATTGTCCTTCAGGGCCGCGCGAATTTTCAGATAATCGGCAGGCTTGGCGCGGGCATCGAAATGGATCGCCATGTAATCGCCCACGGCAGTCAGCCGTTGGGCTTGCTCGATGATCCCTTCCGGGTCCTTGTGACAGAGAAGTATGAATGCAATCCTTGCCATTGGCGCAACTTTAAGCCTTTCCATGACATGAGTTCCAGCTAGATTTATACGCCATGACCGATTGATAAAATGGATTTTCTTTGGTTTTTTATGACAGATAGAGGGACGCCGCGCACAGGCGGCCCCGCGGGAGGCAAGGCTGTATGGGTTTTCCAGGAACCTGGATGACGGAAAGCGAAAGCATGGTGTACCGGGTCGTTCCCAAATGCGCCTGCTCTACCATTGGCCAGATCATGTTCTATTCGGATCATGGGCGATTTTTCGACGGCGACATCCATGATGCGGTCACGGGGCTGCACAAATGGTCACGGGACGACAGCCAGTCCCTGATTGAAGCCAATGCGCGCAGCCACAAGAGCTATGCCTATACCTGCGTCCGAAATCCCTACACCCGCATCCTGTCGAGCTTCTTCGACAAGATTTGCGGCATCCAACGCAATGGCCAGCGCTATCGCGGCAACCTGGTGCCGCTGGTGACGCAGAAATACGGGATCGAGGTCGGCGGCCCTGACGGCAAGGCCGACTTCGACCAGATCGCCAGCTTCCGCCGCTTCCTGCTGTTCGCGCGTGACACCATCCGCTGGCGCAAGCCGATGGACCCGGACATTCACTGGTCGGGCATGGCTGGCCATGTCTCGACCTTCATCGTCAATGGCGGCCGCTACGACAAGATCTTCTGGACAGAGGATTTCAACGCCGGGATGCAGGACGTTCTGGATCACATCGACACACCGCACAAGGTCGACCTGGCAAGCATCCCGCGGTTCAACGAAAGCGAAGGCCACGGGCCCAAACGCGCGCATCCGGTCGAAGATTACTTCGACGACCTGTCGATGCATCTGGTCTATGAAATCTACAAACGCGATTTCAATCTGTTCAAATACGATTTCCAGAACCCCGCCAACAAGATGCCCACCGGAGAGATCGATCTGGACGAGGTCCACGCCAAACTGGGCGAATGATGGATGCCGTCTGCGGGCGACGCGGGATCAGGCGCCATCACAGGGCATAAAGGCGGCAGACGGGCAGAATGGCCGGTCGCCACCGACCTTGGGCTTTGACAGCAAAAAGCCCTGCCCCGAAGGGCAGGGAAAGTGGCCCCCGCCCGAAGGCGGCGGTACAGGCATTGCGGAATGTCGGGTAGGCGGCCTCAGCCCATTTCGGACCGGATCTGCTGACGCAGCACGTCGATGGGGATCGTCTTGCCGTCCTTGCGGAAGCACCAGTAGGTCCAGCCATTGCAGGACGGGGCGCCTTCCAGGGCTGCGCCCACCTGATGGATCGACCCCTTCACGTCGCCACCGATCAGTGTGCCATCGGCGCGCACCTTGGCCTTGTGGCGGTTGTTCATCGAAAACAGTTCTTCTCCGGGACGCAACATGCCGCGTTCGACCAGTTGCCCGAAGGGCACGCGCGGCTCGGCGCGCTTGCTGGTCGAAACCTCAAGCGTCTCCTTGTCGAACTTGCGGATCGACTTCAGACGCGCCTCGGCCACCTTGCGATAGGCCTCCTCGCGTTCGATCCCGATGAAGTCGCGGCCCAGCATCTTGGCCACGGCCCCGGTCGTGCCGGTGCCGAAGAAGGGATCCAGTACCACGTCGCCGGGGTTGGTCGAGCCGACCAGCACCCGGTGCAGCAGGCTTTGCGGCTTCTGAGTCGGGTGGGCCTTGTCGCCGTTGTCGTCCTTCAGGCGCTCATGGCCGTTGCAGATCGGCAGCACCCAGTCAGAGCGCATCTGCACCCCTTCGTTCAGCGACTTCAGCGCCTCGTAGTTGAAGGTATATTTCGCGCCTTCGTTCTTGGAGGCCCAGATCATCGTCTCATGGGCATTTGTAAACCGTTTGCCACGGAAGTTCGGCATCGGGTTCGACTTGCGCCAGACCACGTCGTTCAGGATCCAGTAGCCCGCATCCTGCAGGGCTGCCCCGACGCGGAAAATGTTGTGGTAGGAGCCGATGACCCAGATCGCGCCATTCGGCTTCAGCACCCTGCGCGCAGCCTTCAGCCAGGCGCGGGTGAAACGGTCATAGGCCTCGAAGCTCGCGAACTGGTCCCAGTGATCGTCGACCGCATCGACCCGCGAATTGTCCGGCCGGTGCAGATCACCCTTCAGTTGCAGGTTATAGGGCGGATCGGCGAAGATCAGATCGATCGAATTCTCGGGAAGCGCGTTCATCGCCTCCACGCAATCGCCCGATAGAATCGTATTCAACGGGAGCGCGGAAGCCCCCTTTGCCGTGGTTTTCATGATGTACTGCCTCGAATACGGCGCATTTGTTGCGCTCGATTATATGGGCAAATGATGAGTCACGGATGATTCGCCGTCAATTTAATTATTTGAATCAGTCGGTTAGTTTTGCCCTCGACACAAGATATTGCGAACCGGTGCAAAGCTACGTCTATGGTGTGGGGTCACACCAAGATCCTGTAGAGCACGCCGATGCGCCGCTGTCGGATAGCCCGCGTTGGTTTCCCAGCCGTAGCCGGGAAACTGTTGCGCCAAATCCCGCATGATTTCGTCACGCGCGATTTTTGCCGCGATCGAGGCCGCCGCGATCGACAGGGACCGGGCATCCCCCTTCACCAGCGGCGTCGCAGGCAGGTTCAGCCCGACCGGCACCCGGTTGCCATCGACCAGCACATGATCAGGCCGCTCGCTCAGCCCCTGAACCGCGCGGCGCATGGCCAGGTGGCTCGCCTGCAGGATGTTGATCTCGTCGATCTCCGCGACCGTGGCATGGGCGACCGAAATCCGCGCGCATTGCCGCAACAGGGCAATGACGCTTTCGCGTCGCCCCCGGCCAAGCCGCTTGGAGTCATTGATCCCCTCGGGGATGCAGTCGGGGTCCAGGATCACCGCGGCGGCCGTCACCGGCCCGGCCAGCGGGCCGCGCCCGACCTCGTCCACCCCGGCAACGCGCAAAACGCCCTGATCGAACAGGGCGTTTTCGTGGTGGAAATCAGGCAGGGTTCGGGGCGGCTTCATGAAAGCGGTTTTCCCAGACCCACCCCTGCCGCGCAAGTCCCGCGGCAGGGGCCGCCGCGTCCTAGCGATTGCGGTTCTTGTCGTCATGACGATCCTGGGGGCCGCGGTTCTGCTGTCCATGTGACGGCCGGGACTCAACACGACGCGGCGGGTCGCGGCGGGGCTGAACGTGAACGACCTGCGGCCGACGCGGCGCCGGGGCCCGATAGACCGGGCGCGGCGCCGGCGCGCGAACGGCTCCTGCATGACCACCGCCCTGGTCCAGCGCCTTGCCAAGGGCGATCAGCGCCGCCGTGCCCAGGATCACCGTCGCGACGGCGGTTCCGGCGTTCTGGTCGGCGCGGGCGGGGGTCACCGCAAGGGGGCTGAGCGCAAGGGCACCGGCCGCGAAAAGAGAGGCTGCAAGATGACGCATGGCACGTCCTTTCATCTGGAGGCCCGCACTATCGGCGGGCGAAGCGCAGGTCCGAGGGATCCGAACCGCATGGCCCACCCTCGGCCAACCCCGCGAAATCGCGCAATATCAGTCGCCGGTTATCCGATAACAGCGCCCGATCCGGCCCGAGATCCCGCATCGTTATTGAAAGACCGCACCGGATCGCGGACAGTCGCGCCATGACACATACCCGCCGCCATGCCCTTGCCCTGATCCTGCTGCTGCTGGCCACACCGGCCTGGGGCCAGGGGGCCTGCTATGCCGACTACAAGGCCCGCCGCGACGCCCCCTATGCGCTGCATTACGGGGTCGTGGCGCTGTCCAGCTGCGCCCCCGCCGCCGCCGAGGCGGAACTACGCGCAAAGCTCTCGGCAGCGGGCTGGACGCTGCTCAATCTGGTCTCCATCTTCGGGGCCGATGGGCTCGAGCAGAGGAAGGCCAATGCCGGACAATACTTTCTACGCTTCTGACCTGCGCCGCATCACGCTGCGGGTCACCGCGATCGGCCTTGGCGCAGTGGTGGCGATCCTCGCGGTCGCCGCGGTCTTCCTGTTCCTGAACCTGCCCGACGCCAATGCCTTCAATGCCCGCGTCGAGACCATCTTCGTGGACAATGATCTGACCTCCCAGGCCGAGGTGCAGTTGCTGAACATCCTCGCCCTCTCGGGGACCGCATTTTCGGAAACCCTGTCCAGTTACCGCATGGTGATCTTCGTGCTGCTGATCTTCGCCACGGCGCTGCTGCTTGCCGCCATCGGTGCGCTGATCCTGCTGCTCGGCCTCAGCCGCCGCATGGCACAGATCGAACGCGCCGGGATCGAGGTCAACTCCCTTATGATCTCGCGCGATGAAAAGATGGTCTATCTCAACAACCTCGGCTTCAAGCTGACCGATGCCGCGATCGAAACCCTCTCGGTCCTGGCCGAAGCGCGGATGGACGACGATGTCCTCTCTGGCGTGCAGATCGAATCGATGATCTCCGGCCGCCCCGAGGTCGACTGCGAAGAGGCCGCCGGCGCCACCCGGATCAAGCGGCTGCGCGACACGCTCGGCAACCAGATCGTCTCGGAGCTGCTGATCCGCAATATCGCCCGGCGTGGCTACGTGCTTTCGGTGGGCAAGGATGTTATCCGGGTGATCTGACGCAGCGCAGGAGGCCCAAATGACCCGCAGCATCGACCTCAACTCCGACCTTGGCGAAGCCTACGGCCCCTGGGCCATGGGCGACGACGCGGCCATGCTGGATCTCGTGACCTCGGCCAATATCGCCTGCGGGGGCCATGCCTCGGATCCCGAAACCATGTTCCGCTCGCTGCGCCTCTGCGCCGAAAAAGACGTCCGGATCGGTGCGCATCCCGGCTTTGCCGACCGCGAAGGCTTCGGCCGCCGAGTGATCCCCATGTCGCCCGGGGAAACCGGCCGCCTCGTCGCTGCTCAGGTCGGCGCGCTGCAGGGCATGGCCGCCCTCGCCGGCACCACCGTCACCTACGTCAAACCCCATGGCGCGCTCAACAACCACGCCTCGGCCAACCGCCCCCATGCGGAAGCCATCGCCGCCGCCATTCGCGCCTTGCCCGGCAACCTCGCCCTGCTTGCGATCTCGGGCACCGAGCTGGAAAAGGCGGGCAAGGCCGCCGGTCTCACCACCCTGTCGGAAATTTTCGCCGACCGCGGCTATACCCCCGAAGGCCAGCTTGTCCCGCGCAGCCAGCCCGGCGCGATGATCCACGATCCCGAAGAGGCCACCGCGCGACTGCTGCGCTTCCTCGACACCGGCCTGATGGAGGTCGTCGGCGCCGATCCCATCCCGCTTGCTGCCCAGTCCATCTGCATCCATGGCGACAGCCCCACGGCCACCGCCATGGCCCGCGACATCCGCGCCCGCCTCGCCGCCGCCGGTGTCACCTTCACACCCTTCACCTGAACCGTTTCCCTGTCGGAAATATCCTCGGGGGATGAATTGTGCCAAAGGCACAAGAGGGGGCCGAAAGCCCCCTCCTGCCCGTCCAAAATTGCCACCCTCATCAGCCCGGGGACAGCCCGCGCAACCGCTCGCTGCGCCGCCGCAGCAGTTCGACTGTCGCCAGCAGCAGGATCGAGATCCCCACAAGGATCGTCGCCACTGCCAGGATCGTCGGAGAGATCTGTTCCCTCAGCCCGATGAACATCTGCCAGGGCAGGGTCTTCTGCCCGGCCGAGCCGACGAACAGCACCACGACCACCTCGTCGAAGGAGGTGATGAAGGCGAACAACCCGCCCGAGATCACGCCCGGCAGGATCAGCGGCATCTGCACCCGGAAGAAGGTGGTCACCGGGTTCGCGCCCATGTTCGCCGCCGCCCGTGTAAGCGAATTGTCAAAACCCACCAACGTCGCCGTCACGGTGATGATGACAAAGGGAATGCCAAGCGCGGCATGGGCCAGGACGACACCAAGATAAGTGCCCTGAAGCCCGATCCGCGAGTAGAAGAAGTACATCCCCGCCGCCGAAATGATCAGCGGCACGATCATCGGGGAAATCAGGATCGCCATGATCGCGCGGCGGAACGGCACATGCGGCTGGCTCAGCCCGATGGCCGCAAGGGTGCCGAAGCCGACCGACAGGATCGTCGCCATCGGCGCGATCCGCAGTGAATTCCACAGCGCCTGCTGCCAGTCGCTGTTGGTGAAGAAGTCGCGATAATGCTTCAGCGAATACCCCGCCGGATCAAAGCTCAGCATCTCCGGCGTGAAGGTAAAGAAGTTCTGCGCGTTGAAGCTCAGCGGCATGACCACCAGGATCGGCGTGATCAGGAAGACCAGGATCGCCCCGGCAATGGTGCGGAAGGCATAATGCCACAGCACCTGCGCCGGCGTCGCATAGGGTGGCAGCGCCGTGCGGTAGCGCCCCGAAGCCAGCCAGAAGGTCACGTGGCCGAAGAAATAGCCCAGCAACAGGCCCATCACCCCGCCGGAAATACCCTTCAGGGCAAACCCGACCACGGCGAACAGCGCCAGGAACAGCCACTTCCCGACCTTCTCGTTATCCCGGAACAACAGGATCGCGCCGTAGGCCAACGCCCCGGCGATCACGGCGCCCAGAACGATGCCCAGCAGGCCCGACCCCTGCGCCGTGCCGAAGAACAGGCCGAAGAAGGCACCGAAAGCGGCAACGACCGGGGCGGCGAAGGAAACGGGTTTCGGTTCGATTACTACAAGAGACATGACTTACCCCAGCTTCACGTTGTCGATGCCGACGATCCGGTCGTAAGCCCAGTAGAGCAACAGGACCACGCCAAGCAGGATCGTCCCGAGCGCGGCCGCAAGGCCCCAGTTCAGCGACGAGGAGATATGATAGGCGATCCGGTTCGAGATGAACGTCCCGGTGGTGCCGCCAACGATTTCCGGCGTGATGTAATAGCCGATCGACAGGATGAAGACGAGGATACTGCCTGCGCCGATCCCCGGCACCGACTGCGGAAAATAGACCCGCCAGAAGGCCGTCCAGTTGGTCGCGCCAAGACTCTTGGCGGCCCGCAGGTAGGTCGGCGGGATGCCCTGCATCACGGAATAGAGCGGCAGGATCATGAAGGGCAGCAGGATGTGGGTCATGGCGACGATCGTGCCGAACTGGTTGTTGATCATCACCAATCGGTTCATGTCATCCACCATCCCCAGCCAGACGAGAACATCGTTTATGACACCCTGCTGCTGCAACATCACCTTCCACGCCGAGGTCCGCACCAGCAGCGAGGTCCAGAAGGGCAGAAGCACCAGGATCATCAGCAGGTTGGCCTTGCGCATCGGCAGGTTCGCCAGCAACCAGGCCACCGGGTAGCCCAGCAGGATGCAGGAGCCGGTGATCATCAGCGACATGAACATCGTGCGCTTGAACAGCTTGATGTAGACCTGTTCGTTGTCGGGGCGCATCTCCATGCCCTCGGGGGTCAGCTGCATGTCCACCGAGTTCAGGAAGTAGCCCGGCGTATATCTCGGGCTGTAGGTCTGGATCGTGCTCCAGACCGACGGATCGACCCAGTCCTCGTCTTCCTCGGCGAAGAAGTCCTTCGCCGACACAAGCGGGATATCGGCCGCCTGCGCGGCGCGCAGGGCATCGACCTCGGGGCCGGAATAGGCGGCAAGATCGGCTGTCTGCAGATCGTTCATCAAGCCGACGTAGACCGATTCCCAAGGGTCCTCCTCGGCAACGACATCACCGTCGACCAGCGCCGTGTAGGACGCGAAATCGCTGTAGGCGTGGGTCGTCTCGGGCAGCAGGGCCGCGATCTCCGCGGAGGGGGCAAAGCCGACATCTCCGGGCAGGTTCTCGGTGGTCATCCGTTCGAGCGTTCTCACCCGACCGTTCAGGTAACTTTCATCGGCCTCGCCGCTGCCGGTCATCAGGCTGTACCAGAAGGCGCCTTCCGCCCAGCGTTCGTCGATTTCCTCGAGCTGGTCGAGGTAGTCGTCACCAAAGTCGTCGAGACCACGTCCCGAAGACCGGAACAGGGAGGACAGGCCGGTTTTCTCGTAGTTCAGCCGCGAGCCGAGCTTGGTGTGCTCTTTTGCTTCGGCGGCCAGGAAAAGATCGTAATACAGCGCCCGGTACACCGCTTCGTCTGGTGTTTCGGAGGTGGCAACATCCCAGTCGTTCAATTCCTCGACCGTGCCGGGCAGCGTGTTGGAGACGATATCGTTCTCGACCGAGCGGAACAGCATGTCCGCGATCGGCGCGATGAACGTGACGAGCACAAAGATCAGCAGGGGTGCGATCAGACCCAAAGCCCGCAGTTTCTGGCGTCTAAGCGCCCGGTTCAGGCTGCTTTTCAGCGGTCGCCCGTCAGCCGCCAGCATCTCGCCCCTCTTGCCGGTGGCCTCGCCCACGGCGGGGCTGGCCGGAGTAGGGCCTGTCTGCGTGGTATCGCTCATATCATCCCTGTCGTATTTTCCGGGGTCTCGCGGCGGACCCTCTTGCAGAAGGGCGGGCCCTTGGGCCCGCCCTGATATCCTGGCATCAAGCCCTTACTGAGCCAGCCAAGCCTGGAACTTCGCGTCGATGTCGTCGCGATAGTCAGCCCAGAACTCGTAGTTGTAGAGGAACGTGTTCTTGGCGTTTTCCGGGTCGGTCGGCATATGCGGCTTCATGTCTTCACCCACCAGCGGAGCCGAGGACAGACGCGCCGGACCGTAGGAGATATACTGCGACTGGTCCGCCAGACGCTGGGTGTCGGTAGCGAACTTCACGAAGTCCGAAACGCGGGCCAGATGCGCATCGTCCAGACCTTCGGGGATGATCCAGCCGTCCAGGTCGAAGACCTGTGCGTCCCACATCATGTCGACAGGCTGGTCCTGCTCGACGATCACCGAGTAGAGACGACCGTTGTAGGTCGAGCCCATGAAGATTTCGCCATCTGCCAGCAGCTGGGGCGTATCCGCACCGGCAGACCACCAGATCACGTCGTCCTTGATGGTGCCGAGCTTGGCAAGCGCCTGTTCCTGGCCTTCCGGGGTGCCGAGGACATCATAGACGTCTTCCTTGGCAACGCCGTCGCAAAGCAGGGCCCATTCCATGTTGTTGATCGGACGCTTCTCGAGCGAACGCTTGCCCGGATAGGTTTCCAGGTCGAAGACGTCGCAGATCTCGCTCGGGGCATCGGCGCCTTCGGGCACCATGTCGTTGCGGTAGCCGAAGGTGGTCGAATAGACGATCTGCGGGATGAAGCAGTCGTCGACCAGCAGGTCGCCGAAGTCGTCTTCCGCCGAGGAACCGTCATCGCCTTCGGCGAGCAGGTCTTCGGGATCGTATTCCATCGCCAGGCCTTCATCGCACAGACGGATCGAGTCCGCTGCAACGACATCGACCAGGTCCCAGGTGATGTTGCCGGCTTCGTTCATGGCGCGCAGCTTGGCGACGGCCTCGGCAGAGCTTTCGTCCCAGGTGACGGTCACGCCGGGATTCGCTTCCATGTAGGGTTCGACATAGGCTTTCAGCTGCGAATTCTGATAAGCGCCGCCCCAGGAAACGATCGTCATCTCGTTTGCCATCTCCTGAGCGGAGGCTCCACCGGCCGCAAGGACCAGGGCCGTACCAGCCAGAAGGGATTTCGTGAGTGTCATGTCTTAACTCCCAAGTTGTCCCGTTTTTTGGGTTTAACGGATCCTGCGTTACGGGCGGAACGGACGGGATCTCGATTGGCCGCATCCGCCGGTGACGGATGCGGGTGCTCTTGCTGTCGTCAGGCGTCCAGGGCTCGGCAGTCTTCGGGAAGCCAGCCGATCTCGACCTGCTCGCCCGGCTTCAAGCGGACCTGATCCGGGGCATTCCGGGTCTTGACGACAAAATCACTGTTTCCGGCCACCCGCAGACGGGTGCGGAAGATATCGCCCATGTAAACGAATTCCAGCACCTCGGCCTTCAGAAGGTGGGCGCCGTCCTGCAGGCGGCTCGGGTCCATCTCGACCCGTTCGGGGCGGATCGAGACGCGGGTCCGCTCGCCGGGCTGGCTGACGTTGACCGGACGCGCGGCGATGATCTCGCCCCCGTCCAGTTCGACCATGCAGCTGCGTTCGCCGGTGATTTCCTTGACGGTGCCTTCCAACGTGTTGTTCTCGCCGATGAACTGGGCCACGAAGCTGTTTTCGGGCTCTTCATACAGGCGATCCGGCGGGGCCAGCTGCTGGATCCGGCCGTCGTTGAACACGGCAACGCGGTCCGACATGGTCAGCGCCTCGGTCTGGTCGTGGGTCACGTAGACGGTAGTGATGCCCAGTTCATGCGCCAGACGCGTGATCTCGAACTGCATGTGCTCGCGCAGCTGCTTGTCGAGCGCGCCAAGCGGTTCGTCCATCAGCACCAGCTCCGGTTCGAAGACCAGGGCCCGCGCCAGGGCGATCCGCTGCTGCTGACCGCCCGAAAGCTGGGTCGGGCGACGGCCGGCGAATTCGCCCATCTGCACCATGTCCAGCGCGCGCATGATCTTTTCCTCGCGCTGCGACTTGCCGATCTTGCGCACCTCCAGCGGGAAGCTGAGGTTTTCCGCCACCGTCATATGCGGGAACAGCGCGTAGTTCTGGAACACCATGCCGATCCCGCGCTTGTGCGGCGGGATGTTGTTGATCGGCGTGCCGTCCAGCATGATTTCGCCATGGGTCGCGGTTTCAAATCCGGCCAGCATCATCAGGCAGGTGGTCTTTCCCGACCCCGACGGCCCGAGCATCGTCAGAAACTCGCCCTTCGGCATGCTGAGGTTGAGGTCCTTCACGACGAGCGTTTCGCCGTCATAGCTTTTCTGCACCCGTTCGAAGGCGACGAATGCTTCGCTGTTCGCATCTAATGCCAATTGCGGCTCCCCGTTTCTTTTTCTTCGCGGATCGTCCGATGCCGCGTAGGCTTGTCGGCATGGCGATCCTTGCGTCCGACCTTAGCGCATTCACCGATCCCGGCGACGTCGCCCCGCGCCATTCCGACGTCTTCTTTGGCGGAATGCACCCTGAAAATGCACTTGATCCCTGATATGTCAGACCCGAACATCATTCATGTTCAAGTATTAATCAGATCTGATTTTGTTTCACATCACTATTTGTTGGAAAAACCTTCTTTACCAGCACAAATTTCGTGATTTTTTCCGATCTGCTGGTTTGCACCGCATTTAGGCAGGCATCGGCGGTTGCGTTGCATTCCGACGTTCGGCGCCTGTTCGGCCACTCATTCACTTGCGACGTCAGTCAACCTTGAATAACGTTCAGTTTCAAGGGGACTATCTTATGAGCGTTGAAAAAGGCGAATCGCCAAAAGAAGGGCGCGTAGCCCGCCGCCAACGTCGCAATCGCGAAGCGTTGATTCGCGCCGCCAGTGACGTGATGTCCGAAAAGGGCATCGATGCGGCGACCATGCTCGAAATCGCCGACCGCGCCGACATGGGCGCCGGGACCGTCTACAACTACTTCCGCTCGAAAGAAGATCTGGCCGTCGCGGTGCTGGAAGAGATCATGCAGGATCTGTCCATCCGGGTGGAATCCGCGACCCGGTCCTTCCGCGATCCGGCGCATATCTATGCGGTGGCGCTGATGACGGTCCTGGAAACCGCCGCCAGCGATTCCCGCTGGAAGCAGCTTCTGGGCCGCTCCGGCATCGTCGCGGATGCCATGTTTCGCCGCATCGGACCGTTGACCACGGACCTGCTGGCGCGTGGTGCCAGGGCCGGTCGCTTTACCTCTGGCGACCCGGCGCTCAGCTGGATGCTGACCACCCATGCTATCGTCGGGGTCTGTCTGGCGGTCTATCGGGGTGAAACCGGTTCGGATGCCCTGCCCGCAGCGGCGATCCGGCTGCTGTGCCTGGCGGGGCTGCCGCCCGAGGAAGCCACCGAAATGGTGTCGCGTCCACGCCCCGATCTGCCCCCGGTCGAGGCCCTGACCTAGGACCTTTTCGAATCAGCTCCGCTGATCAACCCGTTGGTTGCAACAAACTCTGCAAGCGCTCCGTCGCCAGGTCGAGGAAACTTTGCCCTGCCTGCGACAGCGGGATCTCGGTATTCAGGGCAAAGGCGAAACGGTGGTTCAATTCCGGCGTGACGGGGCGGTGGGTGACGGCCAGATGGTCGTAATCCCGCGCCATCAATTCATTGACCAGCGTCACCCCCATGCCATTGGCCACCAGGGAACAGGCCGACAGGACCGAATGCGCCTCGACCCGGACTCTGGGGGTAAAGCCGGCGCCCCAGAAGGCTTCGTCGACCTCGCGGCGCGGGGCGCGGCGCCGCCCCAGCAGGATCAACTGTTCATCCCGCAGATCGGCGATCGAGATTTCGCGGCGCGCGGTCAGCGGATGGTCGTTCGGCATGACGCAGACGGTGCGGGCCTCGATCACCGGGGTGACGCTTAGACCCGCGGCCTGCACGGGGATGCGAAGAAACCCGATCTCGGCCCGTTCATCCAACAGCATCCGTTCGATCGAGTCATAGGGGCCGGTGTGCAATTCGACCTGCACAAGGTCGTTGGCTGCCAGAAAATCGCGCAGAATGCCGGGCAGGATCGACAAGGTCAGGCTGGACGGCACTGCAATCCGCAGCGTTATGGCCGAGGAATTTCCCTTGCGCAGTTCCTGCGCCAACGCGCCAAGCCGCGCGCCCCGGTCCACCATGCCGAAGATCTGCCCCTGCAACAGCCGGCAATCCCGTGTCGGCACCAGCCGGCCTTTCTCTCGGCGGAAGAGGTCCAGACCAAGGTGCTGTTCCAACTGCGTTATCCGGCGCGACACGGCGGATTGCGTGACCCCGAGGTACTCGGCCGCCGCCTGAGTCGACCCGTGTTCGATCACCGCCCGAAAGGTCTGAAGCTGGACAAGCTGCATATCTATTCCATTTACGCATAGCCGTGGGACATATTTTCATAATCTTGCATAGACTCGAATCGTCCCGCAAGCTTTCCCTCATCAGGGCCGGCAAACAGGCCCGCGACAGGGAAGCCATACGCCACATGTCACCACCAAAGGTTCAGCCCGCCCGCAACCGGCGGGCCCGCCCATGACCGTTTTCATCCTTCGCCGGGTATTTCAGGCCCTGTTGGTCCTCGCCATCACCTCGCTGGTGGTCTTCCTTGGCGTCTACGCCATCGGCGACCCGCTGGAGATCCTGCTGTCCTCGGATGCGACCATGGCCGAACGGGCCCAGGTCGCGGCCTCGCTGAACCTGGATCAGCCGCTGCCGGTGCAATACTGGACCTTCCTGACCTCCGCCCTGCAGGGCGATTTCGGCCGCAGCTTCGTCTACAATCGCCCCGCGCTCGAAGTGATCTTCGAACGGCTGCCCGCGACGCTGGAACTGGTCACCACGGCGCTGTTCCTGTCGCTGTTCCTCGGGATACCGCTGGGGCTATGGGCCGGGACGCGCCCCGGTTCGCTCAGCGATGAAAGCATCATGACCGGCTCCATCCTTGGGTTCTCGCTGCCGAATTTCTGGCAGGGCATGATGCTGATCATGATCTTTTCGGTCTGGCTGGGCTGGCTGCCCTCGACCGGGCGGGGCGAGACCGGGACGATCCTTGGCGTCCGCACCAGCTATGCCACCTGGGACGGGTTCACCCATCTGCTGATGCCCGCCACCAATCTGGCGCTGGCGCAGGTCGCGCTGGTGATCCGCCTGACGCGGACCGGCGTGCAGGAAACCATGCCGCTCGATTTCGTGAAATATGCGCGGGCACGGGGGCTGGGCGAAGGCCGCATCCTGTTCGTCCACGTATTGAAAACCATCCTGATCCCGATCGTCACCGTGCTCGGCATCGAATTCGGATCGCTGATCGCCTTTGCCGTGGTGACCGAGACGATCTTTGCCTGGCCCGGTGTCGGCAAGCTGATCATCGATTCGATCAACATGCTCGACCGGCCCGTGGTGGTTGCCTACATCCTGGTCATCGTCACCATGTTCATCCTGATCAACTTTCTGGTCGACGTGCTTTATTCCGCGCTCGACCCCCGGATCCGGGGGCGTGCGCAATGATCGCCCTGCTGAAATCCGAAAGCATGGCGGCGCGGATCGCCGGCGGCATCCTGAAATCCCCCAAGGCCAGCATCGCCAGCCTGATCTGCCTGACCCTGTTGCTGGCGGCGATCCTTGCGCCGATGATCGCGCCGCAGAACCCCTATGACCTGGCCGAGATCGACTTCTTCGATTCCAAGCTGCCGCCGATGAGCCAGGGCTATACCGGCATGACCTATCTGCTGGGCACCGATGGGCAGGGGCGCGACATGTTCTCGGCCATGCTATACGGCCTGCGCACATCGCTGGCGGTCGGGGCCACGGCGGGGCTGCTGGCCATGGCGGTCGGCACCGCGCTGGGGCTGCTGGCGGCCTATCGGGGCGGGGTGGTCGACAGCGTGATCATGCGCTTCGTCGACCTGATGCTGGGCTTTCCGACGATCCTCGTGGCGCTGATGATCCTGGTCGTCTTCGGCCAGGGGGTCGGCAAGGTGATCCTGGCGCTGGTCTTCGTGCAATGGGCCTATTTCGCCCGCGCGGTCCGGGCCACGGCCCTGGTCGAATCCGGAAAGGAATACGCCGAAGCGGCCCGCTGCCTCGGCATTCCCGCCTGGCGGATCATGGGCAGTCACATCCTGCCCAATTGCCTGCCGCCGCTGATCGTCATCGGCACCATCCAGATCGCCAGCGCCATCGCCGCCGAGGCGACGCTCAGCTTTCTCGGGATCGGGCTGCCGATCACCGAACCCTCGCTGGGGCTGCTGATTGCCAATGGCTATCAGGTCATGCTGGCCGGGCTCTACTGGATGTCGGTCTATCCGGGGCTGTTGCTTCTGATCCTTGTCTTCTCCGTCAATATCGTCGGCGACCGGCTGCGCGAAATCCTGAACCCGAGGCTGGCGAAATGAGCAATCTTCTGGAGCTGCGCAACCTCAAGACCTGGTTCGAGACCCCCAACGGCACCGTGCGCGCGGTCGATGGCGTCGACCTGACCCTGAACCGGGGCGAGATCCTTGGCCTCGTCGGGGAAAGCGGGTCGGGCAAGTCGATCACCGGCTTTTCGTTGCTGGGGCTGGTCGATCCGCCCGGACGTATCGTCGAGGGCCGGATCCTGTTCGAAGGCGAAGACCTGCGCGCCGCCTCGGCCGCCCGGCTGCGCGCCCTGCGGGGCGACCGGATCGCGATGATCTTCCAGGATCCGATGATGACGCTGAACCCGGTGCTGCGCATCGGCACGCAGATGGTCGAAACCGTGCGCGCCCATCGCAAGGTGTCGAAATCCGAAGCCCGCGCCCAGGCCCGCGACGCCCTTGGCATGGTCGGCATTCCGCGCCCCGAGGAACGGATCGACGCCTATCCGCATGAATTTTCCGGCGGTATGCGCCAGCGGGTGGCGATCGCCATCGCCCTGCTGCACCGCCCCGACCTGATCATCGCGGACGAACCGACCACCGCGCTGGACGTGACAATCCAGAGCCAGATCCTGTCCGAGGTCCAGAAACTGACCCGCGAGATGGGCATGGGGCTGATCTGGATCTCGCATGATCTCGGCGTGGTCGCCGCGCTCGCCCAGAAAGTCGCCGTCATGTACGCCGGTCGGATCGTCGAACGCGGCAGCGTGGATCAGGTGCTGGACCAGTCGCGCCATCCCTATACCCGCGGGCTGATCGAGTCCCTGCCGATGGAAAACGACCGCGGCGCGCCCCTGCGCCAGATCCCCGGACAGGCCCCGCCGGCCCTTGGCCGCCCCGCTGGCTGCCCGTTCCGCCCGCGCTGTGCCTTTGCAAGCGCCGCCTGTCAGGAAGAGCCGCCCGAAACCGGCGATCAGTCCCGCAGTTGGCGCTGCTTCCATCCGCTGATGCAGGAGGCCCCCGCATGACCGCCCCCATGACGCCTTCCCCCTCTGCGCCCATGGTCAAGGTCGACCGGGTCACCAAGCAGTTCCGCCGCAAGACCGACATGGCCGAACGGCTGGCGATCCGCGCCCGGCTGGCCAAGGACCCGCCCGTGGTCCATGCGCTGGACGAGGTCACGCTTGAGATCGCGCGCGGCGAGGTCGTCGGACTGGTCGGGGAATCCGGCTGTGGCAAGTCCACCCTCGGCCGGGTGGTGGCCGGGATGTTGCCCGCCACGGAGGGCGCCGTGCTGCGCGATGGCAAGGACATCGCCCGCCTGAAGGGGGCCGAAGCCCGCGCCATGCGGCTGGCCACGCAGATCATCTTTCAGGACCCGATGTCGTCGCTGAACCCGCGCAAGAAGGTGGCCGAGATCATCGGCGAGGCCCCGCGCCTGCATGGGATCGTGCCGCGTCGCGACACCGCCGCGCTGGTCGGGCAACTGATGGGGCTGGTCGGGCTGGATCCGGCCATGGCCAACCGCTATCCGCACCAGTTCTCCGGCGGCCAGCGCCAGCGCATCGGCATCGCCCGCGCTCTGGCGGTGAACCCCGATTTCCTGGTCTGCGACGAAAGCATCGCGGCGCTGGACGTATCGATCCAGGCCCAGGTCATCAACCTGCTGGTGCGCCTGCGTCAGGAGCTGTCTCTGACCCTGCTGTTCATCAGCCATGACCTTTCGGTGGTTCGCTATATCTCGGACCGGGTGGTGATCATGTACCTTGGCCGCATCGTCGAAAGCGCGCCGACCGCGCAGATATTCGACGCCGCGCGCCACCCTTATACCCAGGCCCTGCTGGAAGAGATCCCCCGGATCGACCGGCGCGGCCACCGCTTTTCGACCGTGAAGGGAGAGATCCCTTCCCCGGTCAATCCGCCCTCGGGCTGCCACTTCCACCCAAGATGCCCCTTTGCCATCGACATCTGCCGGACCACGCGGCCGACCCTGCGCCCCGCGCAACCCGGTCACATGGTCGCCTGCCACCTCGGCGATGGCACCGGACAACCCGCAATCAACAACAAGAAACCGACCCAACAAGGAGTTTCCACATGACTTTCGTCAAGACCGCCGCCATCGCGGCGCTGCTTTCGACTTCCTGGCTGGTCCCTGCCTTTGCCCAGGATCTGACCATCGGACGGTCGTCCGAACAAAGCTCGATCGACCCGCAGTTCTCGCGGACCGGCAACAACCAGATGACCTCGACCATGTTCTTCGACCGGCTGGTCAGCTTCGACCCCAGCCTGCAGGTGTCGCCCGGTCTCGCCACCAGCTGGGACGTGGTCGATCCGACGACCTGGGTTCTGCACCTGCGCGAAGGCGTGACCTTCCACGACGGGTCACCCTTTACCGCCGATGACGTCATCTATTCGCTGGAACGCGCGGACGAGGTACCCAATTCGCCCGCGCCCTATACCGACATGGTTTCAGCCGTGGCGACGATGGAAAAGGTCGATGACCTGACCGTCCGTATCACCACTGCCAGCCCGGCCCCGACATTGATGGAGGACATCGGGCGCGTCTTCATCATCTCGAAGGCGGCCTCCGAAGGTCTGGCCAGCGAAGATTTCAACAGCGGCACGGCGGCCATCGGCACCGGGCCTTATGTCTTTGGCGA
Source organism: Pseudooceanicola algae (assembly GCF_003590145.2). NCBI lineage: Bacteria > Pseudomonadati > Pseudomonadota > Alphaproteobacteria > Rhodobacterales > Paracoccaceae > Pseudooceanicola > Pseudooceanicola algae. The sequence goes on along the minus strand of NZ_CP060436.1, from coordinate 3,144,090 downwards.
CTGGAAGCCCGGCGAGACCCTGACCATGACGGCGAACGAGGATTACTGGGGCGGCGCGCCGGAATTCAAGGATGTCGAGATCCGCTTTATCTCGAACGACGCGGCACGGGTGGCGGCCCTGCTGTCGGGTGCGGTCGACGTGGCCGATGCCCTGCCGCCGCAGGATGTGCCCCGCGTCGAAAGCACCGATGGGCTGAGCGTCTTTTCGACCCCCTCGGGCCGGGTGATCTATCTTGGCCTCTCGATGCGCTTTGATCAGGCGCCCGGCGTGACCGACCTGTCCGGCGCGCCGCTGGATGTGAACCCCTTCAAGGATGCCCGCGTCCGCAAGGCCGTGTCGCTGATGATCGACCGCGATCTGATCGTCGACCGGATTCTGGGCGGTTCGGGCGTCCCGGCCGGCCAACTCGCCCCCGAGGCGCTTGGCGGACATAACCCCGATGTGGCACCGGACACGCCCGATGTCGCAAAGGCCCATGAACTGCTGACCGAGGCGGGCTATCCCGACGGTTTCGGCATCACGATCTCAAGCTCCAACGACCGCTTTCCCGGCGACGCGGACCTGGCACAGGCGCTTGGCCAGATGCTGACCCGGGGCGGGCTGAAGGTGAACGGCGTCGAGGCGCTGCCCTATTCGGTCTATTCCAAGGCCGCGACGGCCGGCGATTACGGCGCCTTCGTCTTCTCGCTCGGGGCTTCGACACCCACTTCGGCACCGCTGCTGCAGGCCCTGCTGCACAGTTACGACAAGGAGGCCGGGATGGGCGCCTTCAACCGCGTCCGCTTCAGCGATCCGGCCTATGATGCGGCCCTGGAAGAGGCGCTGACCGAATTCGATCCCGAAGCCCTGGATGCCAGGCTTCAGGACGTGACGGCCATGGTCTTTGCCGAAACGCCGATCGTGCCGCTGTATTGGCAGAAGGTGCATTGGGGCCTGAAGGACGGGCTGAACATCGCCGCGGGCCTGTCCGAACAGACCCTGCCGCAGAACGTGAACTCGACCGAATGACACGGATGACCACCCCTGATCAAACCGCCCCTGCCATGGGGGACCGAACCCCGGAGGACCTGTCTGCGGTCGTTCTGCCCCTGGCCGAACCCGCCGGGCCGGGGGTGGTCGTCCACCGCGACGTGATGATCCCGATGCGGGATGGTATCCACCTTGCCACGGATATCTTCCGCCCCGCGGATATGGGGGGCGGGCCGAACCCTGCCCCCCTGCCCGTGATCTTTGAACGCACCCCCTATGACAAGGCCGGCACCCCGCGCACCGAATTTTCGCTGGCCCGCCCGCAGCCCTACACCCGCACCGAACTTGCCTGCCGGCTGGTCGACGAAGGCTACGTGGTCATCTGGCAGGATTGCCGTGGCCGCTATGGCTCCGAAGGCAGTTTCACCAAGTACCTGAACGAGGCCGAAGATGGCTTTGATTCCATGGTCTGGATCGAGGCGCAGAGTTTCTGCAACGGTCGGATCGGCACCATGGGCCTTAGCTATGACGCCCATACGCAGATGGCGCTGGCCTGCCTGAACCCGCCGGGCCTGGCCTGCATGGCCGTGGATTCGGGCGGCTTTTCCAACGCCTTCACCTGCGGCATCCGCCAGGGCGGTGCGCTGGAAATGAAACAGGCCACCTGGGCCTACAACCGCGCGCTGGAGGCCCCCCTGGCCGCCGCCGATCCCGCCATCCTGCGTGCGATCCAGGCCGAGAACCTGTCCGACTGGATGTCGCGCACACCCTGGACGCGCGGGCGTTCGCCCGTCCGCTGGGACCCGGATTACGAAGGCTATCTGCTGGACCAGTGGCAGAACGGCACCTTCGGGCCCTTCTGGCAGAAGACCGGCATCTGGGCCGCCGGCTTTTACCACAGCTTCCCCCGCATCCCGATCATCCTGATGTCGAGCTGGTACGACGTCTATGTCCGCTCCACCCTGGAAAACTTTGCCGGGCTGAAGGGCGATGCGCAGCGACCCCTGACCCTGATCATGGGGCCCTGGACCCATGGCAACCGGTCCCGGCAGGTCTTTGGCGACGTGGATTTCGGCCTCCGCGCGACCTTTGACGGGCAAATCGACGACGACTGGCTCAGCTTCCGGCTGAAGTATTTCGACAAATGGCTGAAAGACGGCACGCAAAGCCCGCGTGACGCCCGTGTGCACCTGTTCGTCATGGGCGGCGGCAGCGGCGCCAGGACGCCCGAGGGCCGGCTGGATCATGGCGGCACCTGGATCGAGACCACCGACTGGCCGGTGCCGGAGGCCCGCCCCCTGCAGCTATATCCGTGCGCGGACATGAGCCTTGGGGACAGGGCGGACACAGGCGCGCTGACCTACCACTACGACCCCGCAGACCCGGTGCCGACCATCGGCGGTGCCCTGACTTCAGGCGAGCCGATCTTTACCGGCGGCCCCTTCGATCAGACCGAGGACAGCGCCTTTTACGGCTGTCGCAGCCCCGGCCTGCCGCTGATCGCGCGACGCGATGTCCTCAGCTTCCAGACCGCGCCGCTGGAACAGGATCTGGTGGTGGCGGGGCCGGTGACCCTGCGGCTGACCGTGTCCACCGATGCGCCGGACACGGATTTCACCGCCAAGCTGGTCGATGTTTATCCGCCCTCGCCCGATTATCCGCGCGGCTATGCGATGATCCTGACCGACGGTATTTTCCGGGTGCGCTATCGCAAGGGCTATGACGCACCCGAGCCAGTGACGGACGAAACCCCGTTCGACATCACGATAACGCCCTTTGCCACCGCCAACCGCTTTGCCAGGGGGCATCGGCTGCGGCTCGATATCTCGTCCTCGAATTTTCCGAAGTTCGACATCAACCCCAATACCGGCGACCCCGAGGGCACCGCGCGCGGCCATCGCGTGGCCCGCAACACGGTGCATCTGGGCGCGGGATCGGTCCTGGAACTGCAGGTCCTCGACTAAGGCGCGGCCGGGATCAGCGCGCCCTGCGCCAGCATCCCGGCGATGCGGTCTTCGGGCAGGCGTGCCAGCAGGTCGAGGATGCTCAGCCCCGGCACGAATTCCTGCCCGCCCTGATCATGGGGCGGGCAGACCGCCTGCAGAAAGCGCAGCCCGATCCCGGCGGCGCGGAAATCGGCAGCGTCGTAAAGCGCCCGGCCGCCGATCATGTTGACGTAGTCTGTCGCCCCGGCCGCCCGGCAGATCGCGATGACCCGGTCCTGCCCGCGCAGGTCCGGGGACAGAGCCAGATCCGAAACACGATGGATCGGCGTCTGCACCCCCAGCGCATCACAGCTGCGCTGCAGGGCAAATGCGGTCGTTTCGGTGAAATCGGGCGCATCATCGGCCTGCTCGATATGGCGCGCCAGGGCGGCGACAAGCCCCTGCGCGCGCGCGCGAAACGGCGCCCTTGCGTAGCCGTAGCGCAGACTGCGGTCGAGCCGCTGCAACGCCTGTTTCGCCTTCGGATGATAGCGGCGCCCATGGATCGGTGTGCCCTGCGGGGCGGCCATGACCGGCAGGGTAAACCGCATCCGCCGGCCGTCCTGCAACAGGTCGTTGCGGTTCATCCAGCCGTCCTTGATGAAGCTGACCGTATCCAGCAGCCAGAAGGCATCAACGCAATGCAGAAGCTGGAAATAGCCGAGATAGGGAAACAGGTAGGGCTGCATGATCGCGATCCGTGTCGCGCGGCCTGCCGTACGGATCACGCGCGCATGCGACCGGGATCATCCGGTCCCGAAGCGTTTCGCGCCTGATCTCCTGTGAGGTCCGCGTAAACCTGCGACCAGGCCTCGAAACGCTGCCGCTCTTCCGCGGGCAGGGCCTGATAGGCGGGTTTCTCCCAGGGTTCGCGCGCCTGCAAGGCCGTGCGCAGCGCTTCAAGATCCGCGTGATTGCCAAAAGGCCGCCCCACGGGACTGACCGGGTCATAGCCGAAAATCCCCAGATAGGCGGCGGCCTGCGCCTCGACATAGGCGATCTGGTCGGCGTCCAGATGATCGCGGAACTTGCCCGCGTTTCCCGTCATCAACGGTTTGCCCAGATTGGCCCACATGGAGGATCGCCCTGCATCGACCCGCGCCGACCGGCTGGTTTCGGAGAACCGCAGCATCTGTGGTGCGAATTCCAGCTCAAGATCCGCGCAGACCCGGCGCAATTCGGCCTCGGGTCGCGCCAGCAGATCCTCGTAGCGCAGAAAGGCCGCCGGCATATCCGTGGGCCGGGCCGCCAGCGCCGCCAGGAAACCACGCTGGTCGCTGGTCCAGCGGTCGGCAGCCCGCAATGCACCGCCGCGCATCACCGCGCCATTGATCCAGGACAGGGCCATGTCGCGCGGATCGCGCAGCATGAACAACAGGCGCGGCGTCCGGCTTTGCGCCAGGATCAGGGGCAGGAAATCATGGGCGGAGTTCTCCTTGATCAGCACGTGTCGACGCCCTGTGGCCGAGGCTTCGGCGGCGTAGAGGCGCGCGGCCATGCCTGCCGCGGACCCGGCCTTGCCCAGATCCGCCGCCAGCGCCGCATCCGAAAGCGTATCGATCTGCCAGCTGCTGACCTTGGCGCGGAACAGGGCCAGCGCCGCACGACGCAGCCCGTCGCGATCCGCACCGCCCGGCGCGGCGGCGACCCTTGCCAGAACGCGGAACAGATGCGCCGCCCCCGGTGCGCAGACCTCTGGGTGAGCGTCGAAGATCCGGGCGATCAGGTTACTGCCCGATCGTTCCGAACAGAGCAATATGATCGGCGCGTCCAGTAGGCGGCTCATCCCTTTGCCTCCTCATGTTTGTCCGGCCCTTCGGCCGATGCATCGGGGCCCCCCTGCCCGACCATCGCCGCGACCTGGGCGATGATCGCCTCGTTCGCCACCAGCCGCATTTCGGGCGCATGGGGCAGACAGAAGATGCGGGCAAACAGCGCCTCGGCATTCGGGGTTGCGACCCGGTCCGGGGCAACGGGTCGCAACGGGCGGTAATACTTGCGGATCGTCACCGGGCCGGACGCCGCCGACAGGTCCACGGGCCAGGGCGCGACAAAGGCTCCATGGGCACGGGGCGAGCGCACCGGCGCATTGCCGGGCAGCGGCTGAACCGGCAGGCCACTGTCGATCATCAGGGATTTCATCCGTCGTTCCTGCCAGCGATAGAACCGCGCCCAATAGGGCATCCTTTCCAGGCGATCAAAGATCGCGGCGGCGGCCAGATCGCTGATCTTGTAATTCCCTGCATGGCCACGCGGATCGGAACCGCCTTCACCGCCCTGGTCCGTGCTGCGGGCGGCGAAATTGGCCAGATCACGGGTCCGCCCCTCGTCCGCGCGGTCACAGATGACAAAGCCGCCTTCACCGACACCCCAGGGCTTGGTGTGGTGGGCCGAGATCGCCTCGGCCGGGGCATCGGGGGTGCGGGCGCTGGCGGGGCGGTCCAGCAGGCCGGTGGCATTATCGACAACGAAATGCTTGCCATGATCGCGGCAGAAGATGGCGACCTCGTCCCAGTCGGAATGCTGCGCGAAGATATTGGTATAGATGACCCCATCATAGTCCGACAACGGAAGCTGGCGCAGGGCGGCAAGGTCAAAGCGCCCCTCTGGCGTGCAATCAAGGATACGCGTTCCGGCCAACGGACCGATGGCGCAGGAAAAGAAATTGAACGCACTGGCAACCCAGCGCAGCCCGCCCTGGCCGGGGTTTTCGCGCAAGGCGCAGGCCAGGTGCAGCGCCGCCGTGCCGCTGCTGACCGCGACCACGCGACGATGCGCGGGCAGACCCGCGACCTGCGCCACGGCGCGTTCCAGCAGCGCGGCCACCGGGCCATTGTTGGCGTGGTGATTGGCAGCCACCGAGAGGGACAGCAGGTCCTCCAGCCGACGATGATCGTAGATCTTGTTCTCGATGAAGGGGATCGACCGGGCCGTACCGTGCAGATCGGGCATCGGGGCGGGCAGGTCGTCGCAGGAACGCGGGTCAGGCACCCCGGCGCGCCGCGCCAGCGCCACGAGATGCGGATCGCGCAGCCCCTCTGGCGGGTCATACATGGCAGCGAGCGCAGGGCTGGCAAGGCCCGCCTGCTGCAGGGACCGACCAAGCTGGCGCTGGCAGGCGCGGGTCCAGTTCAGCCGGGACACCGCCTGAGGATCGAAGGCCGCAAGCGCGCCACCGAAGTCGATGAACTGCAGGGATTCGAAGGCGGCATTGGCCTGCATCGCCAGCCAGCAGGTCATTGCCCCACCGGCGCTGGCGATGACGACAGGAGGCCGGGGGCTGCGCTGCCCGTCTTCCAGCGCAGCAAAAAGTTGATCCCGCATGTCCATGCGATGACGACGGGCCTGGGTTGGGTGCAACGACACGACATCAAGCCGACCGGGCTCAAGCCGGTCGATCAGCCCCGCGTTGCCCTCGCTGCCCAGGTAGATGACATGACGCCCGGTCAGCGCATCGACCAACTGCCGAATGCCGCCGGTGATCATGGCTGTCTTGATCTCGTGTCCCGTAAAGCCAAGCTGCGTGTTGCGCGTCAGGTGCGCCTTGGGCACAGCCCAGCGGATCAGGCCCTCGCAAACGGACCGGGGTTGCAACGGCGTGCCTTCGATCCGGTCCGAATATGGCCAGGGCGCAAGGCTGGGCACGACGTAAAGACGATCATCGAGCGGCCCCGGCCCCTGAAGCGCCGTCAAAAGGTCCGCGATCAGCCCGCCTTCAGCGAAATACGTCCCCGAAACGCCCAGCATGCGGTCGATTTCCGCCCCCGGATGGGCCGCGATCCGGTCCCGCACAAGCCCGGCCGCCTCCAACCGCGCCATCCGTTCCCAGAAACCGTGGTTCAGCTTGCAGAAGGCAAAGCTCTGACCCTCGACCACCCGATCCAGAATCATCCCGAAACCCGGTTGATCCCCGCTGATCTCGGGCATGGCGCGAAAGCCCATGAGGCCGGTCTGCGGCAGGCGCATTTCGGTTGGGGTCTCGACATTCTGCCCCTCTGCGACCCTGCGCAGAGCATTCCTGATGAAGCTCATAGAGACTGTTCCAGCCAGTTGCGCCCGTAGCGGCCCCCCGTATCGGACCCCTGGAACCTTTAGGAACCGTAAAGAAGCCCCCGAATGGTGCGCTTTCCCCGTCTCCGGTCGAAGATGGCAGGCGACAAGCCCGGCGCCCTTTGCAAAGGCCAGACTTCAGCAAAGGCCAATCCTGCGGCAGGCCCGGGCCAAATGCCGGTCTGCGGAGGCGTTGGCGGGGGACGTGCTTTCCGCCGGGCGGGGCGGTGGTCTAGGCTTTGGTCAGAGCCATGAAAGAGACCCCGATGAACGCCTCAGATCTTCCCGTCGCTGCCGAATGGTATGTCGCCACGCCGCTGTCCCCCGGTCTGACGCTGGTGACCGAACCGCATGTGCATCCGATCTTTTCCGCCAACATGTACCTGATCGAAGGGGAACGCCGCGATCTGATCATCGACAGCGGCATGGGGGTCGCGCCGCTGCGGCCCTTTGTCGACGGGTTGCGCGAGGATCCGACCAAGCCGCTGACCTGCCTGACGACCCATACCCATGTCGACCATTTCGGCGCTGTGCAGGAATTCGACAGCCGCCTTGTCCACGAGATCGAAGCCGAAGGCATGGCCAACCCGCCTGCCTATTCGCTGGATGCCGGCGCCTTGCCCGCGGACCTTGTCGCGGCCTTTGAAACAGCGGGCTACCCGCCGCTCTGGCCGCTGTTGATCGACGCCCTGCCCCATGCGGGCTACGACCCGGAAAGCTATGATTTCAAGGGCGCCACAGCCACCGGCACCCTGATCGAAGGCGATGTGATCGACCTTGGCGGCTGGCAGGCCGAGGTGCTGCATCTGCCCGGCCATTGCCCCGGCCAGATCGGGCTATGGCAGGCCGAAACGGGCCTGCTGTTCAGCGCCGATGCGATCTATGACGGGCCATTGCTGTGGCAGGGGGCGGGTTATGACGTGCCGGCCTATGCGGCCACGCTGCGCCGGTTGCGCGACCTGCCCGCAAGCCTCGTACACGGAGGCCATGACCCGGCTTTCGGGCGCGCGCGGATGATCGGGATCTGCGATGAATACCTGGACCTTTGGCAGGCGCAGGGGCTTATCTGACGGCCTCGCGATGCCAGACTTCGTCCCGCTCCACCCCGAAGAAATCCGCGCGTTTCAGGCGCAGCGGCCCGGCGACCAGATCCCCGCGCGCAAGGATCGCCTGCCCTTCGCGCAGCGGGTTGGTCGACAGGCTGACCACGCCTGCCGCGTCCTGCCAGATGCCATAGCTGTATTCCGCATCGAAAAAATCCGCCAGTTCGGTTTCAGGGCGCGCGCCGCCTTCCAACGCCTGGCGCAGCGACAGGCTGCCCGGCGCGTCGATCCGGCCGATCGCGAGCAGGAAATCGCACTCTCCCCAGGTGATGAGACAGGCGCGGCTCCCGTCCTGCCAGACCGCATGATCATAGGGGCCGGTGCCCTGCATCCCCCAGACCTCGCGATAGGCGCCCTCGGCGCCATCCTCGATCATGCGACCACCGGGGCCGGGGCGCAGGATGCCGATGTCGGGGGCCGCACCCGGGGGCGTGCCGTGAAAGGCGATCTGACGATGCCAGGTACAGCGCGCGCCCTTAAGCCGGGCCTGACCGGCGAAACCGAAGCCGTTCATCAGCTCCAGCAGCGCCTCGGCCCCCAGATCGGCCAGCGCGGTGGCCCCGCCCAGATCCGGGCGGGTAGAGGGGATGCGAATGTCGCAAAACCCCACCTCGGCCTGCAGCCAATGGACCCGCGTCGTGCGGTCCTCCATCCCCGGTCCGGTGATGCTTTCGCGTCGCCAGTGACCGGCGATGGAAAACCCGCTCATGCCGCCTCTTGCAGCGCGTGTATCTGCGCGATCACGGCCTCCGTGTCGATCACGGCACCGGTTTGCAGGTATTCCATCGCGGCCAGCGAGGCCTCATGCGCCTGCGGAGAGGTCCCGCCGACGCTGTCACCCACCACGCGACAGAAGTAGTCGTGCTGGTGCCCGTCGACGAAGGTGTAATGCACGCAGACATCGGTCATGCCGCCGATCAGGATCAGGGTCTGCGCCTTCAGCCCCTTCAGCAGGATTTCCAGATCGGTGCCGAAGAACGCCGAATAGCGCCGCTTGGGCACAAAGTAATCCTCGGGGCGCTGGCCGGTGATCTCGGCCGGCAGGGCAGTGCCGGGGTGGTCTTCGCGGCAATGGATGCCCTCGGCTCCGTCCAGCTCGCGCCCGTAGTCGATATTGTCGCGGCGGTGGATCTCCTGCACGAAGACCGTCGGCATGTCGACCGCCCGCGCGGCGGCGATGACCTTCAACGCGCGTTCCATGTTCTCGCGGTAGCCGGGCATGACCGGGATGCCCATCTTGGTATCCATGAAGGCCGAGGCCTGGATGTCGATGACCAGCAGGACGGTGTTGCCGACAAGGGTGGGCTGACGGGGCATGGGCAGTTCCTCTAGGTGCGGGATTGATCCGCACCCATCAGGCGCGGCAGGTCGCCGAAGCGCGCGACCAGTGAAAAGGCGGTGACGGAGACCGCGATGAAGGTGATCGCCGCCACCGCCATGGTCGGGGTGAAGCCGTTGCGCAGCGAATTGAAGATTTGCAGCGTCACGGTCGCGTAGGACGAGCTGGAGACGAAGAACATCACGATGAATTCGTTGAAGCTGAGCACCATGGCAAAGAAGAACCCCGAGATCGTGTAGGGGATCGTCTGCGGCAAGATGATGGTGCGAAAGGTAACCGCCTCGGTCGCGCCCATGGTGGCGGCGGCGTCCAGATGCGCCCGGTCGATGCTTTGCAACCCGATGGAGATGGTCACCAGCGGCAGCGCGGCAAACAGCGCCGCATGGCTCAGGATGCCGGCCCAGAGCGTCCCGAGCCCGATACTGAAGGCCCACATGAAGCCAAGCCCGACGCCGAAGACGATGGGCGGCACCGCAAAGGGCAGCGCCAACATGCCCGCGATGACCTTGGACAGGCCGCTGGCCTTCTTCCACAGGAAATAGGCCGCCGGCCAGGCAAAAAGCACCCCAAGCGCCGAAGAGCCCAGCGCGATGATCACCGAATTGCCCAGCGCCGTGCGCCAGATCGGTTCGGAGACGAAGAATTCGGTGAAACGGGACAGCGTGGGATCCTGCGGCGGGAACAGCATCGTGCGCCCGCCATTCAACGCCGAGGCCGCGACCACCAGGATCGGCAGCAACAGAACCAGCCCGCTGAGCGTCATGAAGATCCGCCCTGTCCAGGATAGTCGCATCACTTGCCCCCCGCCTTCGACAAGGTCTGGCCCGCGAACAGGAACAGCCCGGCGGTGATCAGCAGGATCACCGATTGCGCCGCCCCGAAGGGCGCGTTCAGGGTCGATCCGCGCACGGAATCATAGATCGACACCGCCAGCGTGTGCTGCGAGGGATCGGCAAAGACCGACACCGTGACATAGGTGCCCAGCAGGAAGACGAACAACAGCAGCGCAGCGCCAAACAGCGGCAGGCGGACCGACGGCAGCACCACCGTGCTGATCACCTTGCGGGGTCGCGCCCCCATGGTCCGCGCCGCTTCTATCAGTGCGGGATCAAGGCGCGACAGGGCCGGGTACAGCAGGATCACCGCATAGGGCCAGACGAGGTAGGACATGCAAAGCACCGTGGCAAAGCCCGAGGTCTTGAACTTGAAGGCCCGCGGGCTGGCCAGGCCGATGTCGCGGAACCACTGGAACCAGCCGAGATCCTTCATCAGCCCGGTAAAGCCGATCCCATCCAGCAAGGCGGGAAGGCCCGAACGCGCCGACAGCAAGATGTCCCAGCCCATGACGATAAAGACCTCGGACAGGGACAGCGACGACAGCAGCACCACCAGCCAGACGGTCTGACCCCGCTTGCCGAGCCGCGTCAGGTAATAGGTAAAGGGAAAGGCCAGCATCACCGCGACCAGTGACCCGATGGCGGCGAACCAAAGCGAATAGCCCAGCTTTTGCAGGTAGAGATCCTGAAAGGTCTCGGGCCAGGTCGCGCCCAGGAAAAAGCGTTTGTACTGGGTCGTCTCGAACCCGAAGGACCAGCCGCCGCCTTCGATCTTGTGCCCGAAGGAAATTGTCAGGACGAACAGGAAGGGCACGAGGCACAGCACCGCCAGCAGGGCCAGCATTCCCAGCTTGACCCCCAGCGCCGCTTCGCGCGGGCGGTCCGGTTCGGGAACCTGCGACAGGTCCGGTGCGGCGGCGCTCAGGCTCATGCGGCGGCCCCTGTTTGGGTGCTTTCGCGCGGGAAGGCATGCACATGCTCAGGCGGCAGAAAGATCGGCAGCCGGTCGCCCACGGCCAGCGGCGGCAGGCTTTCCCCGGCGCCGTATTCGACAATGAAATCCCCCACCGGGGTCGTCAGATAGAAATCCCGTGTCGAGCCGACATCGCGGATAAAGGTGATCTCGGCGGGCAATGTATTGGCCTTGCCCGCATGTTTGCCCTCGCTGTCGATCACCACGTTTTCGGGGCGCACCGCCAGCGTGACCCGCGAGCCGGAGGTAAAACCGCGCGCCTCCGGTGCCTCGATCATGAAATCGCCCAGCCGGTAGGCCCCGGATTCGGCCGTGGCCGCGAGGAAATTCGCCTTGCCGATGAAGGAGGCGACGAAACTGTTGGCAGGCTTGCCGTAGATCTGCTTGGGCGATCCGACCTGTTCGGCGCGCCCCTTGCTCATCACCACGATCTGGTCGGCCATGGTCATGGCTTCGCGCTGATCATGGGTGACGACGATGGTCGTTATCCCGACCCGCTGCTGCAACAGGCGCAATTCGACCTGCATGTCCTCGCGCAGCTTGGCGTCGAGCGCCGACATGGGTTCATCCAGCAGAAAGACCGAAGGTTCCTGCGCCAGCGCACGGGCGATGGCGACGCGCTGACGCTGACCACCGGACAGTTCTCCGATGCGGCGGTCGCCGTAGCCGGCCAGTTGCACGAGATCCAGAAGCTCGTCCGCGCGGGCCCGACGCCGGGGCTTTGCCAGCCCTTCGATGGCCAGCGAATAGGCGATGTTCTCGGCCACTCTCAGATGCGGGAAGAGGGCAAAGTTCTGGAACACCATGCCGAACTTGCGCTGATGGGCGGGGCGGGCGGTGATATCCTCGTCCCCCAGCAGGATCTGACCGCGCGACGGATCTTCCAGCCCCGCGATCATCCGCAACAGCGTGGTCTTGCCGCACCCCGACGGCCCCAGAAGGGCCGTCAGCTTGCCATGTGGAAAGGTCAGGTCGATCTTTTCCACCGCCCGAAAAGCGCCAAAGTCCTTGCGGATGGATTTCAGGACAAGGTCGGCCATGATCAGCCCTCGGCCAGCATGGCGTCCCAGGATTCCTGAATGAAGGTCTCGTTGTCGAGATAGGCCGAATAGGCGGGCCGGATCGAGGGGCTGCCCGAGACGGCGGCGAACTCTTCGTCCGTCAGGTCGGTGTCGGCCTGGGCCAGCAGCGGCGCGGTGCCGATCATGCGCGACATCACTGCCTGCACTTCGGGGGTCGAGGAATAATTGACGAATTCCGCCGCCTCGGCGCCCTTGTCGGACAGGCCCGACAAACACCAGGAGCCGTAGTCCTGCACGCAGCCCTCTTTCGGGAACATCGACAGGATCGGGAAGCCATCCGCCGCCATGATCCCGGCGACATCGTGGTAATAGGTGCCCGCCACCACGTCGAGGTTCTTCATCCCCTGTTCCATCTGGCTTTCCGCCGACCACCAGAGCGCCACGTTCGGCTTCAGCTCGCGGGCCTTGTCGATGATCGCCATGATGCCGTCGTTGGTGGCAAAGGTTTCCTCGCCGTCAAAGAAGGTCGCGGCGACGATATCCATGAAGCCGCCGTTGAACCGGCGCACGATCCCGAGGGATTGTTCAAACACCGAGGTGTCCCAGAAATCCGCCCAGCTTTCCGGCGCGTCGATTTCATCGGGGTTGATCACCATGGACGAGAACCAGGACATCGCCCCGACCCCCAGCACGCCGGCGCCATCCTCGTAGACGAAATAGGGGTCGAGCTTGTCCGCCGCGGGCACCATCGACATGTCCAGCGGGGACAACAGGCCCTCGGACCGGCTGGCCTTGATCAGCGTGTCGCGCCCGTATAGCGACAGGTCCGCCGGGACATTGCCCGCCATGGCCGCCTGCTGCATCGAAATCAGCCAGTCCGCCGAATTGGGCTGCGTGACGCTTTCCACGGTGATGCCCGTCGCCTCGGTGAAACCGGGATAGACATATTGCTTGAAGCTGTCCTCGAAATAGCCGCCGTATGAGCCGATCTTGAGCACCCGGTCCTGCGCGATCAGCGGCGAGGCAAGGCCCGAAGCCGCGGCCGCAGCAGCGCTGGTCTTGAGAAAGGTACGGCGGTTCAGGTTGGTCTTGATGGTCATGTCCTGGGGTTCCCTGTGATGATGCGGCCTTTGGCCTGCTTCTTGATGGCGATGGTCGGTTGGTGGGTGCCCGCCCGGTACGGGGGCTGGCAAAGGGGCGGGCTGGCGGAGGGCCTCGGCTGTCAGGCACGACCGCCCTGTTCATCGGCGGCGCAGCACCGGTGTCATCCCTGCGCGGGCTGGCGGGCTTCGCGTTTGAACGGGTTCTCATCCGGGATCTCGTAGTCCGGGACAAAGACCCCCTTTTCGCGCGCGTCGGCCATGTAGCGGAATCCCTTGGCCGTCATCCGCATCAGATGTTCCCCGGCGCGCATGGTCGGATACTTGGCCAGCGCCTCGGGCGTGCGGAACTTTTCCAGCGGCTCGACCACGGCGTGGTAATCCAGCCCGAAGAACAGCGGCATGGAATAGCGTTCCTTGCCCGAATTGATCACCCGGTGCTGGGTCGACTTGAACTGGCCCCCGGACCAGGTTTCGAAGATGTCACCGATATTGACGACGAAGGTGCCGGGGATCGGCGGGGCCTCGATCCAGACGTCATCGGCATTCATCACCTGCAGGCCGGGGCCGCCGGTGGCGAGGATGGTGAAACATTCGAAATCCGAATGCGCCCCGATCCCCATCATCTCCTTCGTGGCGGGCATGTCGTTGGCGATGTAATGCAGCAGGCGCAGCTGCGAACAGGGCGTGGTGATATGCTGGCGCAGCTCTTTCGGGTCGACGTCCAGTTCCAGCGCCAGCGTGTCCAGCAGCGTCAGCCCAAGGGCGAAGACCGCGTCGTAATAGCCCGAGACGGTCTGTTTCCAGCCGGGGATGTCGGGCCAGACGTTCGGGCCGGTCATGCGCCAGCCCGCGACATGGTCGGGGTGGTCTGCGGGGGCCTCGTAGGACATGTCCCAGGCCTCGTTGAAATTGATCGTCTTGGGGAAATCCCAGCCGTTTTCCTCGTAAGGGACATAGCCGCGATGATGATTGGTGAAGCCGCACCAGTTCTTCATCTTCTCGCTGCGGGTCATCTCGTGGAACTGGCGCGAGGCGGCAAAGGTCGCATCCACCTGTTCCTGCGGGATGCCGTGGTTGACGATGTAGAAGAAGCCCGATTCACGCGCCGCCTTGCCAAGCGCGGCGGCGACAGCGGCAGTGCCTTCCGGGGTGCCCTCGGCCAGCGGACCGAGGTCGATCACCGGCAGGGTGGCATCGTCGATGGTCAGCGCCTTCTGGTCTTCAGCAATTTCGCGTGCGGGTGCGGCCTGTTCCTTCAGATCTCGGGTCACGAACTTAACTCCTTTCGGGTTCTGGTCGTGGGGTCGTCCCCTGTCTCTGGATGGGTGCGTCAGCATTATCCGGGGTCGTCCCCGGCCATCGCCTTCTGAGGATAAGTCTTCACGCGCCGCGCGCACCTGTCGCCTGTCACGCGCGGGTCGGCACGAAAGCCGGAGAAAATGATGATTTTTTGATCCATGATCGGGGCGACCTGCCCAGCCATTGGTCAGCGAAACAGCAAAAAGGCCGGAATCCTGCGATCCCGGCCCTGTGCCTGACGCCTGTGGGCGCGGTGTCAGACGACGTTGCGCTCGCGATAGGTCTGAAGGAATCGCTGGATTCGCGGATCTTTCGGGGTTTCCCCGAAGATCTCGGCGGGGCGCGTCACCGTCACCAGCCTGCCCCCGTCAAGAAAGGCCACGCGATCGGCCACATGGGCGGCAAAGCCCATCTCGTGGGTGACGACGACCATGGTCATGCCCTCGGCGGCCATTTCCTTCATCGCCGACAGGACCTCGCCCACCAGTTCGGGATCCAGCGCCGAGGTCGGCTCGTCGAACAGCATCAGCCGGGGTTCCATCGCCACGGCGCGGGCGATGGCCACGCGCTGTTGCTGGCCGCCCGACAGGTTGGCGGGGAAATTGTACGCCTTGTCACCCAGCCCGACCTTCTGCAGCGCGGCGCGGGCCTTTTCGGCCGCCTTGGCGCGGGACAGGCCCTTTACCTGCATCAGCGCCTCGGTGACATTGCCGAGCGCGGTCATATGGGGCCAGAGGTTGAACTGCTGAAACACCATGCCGATGCCCTGCCGCTGACGGCGCAGCGCATTGGCCGCCAGCGCGCGGCGCGGCACCGCCCCGCCTTCGCGCCAGCCGATCAGTTCGCCTTCCAGACGGACCTCGCCGCTGTCATAGGGTTCAAGGAAGTTGAGGCAGCGCAGCAGCGTGCTCTTGCCCGACCCCGAGGGACCGATCAGGCAGAGCACCTCGTTGTGATGCACATCCAGGGTGATCTTCCGGAGGGCTTCGAAGTCGCCGAAGTTCTTGGACAGGTCACGGACGCTCAGCAGGGGGTCGGGGCCGGTATCCGGGGCGGTATCGGTCATGGAGCTTCCTTTCAGACGCGGCGCAGGTGGCGGGTGGCGCGGGCTTCGACCCAGGCGCCGAAGCGCGCGGTGACCGTGACCATCAGCCAGTAGAAGAGGGACAGCGCCAGAAGCGGTTCGACATAGGCGAAGGTCTCGGCCGTCATGGATTGCACCTCGAACAGCAGTTCGGGCACGGTGACGGTGGACAGGATCGCGGTTTCCTTGGTCAGGATGATGAAGAAGTTGGTCAGCGGCGCGGTGATCGGCACCAGCATCTGCGGCAGGGTGATGCGCAGCACGATGCGCCATTCGGCCATGCCGAGGCAGCGGGCCGCTTCGATCTGGCCCTGCGGAATGGCGTTGAAGCCCGACCGGAAGATTTCAGAGAAATAGGGCGAACCATAGATCACGAAGCTGAGGATACCCGCCTGGATCGGCGTCAGCAGCAACCCGACGTAAGGCCCGCCGTAGTACAGCAGGAACAGCTGGATCATGAAGGGCGTGCCACGGATCAGTTCGACATAGCCGTAGATCCCCCAGCGAACCGGCACCGGACCCCAGCGGTAGAGGCAGGCCAGCACGAAGCCCAGCACCACACCCCCCAGTGACCCGGCGATCCAGCACAGCACGGTGACGGCAAAGCCCTGCAACAACGCGGGCCCGTATTGCACGAAGAGGTCAAGCTCCATCACGTCACCTTCAGGCGTTTTTCGGCCAGCAGGCCAAGGCGCGAGATCACCAGATTGATGGCGAAATAGATCAATGCCGCGGTGATGTAGATTTCCAGCGGACGATAGGTCTGGCCGGTGATGTTCTGGGCCACGCGGGTCAACTCCCCGATGCCGACGACCGAGGCGAGGGACGAGACCTTCACCAGCAGGATCAGCTCGTTGATCAGCGAAGGCAGGCCGATGCGGATCGCCTGGGGCACCAGGATGCGGCGCCACAGGGCCAGGGGCGGGATGCCGATCGCCATGGCCGCCTCTTTCTGACCGGCGGGGATCGCCTGCAGCGCGCCGCGCAGGATCTCGGAGGAATAGGCCGCCGAACACAGCCCCACCGCCAGGATCGCCGCCGCCATGGCCGGCAGATCAAGGCCGGCGTAGGGCAGGACATAAAAGAACACCAGGATCTGCACCAGCAACGGCACGCCCCGGAAGAATGAGATATAGAGCGCGGCCAGCCGTGGCAGCACCCGTCCGGTGGAAATCCGCGCCGCACATATGCAGACGCCCCAGATCACCGAAATCGCCATCCCGGAAAGAGAGATGATCAGCGTCCAGCGCGCGGCGGCCAGCAGATAGGGCAGATTATGCCAGATCGTGTCGAAGGAAAAATTCACGGCAAGGCTCGTCCTTTGGGCGGGGCGTCATGCGATACCGGGAAACCCGGCGTCCCCACAAGCCCGCAAAGGGCAGGATCCGGCGGGCACGATGGCCCGCCGGTGGGGTCCTTACTGGACCTCGGGCATGGTCGTGGGCAGCTCGGGTGCTGCGCCCAGCCATTTTTCGTTGATCGCATCAAGGCTGCCGTCTTCGTGCATTTCCAGCAGGATTTCGTTGACCTTGGCGATCAGCGTCGTGGTCTCGTCGCCACCGGCGGCGACCCAGCCGAAGTACTTCGGATCGCCGAAGGGCGGCAGCACCAGTTCAAAGACACCGGGGCGCTGCACGGCGGCATAGCCCATCAGCGGCAGCGAATTCGCCACACCGCTCAGACGGCCGGCGGCCAGATCGGCCAGGGCTTCGTCGATATTGCCATATTCACGGACATCGGCAGGTGTTTCCAGCCCGTCGGAGAACGCCTGAAGCTGGGCCAGCTGGGCCGAGCCCTTCTGCGACCCGGCGGCCTTGCCGGCGATATCCTCGGGGGTCATGATGCTGTCGTCTCCGGCCTTCTTGGCCAGTGCGACGGTGGCATTGCCGATCGGCAGGGAGAAGTTGTAACGCTCCATCCGTTCGGCGGTCATGGTCACAGGGGCGATGACGAAGTCGAACTTGCCCGCTTCCAGACCCGGCAGGATGGATTGCCAGGGCAGGTCGAGATATTCGACTTCGACGCCCATCTTCTCGGACATGATGGCAAAGATGTCGGCGTCGATCCCGACGTACTTGCCGTCTTCGAGGATATCGAAAGGCGCATAATGCATCTCCGTCGCGACGGTGATCTTGCCTGCGTCCATGATGTCCGAAAGCACATCGGCCGAAGCGGCGGTTGCGGTCAGGCCAAGGCCTGCGGCGGCCAGAAGTCCCAGCAGCGTCTTGTTCATGTCGTGTCTCCTACTGTCGGTTGGGGGAGGTTTCTTGTTATGGGGATGATCCGCCCTTCCCGGACGTATGTTTGGCGGATCAGAGGATTCCGGGAAGATTCAATTGATGTTCGCGCGCACAGTCCAGCGCGATTTCGTATCCGGCATCCGCATGGCGCATGACTCCGGTCGCGGGGTCGTTCCAAAGCACACGGGCAAGGCGTTTGTCCGCCTCGGCGGTGCCATCGGCACAGATCACCATGCCCGAATGCTGGCTGAAGCCCATGCCGACACCGCCGCCATGATGCAGCGACACCCAGGTCGCGCCGCTGGCGGTGTTCAGCAGCGCATTCAGCAACGGCCAGTCCGATACCGCGTCCGAACCGTCCTTCATCGCCTCGGTTTCCCGGTTGGGCGATGCGACAGACCCGCTGTCGAGGTGATCGCGTCCGATGACGACCGGGGCCTTCAGCTCTCCGGTGCGAACCATTTCGTTGAAGGCAAGGCCAAGGCGATGGCGCTGACCAAGGCCGACCCAGCAGATCCGCGCCGGCAGGCCCTGAAACGCGATACGGTCGCGGGCCATGTCGAGCCATTTGTGCAGGTGGGGATCGTCGGGGATGATCTCCTTCACCTTCTGGTCGGTCTTGTAGATGTCCTCGGGGTCGCCGGACAGGGCGCACCAGCGGAACGGCCCGACACCACGGCAGAACAGCGGCCGGATATAGGCGGGCACGAAACCGGGGAAGGCAAAGGCGTTCTCGAACCCTTCGTCCAGCGCCACCTGCCGGATGTTGTTGCCGTAATCCAGCGTCGGCACACCGGCGTTCCAGAAATCGACCATCGCTTCGACATGTTCCCGCATGGAAGCGCGGGCGGCCTTTTCCACCGCCTTGGGGTCATTTTCCCTGCCATCACGCCACTGCGCCATGGTCCAGCCTTTCGGCAGGTAGCCGTTGATCGGATCATGGGCCGAGGTCTGGTCGGTCACGATATCGGGCCGCACACCGCGCCGCACCAGTTCGGGAAAGATGTCGGCGGCATTGCCGACCAGCCCGACGGATTTCGCCTCGCCGGCTTCGGTCCAGCGGCGGATCATCTCGAGCGCCTCGTCAAGATCGGTCGCCTTGGCGTCGACATAGCGGGTGCGCAGGCGGAAATCGATCCGGGTTTCGTCGCACTCCACGGCAAGGCAGCAGGCCCCGGCCATGACGGCCGCCAGCGGTTGCGCCCCGCCCATGCCGCCAAGGCCACCGGTCAGGATCCACTTGCCGGTCAGGTCGCCGCCGTAGTGCTGACGACCTGCTTCGGCGAAGGTCTCATAGGTGCCCTGCACGATGCCCTGCGTGCCGATGTAGATCCAGCTGCCGGCGGTCATCTGGCCGTACATGGCCAGACCCTTCTTGTCGAGTTCGTTGAAATGGTCCCAATTGGCCCAATGGGGCACCAGGTTGGAATTGGCGATCAGCACGCGGGGCGCGTCCTTGTGGGTCTGGAAAACACCGACGGGCTTGCCGGACTGGACCAGCAGCGTCTCGGTCTCGGTCAGATCCTTCAGCGCGGCGCAGATCCGGTCGAAGTCTTCCCAGGTGCGCGCCGCCCGGCCGATGCCGCCGTAAACCACCAGCTCATGCGGGTTCTCGGCCACGTCGGGGTGCAGGTTGTTCATCAGCATCCGCAGGGGGGCTTCGGTCAGCCAGCTTTTGGCATTCAGCTCGGTCCCCGTCGGCGCAAAGACATCACGAAGATTGTGGCGGCGGTCAGCCATGGGATTTTCCTTCTTCAAGGTGGGGCGCCAGCGCCTGCAATTGTTCCAGCATCGCCTGCAACACGGGACGCAGCCGCGCCGCCTTTTCGGTATCGTAGTCAAAGGGCGCGGCTTCCTGCGCCAGGTGGGTCTTTTGCGCCAGCTCCAGCTGGATGGCATGGACGCCGGTACCCGGCTGGCCGTAATGCCGGGTCGTCCAGCCGCCCTTGAAGCGCCCGTTCACCACGCCCGAGAACCCTTCCGCCTTGCGCATTACCAAGGTCACGGCCTCCTGCAGCGGCGCGGCACAGCTTTTGCCGTCGTTGGTGCCAAGGTTCAGATCCGGCAGCACCCCGTCGAAAAGGAAGGCGATCTCTGACCGGATCGAATGGCAGTCGAACAGGATCGCCACGCCGTGTTTCGCCAGCGCCCTGTCGATCAGCCCCCGGAGGGCGGCGTGATAGGGGGCGTGCCAGGCGTGCAGCCGCGCGGTGATTTCATCCGCATCCGGTTCCTGACCGGGCAGGTAGATCGGCGCGCCCTCGAAATCGGTGGTCGGGCAAAGGCCGGTGGTGTTCTGGCCGGGATAAAGGCTGACACCTTCGGGATCGCGGTTGGCGTCGATCACGTAGCGATGGAAATTCGCCCGCGCCCAGGACACGCCGGGCAGCAGGTCACGATAAAGCCTGTCGACGTGCCAGTCCGTGTCGGCCAGCGCCGCGCCGGTGGGATTGAACCGGGCCAGGATGTCGTCTGGCACATGGGTTCCGCAATGCGGCAGGCCCAGCACCAGCGGGCCATCGCCCGCGAAACTGTCAACGGGCCGCATCGTGGTCCCCCAGTGTCATGAGCGGGGCAGAGCTGACGCTGGCGGTCAGCGCGCCGCTGGCGACCATCTCCGCCGCCTTTTCGATATCCGGCGCCAGATAGCGGTCAACCTCTAGCGGGGGCACGGTCGCGCGCAGCCCGGCGATGGCGGCCTGCAGGGTCGCGCTGGTCTTCAGCGGCGCACGGCATTCGATCCCGAGCGCCCCGCACAGCAGTTCGACCCCGAGGATATGCGACAGGTTGGCGACCATCCGATGCAGCCGCCGCGCCCCATGGGCGGCCATGGACACGTGGTCTTCCTGGTTGGCGCTGGTCGGGGTGGAATCGGTGGAACAGGGGTTGGCGAGATGCTTGTTCTCGCTCATCAGCGCGGCGGTCGTGACCTCGGCGATCATGAAACCCGAATTCAGGCCAGGATCCTTGGCCAGGAACGGCGGCAGATCGAAGCTCAGCGTCGGGTCCACCATCAGTGCCACGCGGCGCTGCGCGATGGCGCCGATCTCGGCCAGGGCCAGGGCGATCTGATCGGCGGCAAAGGCCACCGGCTCGGCATGGAAATTCCCGCCCGAGACGATGCGCCCTTCGTCCACCAGCACCAGCGGGTTGTCGGTGGCGGCATTCGCCTCGATCTCAAGCGTGCGGGCAGCCATGCGCAACAAGTCGATACAGGCGCCGGCGACCTGCGGCTGGCAGCGGATGCAATAGGGGTCCTGCACGCGGCTGTCGCCGTCGCGGTGGCTTTCGCGGATCTCGGAGCCCTCCATCAGGCCACGCATGGCGGCTGCGACCTCGATCTGGCCACGATGGCCGCGCAGGGCATGGATTTCGGCCAGCAGCGGCGCGGTCGAGCCCATGATTGCATCCGTGGAAAGGCTGGCGGTGACAAGGCAGGCCTCGGCCAGACGCCAGCCGTCGAACAGCGCGCCAAGCGCCTGGGCGGTGGAAAACTGCGTGCCGTTGATCAGGCCAAGCCCCTCTTTCGGGCCAAGCACCACCGGCGTCAGACCGGCCTTTTGCAGCGCCTCCGCGCCGGGCATCCGGGCGCCGTCCAGCACGGCTTCGCCTTCGCCGATCATCACGGCGGCCATATGCGCAAGGGGGGCAAGGTCGCCGCTGGCGCCGACAGACCCCTGCGCCGGGATCACCGGCATCAGGTCAGCGGCCAGCATGCCCTCGATCAGTTCCATCACCTGCCAGCGCACGCCCGAGGCCCCGCGCCCCAGCGACAGCAGCTTCAGGGCCATCATCAGGCGGGTGACCGGGACGGGCGTCGCCGCACCCACGCCGGAACAATGAGACAGGATCAGGTTGCGTTGCAGGGTCTCGGTGTCTTCGGGCGCGATCTTGACCGAGGCAAGCTTGCCGAAACCCGTGTTGACGCCATAGACGGCCTCGGCCCCTTGTGCGGCGCGTCGAACGGCCTCTGTCGCGGCGTCGATGGCGGGCCTGGCGGCCCGGTCGATGCGGACCGGCCCGGTCCCGCGATAGATCGCCTCGAGCTGGGCCAGATCGGTGGCTCCGGGGGTAAGATCCTTCATACGCAGCCTCCTGAAATGCGCTGGTAGAGCGGGTTGAACCCGATGCGATAGGCCAGTTCGGCGGGTTCGGACACATCCCAGATGGCAAGATCAGCGCGCATCCCGGCCCGCAGCACGCCGCGATCTGTCAGTCCGAGGGCCCGCGCGGCATTGCGGGTCGTCCCGGCAAGCGCCTCGTCCGGGGTGAGGCGGAACAGGGTGCAGCCCATGTTGAGCGTCAGCAGCAGCGAAGCCAGAGGCGAGGAGCCGGGATTGCAATCGGTCGCCAGTGCGATCGGCACGCCGGCGGCGCGCAACAGGTCGACCGGGGGCGCCTGGGTTTCGCGCAGGGTATAGAAGGCGCCGGGCAGCAGCACCGCGACGGTGCCCGCCCCGGCCATGGCCTGCACCCCGGCCGCGTCGAGGTATTCGATATGATCCGCCGACAGCGCGCCATGGCTTGCGGCAAGCGCCGCGCCGCCAAGGTTGGACAATTGTTCGGCATGCAGCTTGACCGGCAGGCCCAGTGCGTGAGCTACGTCAAAGACCCGCGCGATCTGGTCGGGGGAAAAGGCGATGCCTTCGCAGAACCCGTCCACCGCATCGACAAGGCCTGCGTCGTGGGCGCGGCGCAGGGCCGGCAGGCAGACCTCATCCAGATAGGCATCGGTCCGGCCCTTGTAGTCTTCGGGCACCGCATGCGCCCCGAGAAAGCTGGTACAGATGGTGATCGGGCGCATTTCGCCGATCTGGCGGGCCACGCGCAGCATCCGCAACTCGGTCTCGACATCCAGCCCGTAGCCAGACTTGATTTCCAGACTGGTGACACCCTCGGCGATCAGCGCATCGACGCGGGGCAGCGCATCGGCCAGCAGGGTGGCCTCGTCTGCCGCGCGGGTCGCCCGCACGGTCGACACGATGCCACCGCCGGCGCGCGCGACCTCTTCATAACTCGCCCCCTGAAGCCGCAGTTCGAATTCCTTTGCGCGGTTGCCGCCAAAGACGACATGACTGTGGCAATCGATCAGGCCGGGGGTCACGAGCCGCCCGCCAAGGTCTTCGCGGGGCGCGTCGCTGTCGGGCAGATCCGATTGCGCGCCGCACCACAGGATGCGGTCGCCGTCGAGAATCAGCGCGCCATCGGGGATCAGGCCATAGGGCGCGCCATCTGCCTCCATCGTCGCCAGTCGGGCGTTGGTGAATATGCGTTGGGGCACGAAAACCTCGGGGTCAGGACTGTTGGGACTTGATTAAGTCACGGTATTTGAAATTATGCATGGACATATTTACCTGTCAACGAGGTTCGCACGATGCCCAGCCCGACCCGCGAGACCGGCAAGCAAAGCGATGAATTCCTGTTCGCCGGGCAGGCCTTGCTGCCCGAGGGCTGGCAAAGCGACGTTCTGATCCGCATCGATGCCAGGGGCCGGATTGCCGAAGTCACGCCGGGCGCCGCCCCGCAGGGCACGCGCCGGGCCGTGGTCCTGCCCGCACCGGTGAACCTGCACAGCCACGCCTTTCAGCGCGCAATGGCCGGGATGAGCGAAGCACGCGGGCCGGAACCGCGCGACACCTTCTGGACCTGGCGGCAGATCATGTTCCGCTTCCTCGACCTGCTGACACCGGAGGATGTCGAGGCCATTGCCGCCCTCGTACAGGTCGAAATGGCCGAAGCCGGCTATGCCGCCGTGGGTGAGTTCCACTACCTGCACCACCAGCCTGGCGGCACGCCCTATGACGATCTGGGCGAGATGTCGGCGCGCATCGCGGCGGCGGCGGATCAGACCGGGCTGGGCCTGACCATGCTGCCGGTTCTCTATAGTCAGGGCGGGTGCGACGGACGGGTGCTCGGGGCCGGTCAGGTGCGCTTCGGCAATGACCCGGAGCGTTTCGCGCGACTGCATGACGCCGCCCGTCGGGCGATTTCCGGGCTGCCGGGCGATACCATTCTGGGCGTCGCGCCCCATTCCCTGCGCGCCGTGACGCCCGAGGGACTGAGCGCCGCGATCGCCCTTGCCGGCGACACCCCCATCCACATGCACCTGGCCGAACAGGTCGCCGAGGTGACCGAGGTCGAGGCCGCTCATGGCCAGCGCCCCGTCGATTACCTGCTGGGCCGGCACGAAATCACGGCGCAATGGTGCCTGATCCATTGCACCCAGATGACCGGCACGGAAACCCTGGCCCTGGCGCAAAGCGGCGCGGTCGCCGGGCTGTGCCCGATCACGGAATCCAGCCTGGGCGACGGGATCTTCAACGGGGTCAGCTATCTTGGGGCCGGCGGGCGGATCGGGCTAGGATCGGATTCCAACATCCGCATTTCCCTGTCCGAGGAATTGCGCACCCTGGAATACAGCCAGCGCCTGCGCGATCTCTGCCGGGCCAGCGTGGCGACCCCGACGCAGTCTACGGGGCGAGTGCTGTACGATGCCGCGCTGCGGGGCGGGGCGCAGGCGGCTGGGCGCACCTCCGGCGTGATCGAAACCGGGGCCTTTGCCGATCTGCTGGCGCTGGATGGTGAGGCGATTGACCTCGAAGGACGGCGCGGCGATGCCCTGCTGGACGCGTGGATCTTTGCCGGCAGCGATGCCATGGTCACCGATCTGTGGTCAGCGGGGCGTCATATCGTGCAGGATGGGCGCCACCACCGGGGCGATGTGATCCGCGCCCGCTACCGCGACCGGATGCGCGCCCTGAGGGAGAAGCTGTGAGCACACGCGACGCCAAGAGCTGGATCCTGATCCGGGACGAGCTTCTGCGCCGGGTGCGCGAACGTGTCTGGGAACCCGGCGCACTGATCCCCGGAGAGGTCGAACTGGCCGAGGAATTCGGCTGCGCGCGGACCACCGTTAACCGCGCCCTGCGCGACCTTGCGGATGCCGGGCTGGTGCATCGCCGCCGGCGGGCGGGCACGCGGGTCGCGGTGAACCCACCGCACAAGGCCACCCTGACCATCCCGATCATCCGGGAAGAGGTCGAGGCACGCGGCGGCACCTATCACCATGCCCTGCAACAACGCGGCACCCGCCCACTGCCGGCGCATCTGGGCGGCGTCTTTCCCCTGCCCGACGGGGCCGAGGTGCTGCATACGGTGACGCTGCATTACGAAGACGGGCGACCCTATATCCATGAGGAACGCTATATCAATCTGGCAAATGCACCGGACCTTGCGGATCAGGATTTCGCCCGGATCAGCGCCAATGAATGGCTGGTACAGAACGCGCCCTATACCGGTGGCGACATGAGCTTTTTCGCCCTGCCCGCCGATGCGGCCCTGGCCGATGCCTTCGACACCAGCCTGGGCACTGCGCTGTTCGCCGCCGAACGGTCGACCTGGAATGACCAGGGGCCGATCACGCTGGTCCGGATGACTTACGCACCGGGCTTTCGGATGCGGACAAGTATCTGAGGTCGATACGACGATAGCCAGTCTCGCAATTGCCTCTTCCGCTTGTCCGCACCCGGCTTGAGATCAGCTGCTGACCAGCCGCGCGTACAGACGGAACGGCAAGATACGGCCCAGAACGGTAAAGACCCAGGAGAAGGGCGCCGGGAAATTGACCTGACGCGGCTCGGGATTCCGGATCAGGCACATGACGTGATACACGGCCTTTTCCATCGGCATGAGCTGCTTCATCTCGAAGCGGTTCTTTTCGGTCAGCCGCGAGCGGAAGAAACCGGGGTTCGCGACCTGAACATCCACGCCGGTGCCCTTGAGATCAATATAGAGATCTTCGGCCAGATGACGCAGCGCCGCCTTGCTGGCCCCGTACCCGATGGCCCCCGGCAGACCCTTGAACCCGGCAAGCGAGCCGATCAGAACCACATGGCCAAAACCGCGATCAACCCAACCCGGCACCGTACGGCCCAGCACGCGCATCGCGCCAAGGAAGTTCACATCGACGATCTGTTCGGCCTTTTCGGGATCCCATTCCTGCGCGGTCATGGGGTCGTAGCTGCCAGCACAATAAATCAGGCCATCGGCCTCACTTCCGCGCTGCAACGCCGCCCTGATCGAGTCCGGGTCACTGACATCCATTTCCAGAACCTCAGCGGAACCGAGTTCCTCGGCGAGGTTGTTCAGACGCTCTCCGCTTCGGGCGGACAGGATCAAATGCGCCCCGAGGCGGGACATTTCCCGAGCGACAGAGCGCCCAAGGCCTTCGCTCGCTCCGATGATCCAGTAAGTCTTGCCGTCAATCTGACGCGGCGTATGTCGTGGAAACATTCATGGTACTCCGAAAGGCGATCAGGACAATAAAGAAATCTTCAGCTAGCGCGCTGACGTAATAGTCACGAAAACCCAATCATTTAAGTTTCGAAGAATTTAACAGTGCTACAACAATAACCCGCCGCACTGGTCGTTTGCGGCGGGAAATCGCTTGTAAACACGCAACTTCGGCAGCTTCACGCGCAGAGGCCGAGCCAAACCGGTCTGCCGTTACGTCAGCCCCGCACCAGTTCGACCTGCACCACATCCGTCTGCCCGACACTGAACGAGGCCGCGCAGATGCCGAGGTAATATTGCCAGCTACGCAGGAAGGCGCTGCCATGGCCAAGCTCGCGGATGCGGGGGCGTTCGGCCTCCATACGGTCAAGCCAGGTGCGACAGGTCCGGGCATAATCCTGACCGAAAGCGAAATTCCCCACGACCCGCATTCCGGCCGCGCGTGCGGCGCGGGTGATCTCCTGGTCGCACAGAAGCTGGCCGCCGGGAAAGGCATGCTGACGGATATAATCGGAGCCCTTGCGATAGGTAGGGAAATAGCTATCCGGCACTGTGATCGCCTGCACCACGGCCCGCCCGCCTTCGGTCAGGCGATCACGCAGGGTTTCGAAATAGGTCGGCCAGTAGCGTTCGCCCACGGCTTCGATCATCTCGATCGAGACGATGCCGTCAAAGCGCCCCTCGCTGTCGCGGTAGTCCTGCAGACGGATGTCGGCACGCCCGTCCAGACGCGCATCGGCATAGGCCCGCTGCGCCGGCGAAATCGTCAGCGCGGTCACGTCGCGCCCCTGCCCGGCCGCCCGTTCGGCAAACCCACCCCAGCCGCAGCCGATTTCCAACAGGCGCTCTCCGCCGCCGACCCGGTCGAGGATACGGTCGTACTTGCGCATCTGCGCGCGCCCCAGGTCGTCGTCGTCCGGCGCGAACAGGGCCGAGGAATATGTCATCGACGGGTCCAGCCAAAGCTGGAAGAATTCGTTGCCAGTGTCGTAATGCGCCCGGATGTTGCGCCCCGCGCCACGCCGGGAGTTGGCCCGCAACGCCCGGTCGACCAGCCGGAACTTGAGGCTTTGCAGCGGGCTGGCATAGGCGAATTTCTCGAACTGGCGCAGGTTCTGCAGGGCCAGGCAGGTCAGGCCCTCGACCGAATTCGTATCCCAGAGACCCTGCACGAAGGCCTCTCCGAAGCCGACATCGCCACGGGCCAGGGCGGCCGTCACTGCCTGCCAGTCGTGGATCATCAGCGTGACCTCTTCGCCTGTCTCGCCGAAGTGATGGGTCACGCCTTCGGGCGTTACAAGGCGCAGGCGGCCGGTCTGGATGGCCTCGCAGCTGGTCAGGAAATCGCGTTTCACGCGGTCGGAAAGATAGGACATCAGGAAAGCTCCTTTGCAGGCGGGGCCGGGCGGCGGCGATAAATCGCGCCCTTCAGACGCAGGGCAAGCGCCTGCCGGTAGATCAGGACGATGGTCCGCAGCGCCCCGAACGGGCGGCGCAGCAGGGCGCTGGCCAGCAGGGCGCGGCTGGTCAAGCGCTCGCGGCGACCCGTCAGGGTGGCGTGCAAGCCTTCGGACCCGTCCTCATGAGCGATCAGAATGGCGATCCGGTCAAGTCCGATGCTGAACCGGAACCGATAGTCGCCCGAGATCTGGCGGAAGGGCGAAACATGAAAAACCTTGCGCGCACGCAGATCATCCTGCGCGTCGATAGGCATGAAACCGGGATGTGCGCAAAGATAGCTATGCCGATCCCCGAAGGTATTGTTGACCTCGGCAATGGCGGCAATCAGGGCCTCGCCGCGAAAGACCAGCCAGAAGGACACCGGATTGAAAAGCGCCCCGAAGAAGGCCGGCTGGGTCAGCAGCAGGATCTGATCGAACCCTTCGCCCGTCAGCCCGCGCTCCGCGAGAACCTCGCGGCACCAGGTCACGCCCCGGCCCTGCCCGCGCGGGCCGCCATGGTCGCGATCCCGGACCGATGCGAGGTTGCGCCCGTGCCGCGAAAACAGCCAGGGGGTCCGGTCGTTTTCGGGGTCGATCAGCACATAATCCACGCCATAGCGAAAGCTGTGCTGCACCGCACCGTGCCGGGAATGGGTGGTCTGGCCCCGGACCATCTGCGGGATGCGCGTCATCAGCCTGCCCCGACCAGTTGCGGATCAAGCTGGCGGGCAACCCGCACGGCGCTTGCGAAGCCGTCTTCGTGGAATCCGTGACGCAGCCAGGCCCCGGCGTACCAGGTGGCATCGCGGCCCTGCATCGCGGCGATCTGCCCCTGCGCCTTCAGCGCGGCGCGGTCGAAAACAGGGTGGCGAAAGACCGTCTGATCGTAAATCGCGCCATCGTCGATGCCGCCTTCCTGCGGATTCAGCGAGACGAACAGAGGGTCGGACGGATCGATATTTTGCAGCTTGTTCATCCAGTAGGTCACGCCGATCCCCCCGCCCTGTTCGTCAGCGCGGTAAACCCAGGACGACCAGCAGGCCCGGCGGCGCGGCATCTGGCGTTCATCGCGGTGCAGCACCACATGGTTGTCCTGATAACCGACGGCAGCCAACGCGGCCTTTTCGTCGGGCCGGGGGCGGGCCAGCAGCCGAAGCGCCTGATCCGAATGGCAGGCCAGGATCACCTGATCGAAGGTTTCGTCCTCTGCGCCCGGCAGACTGAGGCGCGGCAGCGGTCCGTCCCGGTGCAACCCGACAACGGGCGCGCGGGTACGGATCGTCAAGCCAAGACTGCGCAGCCGCGTTTCCAACCGCCGGACATATTCGACCGAGCCCCCCTGCACCGTCCACCACTGGTGCTGACCACTGGCGGAAAGCAGCGCGTGATTGCGGAAGAAGCGCACCAGCGCACGCGCCGGAAACCCATCGATCCCTTCGGGGGGCGTGGACCAGATCGCCCCGCAGATCGGACGCAGGTAATAATCACGGAACCAGGGGCCAAGCTGCAGGGTCTCCATCAGGTCGGCCACGGTCGTCTCGTCATCCTTAGCCACGGTTTCCGCATGGGCGTTGAACCGCAGGATATCGCGCACCATCCGGGCGAAACCGGGGCGTAGAAGGTTGCGTTTCTGCCCGATCAAAGCGCTGAGGTTGCGCAGCCCGTATTCGATCCGCCCCCCGTCGATCGAGGCGCCAAAGCTCATGTCGCTGCGGGTCACCGGCACATGCAGGTCGCGGAACATCGACGTCAGATGCGGGTAGTTGGCATAATTGAAGACGATAAAGCCGGTATCCACGGGCTGATCGCCATGCAGCCCCGCCGTGACCGTGCGGGCGTGACCGCCAAGGGTCGGCCCCGCTTCGAACAGTGTCACCTTGTGATGCGGCGCCAGCATATAGGCCGAGGCCATGCCGGAAATGCCACCGCCGATGATGGCGATACGCTGGGGCCGGAAGGCAAGGGCATCGAAGGACATGGGCGGCTCCTGTCGCAGGTTTCGGAGTGTATACGGGAAGTATCGCGGATCGGTTCACACGAAGTTGAAATAATCGCACCGCCAGTCGCCGGGCCCGTTGGGTAGAAAAATCCCGACGAAATGTGATCCGGGGCGGCCAGACCCGCGTAACCTCACCATGTTGAACCTCGGTCAGATGCCTGCAACAGTGCTGGAAAGGGTCGCGCCTCCGAAATTTCGGACCGGCGCGCAGCCCTGTGCCCGCAATCCCCAGGCCGGAGGTCGCAAGATAGAGCGTTCAGAACAGACCGAATGGATGTTGGCCGTGCGCGATGACCGCGACCGTGCCGCCTTTGCCCGGCTGTTCGGCTTTTTCGGGCCACGGATCAAGGGGATGCTGATGCGCTCCGGCATGTCCGGGGCTGCGGCCGAAGACGTGGTTCAGGACGTGATGCTGGCGGTCTGGAACAAGTCGGCGCAATTCGATCCTGCCCGCGCCCCGGTTTCCGCCTGGATCTATCGCATCGCCCGCAACCGGCAGGTCGACCTGGCCCGCAAGGCGGCGCGACCTCTGCCCGAGGAAATCGAGACCGAAACCCCGCCCGAAGCCGATGCTGGCCAGATCCTGGGTCTGCAACAGGAAGGCGCGCGCCTGCGTGACGCCCTGGCGCGGCTGGGTCCCGAGCAACGCGAGATGATCGCGCGGGCCTACCTGGGCGACCTGACCCATAGCGAGATTCAGGCCGCAACCGGCCTGCCCATGGGTACGATCAAATCGCGCATCCGCCTTGGACTGGAACGGTTGCGCCACGAATTGAAGGACCTGCGGTCATGACCGTGACCCATCATATCCACGATTCCATGCTGGCCGCCTATGCCGCCGGTCGGCTGCCGCAAGCGTTCGAGATGGTCGTCGCCGCGCATGTGTCGCTGTGCGACCACTGCCGCGCCGCGCTTGAAACCCATCAATTCGTTGGCGGCACCTTGCTGGAGACCGGCCAGACCGAGGACCTGTCCGCAGGGGCGCTCGACACCCTGATGGCGCGGCTTGACGACAATCTCTCCGAGGCGCCCAACGAAGTGGCCCAGGTCAATCGCCGCATGGGAATTTATCCCGGCCCCGTGGCCCGTGCGCTCGGGCAGAGACCGCCGCGCTGGCGCGCCGCCGGTGGGGGTGTGCGCCAGACGATCCTGTTCGAAAACGGCAAGAGTTCTGCCCGGTTGCTTTATATTCCCGGCGGCATGGCCGTGCCCGATCATGGCCACAACGGAACCGAGCTGACCATGGTCCTTCAGGGCGCCTTCCACGATGAAACCGGACACTTCGGGCCCGGAGACGTGGAAATCGCCGACGAATCTCTGGAACATACGCCGATTGCGGATCCTGGTCCGGCCTGTATCTGCCTTGCCGCGACCGATGCACGCCTGCGCTTTACCTCGCTGCTGCCCCGGCTTGCCCAGCCGTTCCTGCGGATCTGAGTCCCGCGCGGGAGCGGTCGCGACAAGCGCCGCAGAAAAGGGGGGCGCTGCCCCCCGCGCCTGCGGCGCTCCCCCCGGGATATTTGAAACAGGGAAACCTCTGGTGCGTCAGAGGCCGGTTTCGGCAGCGATCTGGGCACGGGATTTACGCGCCCTTTCAGTGGCCGACTTCAGCTGACCGCAGGCGGCCATGATGTCTTCGCCGCGCGGGGTGCGGATGGGCGAGGCGTAGCCTGCCTTGTAGATGATATCCGCAAAAGCCTTGATCCGGGTCCAGTCCGAACGCTGATAGGGCGCTCCGGGCCATTCGTTGAAGGGGATCAGGTTGATCTTGGCCGGGATGCCCGAGATCAGCTTGACCAGCCGGCGGGCATCGGCATCGCTGTCGTTCACATCCTTCAGCATGACATATTCGAAGGTGATCCGTTCGCTGTTGGACAGGCGCGGATATTCCTTGAGCGTGCTCAGCAAGGTCTCGATGTTCCAGCGCTTGTTGATCGGAACCAGCTTGTCGCGGGTCTCGTCCGTGGTGGCGTGGAAGGAGACGGCCAGCAGGCAGCCGATTTCTTCGGCGCATTTGGCGATTTCGGGCACGACACCCGAGGTCGACAGCGTGATCCGGCGCCGCGAAAGCGAGATGCCCTCGGGGTCCATGGCGATCTTCATCGCGTCGCGGACATTGTCGAAATTGTAGAGCGGTTCGCCCATGCCCATCAGCACGACATTGGACAGCAAGCGGGTTTCATCCTTGGGCGCACCGGGCACCGGCCATTCGCCAAGGTCATCGCGTGCCAGCATCACCTGGCCGACGATTTCCCCTGCCGTCAGGTTGCGCACCAGCTTCTGGGTGCCGGTGTGACAGAAGGAGCAGGTCAGCGTGCAGCCCACCTGGGACGAGATGCAAAGCGTGCCGCGATCAGCCTCCGGGATATAGACGACCTCGACCTCGTGACCACCAGCGATGCGGACAAGGTATTTTCGCGTACTATCGTCGGAGACCTGCTTTGACACGATCTCGGGCAGGGCAATCACGAAGTTCTCGGCCAGTTTGGCTCGGAAATCCTTGGCGAGGTTGGTCATTTGCGCAAAATCGCGCACGCCCCAGTGGTAAATCCATTGCCACAACTGGTTGACCCGCATCCTGGCCTGCTTTTCCGGCGTACCGATCGCGACCAGCGCCTCAAGCAATGCCGGCCGCGTCAGACCGACAAGGTTCAACGGCCCCTCGGCAGCTTTCCGGGGGATCGTCATGACATCCTGCGTGATCGGGGCGCTGGCGCCCATGCCGTCGGCCTGGCTCATCTGCTGGCTCCTGCTGGAAGACCGTTGAGGGAAAGGATGGCCTATACCGGATTCTTTTCCACATGAAAAGGCGGGCGCGCCCTGCGGCACGCCCCGTCTTTTCCGACCCGCAAGGCGCGCTGGCCTATTTGCAGCGCGAGGCGCTGTCTTCGACCGCTGCCGTGAACCCCATGAGCGAGAAGGTATCCTTGGTCACCGTGCCACGCCCGGATCGCGCTGTCAGCACCGCATCGGTGCCGGCTTTCAGCGCCGCAAGGATGCTCGCATCATCACCGGCATTGGCCGGCCAAGCCCATTCACCCTGCGTGTAAAGCTCGAACGTCTTGTTATCCACAGCCATGCTGACCGTGGAGCCATCCGCAAAGGGATACCCGCCGGTAAAGGCCACCTGACCGGCCAATTCCGCGCCTGGTCGGAAGAAAGCCATCAAGCGGATCTCGCTCCGGCGGACCGAAACGACCTGGCCGTTGCGGGTGTTCACTGTTTCCTTGGGCTGGGAAACAGCCCAGCATTCCTTGGGATCGGGTTCCTCGAAAACACTCCAGTCGGTCATGACCGCAACCTGGTTTTCGCTCACGGTCTGCGCCATGGCCTGGCTGCCTGCAACCGCGAGAACGGCGAGGGCGACCCCCAAAATCCGAGATGTCATTTGTCCAGCCTCCAAGCTGTCCTTGCCTCATTCATGCCCCGCGAATTCGCTTCGTCTCTAGGGCTTTTCCTACGTACGCGACATTGCAATATTAGACGGAAATCTGCCACATGCGAAAGGCCAATTGGCAGAAAACCGCACATCACCGAAAGGCATGACATGGAGATCGCTGCAACAAGGGACGCCACCCTGTCGGGAGCCGACAAACTGGTCGAAGTCTGGCGCGGTCCGATCTGCGAATCAATCCATTTTGGCCATGCCGCAATCGTCGACGCCAACGGACAGGTGATCCGGGCCTGGGGCGACCCGGACACCATCATCCTGCCGCGCTCTTCCTGCAAGATGTTGCAGGCGCTGCCGCTGCTGGAAAGCGGCGCCGCCGATGCAGCGGGCCTGACCGACAGGCAGTTGGCGCTTTCCTGCGCCTCCCATAACGGGGCGGCCATCCATAGCGAAGCGGTGACCGACTGGCTGGCGCAGCTTGGCCTGTCCGAAACCGACCTGCGCTGCGGCCCCCAGGAACCGGCCGATATTCCCGCCCGCGACGCCCTGATCAAGACCGACAGCAGCCCTTGCCAGATCCACAACAATTGCTCGGGCAAGCACGCCGGCTTCCTGACGTTCAACCGCCACATCGGCGGCGGCAGCGAATACGGCGAGGCGGATCACCCGGTCCAGAAGGCCGTGCGCGAGGCCTTCGAATCCACCACCGGGCTCGACAGCCCCGGCTACGCCATCGACGGCTGCTCGGCGCCTAATTACGCGACCTCCGTCACCGGCCTCGCCCGCGCCATGGCCTTCTTCGCCAATGCCCACAAGGGCGGTTCGATTCGGGAAAAATCCGCCGCCCGGTTGACCGCCGCCATGGCCAGCTACCCCGAGATGGTCGCCGGCGAAACCCGCGCCTGCACCGAACTCATGCGCGCCATGAAGGGACGTGTCACGGTCAAGACCGGCGCCGAAGCCGTCTTTGTCGCGATCATTCCCGATCTCGGCCTCGGCGTTGCGCTCAAGATCCTCGACGGCAGCACGCGGGCCTCGGAATGCGCCATTGCGGCGATCCTTGCCGATCTGGGCGTCCTCGACCCGAACAGCCAGGCCGCCCGCAATCGCATGAATGTCCCGCTGCTGAACCGCCGCGGCATCGATTGCGGCAGTATCCGCCCCGCTTCCGGCTTCCCGGCCTGAGGCGCACCCCGACATGTTTCCCTGTCGGAAATATCCTCGGGGGATGAATGGCGCCCCTCGGGGTGACAGAAGGGGGCCGAGGCCCCCTTCCTTCAATTCACCTCGTCAAGGTCTTCGGGCTGGCCAACCACTACAAAGCGCAACTTGTCCGGATCGAGCCATGTCTTCGCGACGCGGTTGATATCTTCCAGCGTCACCGCGTTCACCCGGTCATTGCGGCTGTCTGGATAATCGATCGACATCCCGTCATGCTGCATGCTGACCAGGATCGAGGCAATTGGCCCGTTGCCGTCGAAGCGCAGCGGATATTCCCCGGTCATGTACTTCTTGGCGGCCTCAAGCTCTTCCTCGGTGACGCCATCCTCGGCAATGCGGCTCCATTCATCGCGAATCACCAAAATGGCCTCGGCCACCCGTTCATTGCCCGAGGCGACAGCCCCCTGCCACAGATCCGCGTAATCGCGATCCGCGATCCAGGAATAGACGCCATAGGTCAGCCCGCGCTTTTCGCGCACCTCATGCATCAGGCGGCTTTCAAACCCGCCACCGCCAAGGATCGTGTTCAGGATGAACGCGGGGAAGAAGTCGGGATCTTCAAGGCCCAGCCCCTCCTGCCCCCAGATCACCTGCGCCTGGGGCGTGTCGAAGGGGATGATCGTCACACCGGGGGTCAGGCTCAGCTCGGCCATCTGCGGCAGCGGCGCCCCGCCCTCCGGCAGATCGCCCAGCAGGTGATCCAGCAGCGCGCCCAGTTCCTCCGGCGTAATATCCCCGACCGCGGCCACGCTCACC
This sequence comes from Pseudooceanicola algae, assembly GCF_003590145.2. Classification (NCBI taxonomy): domain Bacteria; kingdom Pseudomonadati; phylum Pseudomonadota; class Alphaproteobacteria; order Rhodobacterales; family Paracoccaceae; genus Pseudooceanicola; species Pseudooceanicola algae. The sequence continues at coordinate 3,108,985 of NZ_CP060436.1, read as the reverse complement.
CGGTCACGCACCAGCACGTTGTCGCGCGCGGTAAACATGTCGTCCCGGTTCAGCGCCTCGACGCTGTCGATCGTGCCTTCGACCGGGCTGCCATAGGGGTGATCGCCAAAGGCCATCGCCGCAAAGGCCCGCGACCCGATGGTCTGGGGATCCTGTTCGTCCGACCGCAGGGACGAGGTGATCTGCCCCTGCACCCGCGCGATGGCATCCTCGGGGAAGGTCGTGTCGACCAGGCTCTGATGCAGCAGATCCACGGCCTCGTCCCGGTTCTCGCTCAGGAAGCGGGCCGAGATCGACAGCGCATCGGACGAAACGTCGAAACTGAAACTCGCCGCCAGCGCGTCGGTCGCCTTGGCAAATTCCTGCGAATCCATCTCGCCCGAGCCTTCTTCAAGCAGGGCGGTCATCAGATAGGTCGCGCCGCGCTTGTCGGCGAGGTCCATCGACGCCCCCCCGGCAAAGCGCAATTCCAGCGCGACGAAGGGGATGGAATGCTCCTCGACCAGCCAGGCGTCGATGCCGCCGGGGCTGGTGACGGGCTGGATGTCGGTTTCCGCGATAGCGGCCCCGGCCAGCAGCGGAGCGGTCAGCAGGCTGGCGACAAGGGGAAGGACGAAGCGCATCATTGTTGGGTCTCCTCGCTCATCACGTATCCGGTGACCGCTCGGTCGCGGTTCAGGACCTCCTGCGCGGCGGCGATGATCTGATCCGGCGTGACCTCCTGCAGGATACCGGGCCATGCCTGGATATCCTCGATCGTCAGGCCACGTGTCAGGGCAGTGCCATACATCCGCGCCAGGCCAGCCACGTCGTCGCGATCATAGATGTCCTGCGCCCGGATCTGCAGCTTGATCCGGTCGAGGTCCTCTTCATCGACGCCCTCCTCGACAAAGCTGGCAAGGGCGGCGTCCATGGCCGCTTCGGCCTCTTCAAGGCTGGTACCGGGGGCCGGCACCACATAGGTGCCAAAGACCGTGTCATCCAGCGATGTGGCGCTGTAATAGGCCGATGTATAGACCGCGATCTTCTGTTCCAGAACCAGCTTTTCCGTCAGGTAACCGGTCTGTCCGCCACCCAGCAGCTGGGACAGCATCACCAGGGCGGCGGCCTCTTCCTGCGCGCCCGAATCCCGTTCCGGTGCCAGATAGGTCCGGGTCACGTAAGGTTGCGCAATCCGCGGATCGCTGAAGCGCAGCAGCCGTTCGGCCAGTTGCGGTGGCTCTTGCGGGCGAATGCGGTCCGGCAGGTCGGGGTTGGCGGGGATCGGGCCGTAGTATTCCTCGGCCAGCGCACGCACGCCTTCGGGGGTCACGTCGCCGGCGACGATCAGGGTCGCGTTGTTGGGCGCGTAATAGGTCTTGTAGAAAGCCTCTGCATCATCCAGATCCAGTTCCTCCATCTCGTGCCGCCAGCCGATGACCGGGATGCCATAGTGGTGGTTCAGGTATTGCGCCGCCCGCATCTGTTCCTGAAACAGAGCGCCGGGGTCGCTGTCGATGCGCATGTTGCGTTCTTCCAGGATGACATCGCGTTCGGTGGCGATCACATCCTCGGTCAGGTTCAGGTTCACCATTCGGTCGGCTTCCATCTGCATCATGATCGGCAGGCGGTCGGCCGCGACACGCTGGTGATAGGCGGTGGTGTCGAAGCTGGTAAAGGCATTGTCCGTGCCGCCGTTCTCGGCCACCACGGCGGAAAACTCGCCCGTCTCCAGCGTATCCGTTGCCTTGAACATCAGGTGCTCAAGAAAATGCGCAATGCCGGAGACACCGGGCTGTTCGTCCGCCGATCCGGCGCGATACCAGACCATCTGCACCACGACCGGCGCCCGGTGATCTTCGATCACCACCACCTGCAACCCGTTATCCAGGGTGAAATCCGTCACCAGATCCGATGTCGTTTCCTGCGACAGGGCGGGCGCGGCAAGGGCTGTGCTCATTATGGCCAGGGTCAGCGCCCCGGCGGCGAGCCGTCTCAGCATCTCTTGTCCTCTCGGCTGTTCTTGTGTCTGCCAGAGACCATAGGCGCCAGCCCGTCCACCGCAACCGCCTGACGCGGTTTTCACCCCTATGTGACGATGCCGGAGCCGCCGCGCATCCCCCGCGCATCCCCGCAGGGTTGCCCCAGGACGGCTAAGATTGGGTTAACCATGCCCGAAGATGCACACACCCGCCGCCGTGCAGAGACGGGGCGGGTGAAGAGCCCACTGAACGGACAATGGCTGGTGCGATATTCGGGGGCCGGCGCGATATTCGGGGCGATGTCCGGCGCGCGGAGCCTTATTGGGGTGGATAGCTCGGGGTGTCGTAACCGGCGCGGCGATAGGCCTCGGCCACGTCGCGCGGCTGAAGGGTCTGATCTTCGTAGGCGCGGTAATAGCGGTCGATGTTGAACGGGTTGAGAGAGGTCCAGCGCGCTTCCTTGCGGCGGAATTCCGCATCCTCGGCCGCGAGGGAGGCACGGATCGACGGATCGACCCCGGCGCGCCCGGCATAGGACAGCAGCGCGCCATCGGACGACGGCACGGCGGTGCTGTTCAGCGCCGCGGCATTGCCACCAAGGGCGGCGACGGCATCGGCCTTGGGCGTCGGATCGACCCGGTTGCTGCCACCCGGTGTCGGCACCGGCAGGGATGCCAGGTTTTCCGGCGTCTGCAGCGGCTTGGTCGGAACGACGTTGAATTCTTCCGGCCCCGGACTGGTGTCCCGGAAGCTGCGCAGCGTGTCTTCGCTGCTGCAAGCCGCCAGCGCGCCGATAACGACGCAGCCGACCAGGCCCGTTTTCAGACCATTCGCAAAAAGGCGCAGCCCTCGTGCCATCTTCATGGCCTTCCCTTTCGTATCTCTCGCCGAGACCTAACCGATTGGCAGGCCAAGGTCACGTCCCTTTCTCGGCCGGCAGGAAGACCAGCATCACTGCGCCCACAAAGATCGCGACATCCGCGATATTGAAGGCATAGGGGTTCACGATCCCGCAGCAGGAAACGTTCATGAAATCCGCCACGGCCCCGTAAAGCAGCCGGTCCACCACATTGCCAAGCGCGCCGCCCACCAGGAAACCTGCCGCGATCAGCCCGATCCGCCGCGGTCTTTCGCGGTGCACCCAGAACAGGACCCCGGCGCAGATCACCAGGGCGATGCCGATCAGGATCCAGCGTCCGTTGGTGTTGCCTTGCGACAACAGGCCAAAGTTGATGCCGTCGTTCCAGGCCATGTGGAAGGCCACGAAACCCGGAATGACGTCGATTTCCTTCAACGCCTGCAGGTCTAGGAAATGCACCACGAGGTACTTGCTCAGCTGATCCGCAAGGAACACCCAGAACCCGGCCCAGAAAACGATACGCATCATCCGCTCAGTGCCGGAAATGGCGCATGCGGGTCATCACCATGGCCAGCCCCGCGTCATCTGCCGCGTCGATCACATCCTGATCCCGCATCGAGCCACCGGGCTGAATGACAGCCGTCGCCCCAGCTTCCGCCGCCGTCAGCAGGCCGTCCGCGAAGGGGAAGAAAGCATCCGAGGCCACGACCGATCCCTTGGTCAGCGGCTCGGCAAGGCCAAGCGCCTCGGCCATGTCATGGCTCTTGCGGGCGGCGATCCGGCAGCTGTCGACGCGGCTCATCTGGCCGGCCCCGACGCCGACGGTCGCGCCATCCTTGACGTAGACGATGGCGTTGGACTTCACGTGCTTGGCGACCTTCCAGGCGAACAGCAGATCGGCCATTTCCTTGTCCGAGGGCGCGCGTTTCGTCACCACCCGCAGGTCGTCCATGTCGATGTGACCCGAATCCTTGTCCTGCACCAGGAAGCCGCCCGAGACCTGCTTGACCATCAGGCCGGCGGTCAGCGGATCCGCCAGGCCATCGGTCAGCAGCAGGCGCAGGTTCTTCTTCTTCGCGAGGATCTCGCGCGCCTTTTCATCGGCACCCGGCGCGATGATGACCTCGGTGAAGATCTGCGCGATCTCCTCGGCGGTTTCGGCATTCAGCGCCTCGTTCAGCGCGATGATCCCGCCGAAGGCCGAAGTCCGGTCGCAGTCGAAGGCGCGCATGTAGGCTTCGCGCAGGGTCTCGCCGCGCGCCACGCCGCAGGGGTTGGCGTGCTTGATGATCGCGCAGGCCGGGCCGTTGCCGGGCAGGAATTCCGACACCAGCTCGAATGCGGCATCGGTGTCGTTGATGTTGTTGTAGCTCAGCTCCTTGCCCTGCACCTGAGTGGCCGAAGCCACGCCGGGCCGGGACGAGCCGTCGCGGTAGAAGCCCGCCTTCTGGTGCGGGTTCTCGCCATAGCGCAGGGTCTGCGCCAGGGTGCCGCCAAAGACCCGGCGGCGCGGCGCCTCCTGGCCAAGCGCGCCGGTCATCCAGGCGGAAACGGCCGCGTCATAGGCGCCGGTGCGGGCATAGGCGTTCAGCGCCAGCTTCTGTCGGAAGGCGTAAGTCGTCTGGCCGTCATGTTCGTCCAGTTCTTCCAGCAGCGCGGCGTAGTCTTCGGTATCGGTGACAACCGAGACGAACCTGTGGTTCTTCGCCGCCGCCCGGATCATGGCCGGGCCGCCGATGTCGATATTCTCGATGCAGGTGTCGTAATCCGCGCCCTTGGCGACGGTTTCCTCGAACGGATACAGGTTCACGATCAGCAGGTCGATCGGGGTGATGTCATGTTCGTTCATCGCCGCGACATGGCCGGCGTCGTCGCGCAGCGCCAACAGACCGCCGTGCACCTTGGGATGCAGGGTCTTGACGCGCCCGTCCATCATTTCCGGGAAGCCGGTGACATCGGCCACGTCGGTGACCTCCAGCCCGGCCTCGCGCAGCATCCCGGCGCTGCCGCCGGTCGACAGCAGCTCGACCCCGCGACTGGCAAGCGACCTGGCCAGGTCGATCAGGCCGGTCTTGTCGGATACGGAAATCAGGGCGCGACGCAGGGGGTAAAGCGCGAGGGTCTCGGTCATGTCTTGGGCCATCCAGCAGCAACGGGTCAGAACAATTCGGGCATCTTCAGGTCATCGGCCTCGATCCCGGCAAGGTCGCGGGTGGCAACCGGCATGTTCGGAGCCTTGGCAAAGGACCAACGGATGCGGGTCGCATATCCCATCGCGCGGCCAGATAGAACCAACTGTTTGCAGCTTCTCGGCCGGATACGCCCCTTTTCAAGGAAAACCGAGGCTTCGACCTCCTGCCCCGCCTGCCCGTCATATCGGAACAGCCAGGTTTCCCCGCTTGGCAATGTCAGCCGCAGCGCGCCGTCGTCGGCATCGGGTGCGGCCTCGACCTCGGGGTGCAGGTGAAAGCGGATCTTGTAGGGAATGCCCAGATCCGCCGCCTGCCCCCCGGCACGGTCAAAGCGTTTCTTGTCCCGGTCGGCCAGCGCCAGCAACATGTCCTCGCCGCCCATGGCGCGACCATCGAAGGACAGATCCAGCAGCCGCGCATGGGTCAGCCCGTAGTCCCTGACATAGCCGTCATGGCTGGCCTCCAGCCGGGTGCCCTCGGGGCTGGTGGTGATCTCGGCCTGCACGTGACGGGGCATATGGGCAAAGCCGTCGCTACGGGTCGCAAACTGGGACGAGGATTTACCGTCTAGGATCAGCGTCGAATGGCTGGGGGTGGAGCGGCCCGCGCGCTGCCAATCCGCGCTCATGCCTTCGCCGGATCCGCAACTGACCACCAGGGGCCGCCGCCCCGAAGTGATCTCCATCGCAAGGGTCGAGGCATGGGCATGCGCCCCCTCGCGCCCCCGCGCGGGCGGCGCGGCATCAAGAATCACGCTGACACGCCCCGCGCCCAGCCGGGCAAAGCCCATCGCCCGGCCCTGCGGGCTGGGCAGCGACACGCCCGAGGCCGCCAGCATCCGGTCCAGCCGGCCGTTGACCCCACGCTCGCCGCCCTGAAACCGCGCCAGCGTGCCATCCGAATGGCGCAGGGTGCGCAGCACCGGGGCAATGGCGCGGATGGCGGCCAGATGACCGGGCAAGGCCGGGCTGTCGGCTTCCTCCAGCGCGGTCAGCGCCCAGATCAGCAGGGTGAAGACCTTCAGCAGGTCCTCGGGGTTGCGACTGGCCAGCGTGCCATCGGCGGTGACCAGATCGGCGATGGCGCTTTCCAGACCGGTCTGGGCCGGGGCGACGAACCCTTCGGCACCGTGCAGGGAAAGGGCCGCGCAAAGCAGGCCGGTCAGGGCCTCGACCCGTGGCAGACCGGGCGGGACCTTGTGCCAGCGGCGACCAAGGAACAGCACCTGACGGCCCAGACTGGTCGAGATCGCGGCGCTGTCCTCGGCACTGGCCTTGCGCATCAGGAACTGGCTGTGATTGATGCAGCGCAACAGGCGGCGCCCGGTCAGCAGGGGCGTCCAGCCGGGCCCGCCGCCCCGGCCATAAAGGTCGATCCAGTCCCGCATCCAGCCTTGCGCCCGCAGGCGCGCGGGCTTGTCCCCGAGGGCCGCGAGGTCTTCGAGCCAGTCGAACCCCTGCACCGCATCGGAAAAGCCCGCATCCGGCACCTCGACCCGCCAGGGGGCCGCGTCGGGATCGGTTTCCGGAGCCGAAATTTCTGTGCCCGCGAACAGGAAATCCCCCGCCATCAGGGCCTTGCCCCGCTCCACCGGGCCAAAGCCGCGCGGATCGGGGTAGAAGATGAAAGCGGTCTCGATCCGGGCCCGCGCGGCGAGCCTGGCGTGGATCCTGTTCACTGTGCCCACCCCGGCTGAACGCCGGGATCCGGGGTGCGTCATCGACCTGCCTCTGGGTTCCGGGGGCCTGTTGGCGCCGGGTTACCCCGGTGCGTCGCCCTGTTTCCTCACCCTAGCCGCTGGTCGCGTCCCTGTCATGCAGCATTCGGCCCGGCGCGCCGGTTGCATCGCCAAAGCCTGCGCGACACCCTTCCAAAGCCTTCTTGTCAGGCGCCCTTGCGCAGGCAGGCCATGTAGAAGCCGTCCATGCCGCCAAGGTCGGGCCACATGTCCGGGGTCAGGCGCAGCCCGCCTTCTTCGGTGATCCAATCGGGTTCAACCCCTGGCAAGGTCAGGGCATCCCGGTCCACGCTCAGGCCGGGATGGCGGGCAAGGGCCTCTTCGACCTGGCATTCGCCTTCGTCGGGAATCAGCGAACAGGTGCAGAAGATCAGCCGCCCACCTGGTTTCAGCAGGGTCAGCGCGTGGTCCAGCATGGCGGCCTGCAGTTCGATCAGCCCGCCGATCTCATCCCCTTCGCGCACCAGCGGCAAGTCGGGGTGGCGGCGGATCGTGCCGGTGGCAGAGCAGGGCGCGTCCAGCAGGATGGCGTCGTACAGGGTGCCGTCCTCGGGCTGGAATTCCAACGCATCGCCGCCCAGGACGCTGGCCGTCAGACCGGTGCGTTGCAGGTTTTCCTGCAGACGTTTCAGGCGGTTTTCCGACAGGTCCAGCGCGGTGACGCGGGCACCCGCCGCGGCCAGTTGCAGCGTCTTGCCGCCCGGTGCCGCGCAAAGATCAAGGATGTTTTCCCCCGCTTGCGGCGCAAGGATACGCGCCGGTAGCGCGGCGGCGGCGTCCTGAATCCACCAGCCCCCGTCGTCGTAGCCCGGCAGGGCCGAGACCTGCTGCCCGGCTTCCAGCCGGATCGAGCCGATGGGCAGGAGAACGCCGCCCAGCTTTTCCGACCAGTCGGCCGCCGCCGAGGGATCGCGCGGGGTCAGGTCCAGGGGCGCGCCCTGCGACTGCGCCAGTTCGAAGGCGGAAACACGTGGTTTTCCATAGGCTTCGCAAAGAGGTTCTCGCAGCCAGTCGGGCAGGCGCGGGGCGCGCAGGCGGGTCCATTGCACCGGCGCTTCCTCGGCCGTCTTGCGCAATACGGCGTTCACGAGGCCCTTCATGTGGGCTTGTTTCGGCACCCGTCCTGCGGCCTGGACAAGGTCGTTGACCACCCCATGAGCCGCTGCACCCGTGGCCAGTTCGTAGCAGCCGAGGCGCAGGATGTTGAGGATCTCGGGCGGCGGGGTCTTTTTCAGGTGGTTGAACAACAGCCGGTCACAACGCTCCAGCCCGCGCAGGGTTTCCGTCGCCAGGCGCAGGGCGCGCGCGCGGTCCGCCGGGGGCATGGGCCGCAGCCAGGGCGCGTCGCGCAGGTCCGACAGCAGGCGGGGGTCTTCGCCCAGCACCTCGTTCAGCATCCGCAGCGCGGCGTCTCGCGCGGTCGGAATCCGTGGTGCCCTGTCCTGCGGATCGGCCGGTGCAGCCGGTTTCGGGCCCTGCGTTTGCGGCGCGGGCCGGCGGGATCTGGGCTTGCGTGGGTTCTGCATGACGGCGGACTCCTTGCCGGGGGTCAGGGCGGGCGTATAACATGGGGCGAGCCGAAAGGAAGCATGATGCCGATGGATGAAAACCACAACGATCTGCCCGCCGCCGCGCAACGCGCCCTGGCAGAGGCGCAGGCGCGCCGTGAAAAGGCCGAAGCCGAGGCCATTGCCACCCCGAAGGAATATGGTGGCCGGGATGGCCCGGACCCTGCGCGCTACGGCGACTGGGAAAAGAAGGGGCTGGCGATCGACTTCTGAGCGCTTTAGGCGCTCTTGCACCGGTGGGTACAGGGCACCGGGGGCTCTGCCCCCACGCGCGCTGGCCGCTTGAAGCGGTCAGCGCGCGTTCCCCCGGGATATTTCGAACAGGGAAACGGGTGGCGTGATCAGTCGTTGAGGCCGAGCACGTCGAGCATGTCGTATTCGCCCGGTGCTTTGCCTTGTCCCCAGAGCGCGGCTTTCAGCGCGCCCTTGGCGAAAACCGTGCGGTCTTCGGCGACATGGCGCAGGATGATGCGTTCGGATTGCGAGGCGAAGAGCACGTCGTGTTCCCCGATGATGCCGCCGCCACGGATGGCCGCAAAGCCGATATGACCGCGTTCCCGCGCGCCGGTGATCCCGTCGCGCCCACGGTCGGCCACGCCTTCGAGCGAGACCTCGCGCCCTTCAGCGGCTGCTTCGCCCAGCATCAGGGCGGTGCCGGAGGGCGCGTCAACCTTGCGGTTGTGGTGGTATTCGACGATCTCGATATCGAAGTCTTCGTCCAGGGCCTGGGCGACCTTGCGGGTCAGCTGGGTCAGCAAGTTGACCCCGAGGCTCATGTTGCCGGCCCGGATGATGGCGGTTTGCTTTGCGGCGGTCGCGATACGGGCGATGTCTTCGGGCGCCAGGCCTGTGGTTCCGATGACATGGACGAGCCCGTGGCGGGCGGCGAGGTCGGCAAAGTCCACTGTCGCGGCTGGGGCCGTGAAGTCGATGGCCGCATCAGCCCCAGCGAAGGCGGCCTCCGCATCGTCGGTCACGGTGATGCCGAGCGCGCTGCCCCCCATGGCCGCACCCAGATCGCGGCCGATCCAATCGCTTCCGCTGCGTTCGACCGCGCCGACAAGCCGGGTCGCGGGGTTGTCGAGGACACTGCGCGCCAGCATCTGACCCATCCGCCCCGAGGCGCCGGTCACCACGATTCCGGGCAGTTGCGATCCCGTTTCAGCCATCTCGATCTCCTGCATGTCAGCCGCAGGCGTGTCTTATCCTGCGAAAAGGCGCTTGGCAAAGGGTCGCGGGAGCCCTGCACCGCTTGGCAAAGGCGCGCAGAGCGATTAGATGCGGGACATGAGCAGGAACAAATTCACCGATGGGGACGGACCTTCGCAACGCCAGCTGCGCGTGGGCGAGACGATCCGTCGTGCCCTCTCCGAAATTCTGGCGCGGGACGATATCCACGACCCGGAGCTGAACCGTCTGTCGATCACCATCGGCGAAGTGCGGACCACCGGCGATCTGAAGATCGCCACTGCCTTCGTGATGCCGCTTGGCGGTGGGAATGTCGACGATGCCGTCGCGCTTCTGGCCCGCAACAAGTATGAACTGCGCCGCATGATCGGCCGCAAGCTGAAGCTGAAGTTCACCCCGGATTTGCGGTTCCGCCCCGACGACACCTTTGATCTGCTGGACGAATCCCGTCGCCTGTTTTCCGACGAAACGGTGCGCCGCGATATCGCGGCCGGCCAGTCCGGCGAGGATCAGGTCAGCGACGATCAGGCCGAAGACACCAGCGCGGGGCCTGACAGCGAAGGGCCGGAATCCCACAAGGAAGAATAAGCCGATGCGCCTGCGTCCCTGGCTGATTGCACTTGCGGCAGGGGCCGGGCTGAGCCCGGCGTTTTCCGGCGTTCCAGCCGGCGCGGTCACCTGCCGGAACGCAGAGTTTTCCGGCAACCGGTATGCGCTTTGCCAGGTCGACATGACGCAAGAGGACCTGCGCCTGTTCCTTTATGATGCCGGCGGCGCGCCCTATGGCGAATTTTCCGCGATCGACGCACGGCTGGCCGGGGAAGGCAAGGTGCTGGCCTTTGCCATGAACGCTGGCATGTATCACGAAGACCGCGCCCCTGTCGGCCATTACGTCGAAGACGGCAAGGAGGTCATGCGCCTGATCCCCAACGCCGGGCCGGGCAATTTCGGGCTGCTGCCCAACGGGGTCTTCTGCCTTGGCGACGGGTCCGCCCGCGTGATCGAGACCCTGCGGTTTCAAGACGAGGCCCCCGCCTGCCGCTATGCCACGCAATCCGGTCCGATGCTGGTCATCGACGGCGAATTGCATCCCCGCTTCCTGCCCGACAGCACCTCGCGCTATATCCGCAACGGGGTCGGCACCAGTGATGACGGCAAGACGGCGACCTTCTTGATTTCGCGCAATCCGGTCACCTTCCATGAATTCGGCAAGGTCTTTCGCGACGACCTCGGGTTGAACCAGGCGCTGTTCTTCGATGGCAATATCTCGCGCCTGTATGCACCGGAACTTGGACGGAACGACTGGGGTCGCGCCATGGGGCCGATTGTCGGCGTCGTGGTCGACCGCGAAGGCGACTGACGGCCAAGGCCGGCAATCCGGGACTGCCGGCCTTCTGCCTTTTCAGGCAGCTAGTGGGTCTGGAAGGCGATCGGCCACATGAAATCAAGCGATTTGTAGCCCTGGCCCAGGTAATGGGTCACCCCTGCCTTGTCGGCCATGTTGTACCCCGGATGCAGCGCCCCCGTCGGCACCGAGAAGGGAAAGAACTCGGCCGAGGTCGGGTTGTAGGCCGCCGTGGCATGGCAACTGTGGCAACTGGCCTCGAACCGGGTCCAGTAGGTCGGCTGCGCGGTATTGGGACTGCCGGCGAAATCCTCCATGTCCGTGTGACCAAGGATCACCGGTACCGTGCCTTCGCCATTCTCGGTGAACCGGATCTGGGTGCCGTTCGGCGCATAGGCCTGCAGCCCCGCATCCCCAAGACCCGCCGCGCGCAGGATCGCGGCGATTTCGTCGCTGCTCAGCGGGGCCCGCTGGGTGATCAGTGCATCGCGCACCTCGGCCACGCCGGGGTTGTCGTTGAATTCGAAAGTGGTCCAGAACCAGCTGGGATCTTCGGAATAGAACACCTGCGAAGGGTCGGACAGCGACTGCATCTTCACCATGATATGAAGGCCCCGCCACCAGTATTCCCCGCTGTCGAAGGTGAAGGTCAGCGCGCCTTCGGGGACCGGGCTGCCGGGGGTGACCTGCAACCAGGACGCCTTGAGTTCGATCGAACCGACGGGCATGTCGACGTATTCGTTGTCGGTAAAGAAACTGGCCAGATCGCGTTTCGTCGTCAGCCCGTTGTCGACAAGATAGTCATAGCTGATCTTGTTGCGCGTCACCTGTTCATTGGCGCCGTCCGGGTCCTCTGTCGAGACACGGCCCGCAAGGATATCCTTCTTTTCCGCGCTCGGCTGCATGGCGTGATCCGCGCCGGCGCCGAAATCAAAGGGCATGCGGGTGTCGAAGGTATCCGGATCGCTTGGCCAGGACATCCACAGCGGGGCCTGATCGGTGCCGGACATGCCGCCGTTCGCCGTGTCCGCGATCATGCGATTGACCCGCGCAAAGAACATCCAGGCCAGGGTCTCGCGATCCGCGAGGCTGTCGCCAAAGGCCATGGCGGCGCAATCAGCCGCAAAATCGGCATCGGACTTGTCGAACCAGCCGTTGCCGACGCAGGCCATGTCGCCGGTTGCGTCCTGCGCTTGGGCCGGGCCCTGGGGCAGAGCAAGGCTGGCTGCCGTCAGCAAAAGCACCGCCGCCGCCGCGCGCGATCCTGCGGGACGCCGCGCGATTCCTGTCCTGCCTGTCGAAATGGGTATGGTCATGGAAACTCCTCCGAAAATGCTCCGCCGAATGACGGAAATCCGGACACTGCGCTGATGTGTCAGTGCGGCGCCCTCCCCCTACGTCAAGCTGACATTGGCGCGGACACATATCAATCCCTGATTGTGCCAATCGGTGTTTACGACCGTCAGTACGGCAGGACGTGGAAAGGCGTTGACACACGCCGCACTTCAGCCCCCTTGACGCCTGAGGTCCGGCCCGCTAGGTCGCGGACCTTCGGCAAACAGGGGCGATATCTTCATGGGACGCAGACGCAAGGGACGCGACATTTCCGGCTGGCTCGTGGTCGACAAGCCCGCCGGGCTGACCTCCAACGCCGTGGTGAACAAGGTCCGTTGGGCGCTGGATGCCAACAAGGCCGGCCATGCGGGCACCCTTGATCCCGAAGCGACCGGCGTGCTGGCCGTTGCCCTTGGCGAGGCGACCAAGACCGTGCCCTTCGTGACGGACGCGCTGAAAGCCTATGATTTCGTAATCCGGCTGGGACAGGGCACCAATACCGACGATGCCGAAGGCGAGGTCATCGCGACCAGTGACGCCCGCCCGTCGGACCATGACATCAAGGAAGCCCTGCAAGGCTTCGTCGGGGACATCGAACAGGTCCCGCCGCAGTTCAGTGCGGTGAAGATCGACGGTGAACGCGCCTACAAACGCGCCCGCGACGGCGAAGCGATGGAAATCGCGGCCCGCCCGCTGTTCGTCGAAAGCCTGATCCTGCTGGACCGCCCCGATGCGGATCACGCCCGACTGGAAATGGTCTGCGGCAAGGGCGGCTATGTCCGTTCCATCGCGCGGGACCTGGGGCGCGTGCTGGGATGCCACGCCCATGTGGACCACCTGCGCCGCCTGTGGTCCGGGCCGTTCGACGTGGCCGAAGGCATTGCCTTCGCCGAGGTCGAAAGGCTGGCCCGCACGCCCGAGCTTGACGCCTATCTGCTGCCGCTGGAACTGGGCCTGGCCGATCTGCCAGAGGTCCATGCCACCGCCGAAGGCGCCACCCGCCTGCGTCACGGCAACCCCGGCATGGTGATCGCCAGCGGGCTTGAGTACGGCGAAACCTGCTGGGCCAGCCTGAATGGGCAACCGGTCGCCGTGGGCACCTTCCGGGGCGGTGAATTGCACCCCAGCCGGGTGTTCAACCTGACCGAAGGCGCATGAGCGGACTGGTCACGCGCCACTTCCGCAAGGGCGACGCAGATAGCAGCGCGCTTTATTCCCCCTGCGAATCCTATCGCTATGCCCTGACCCGCACCTGGGGGCCGGGGCCGCGCATGTTGTTCGTGATGCTCAACCCCTCGACCGCGACGGAAACGGCCAATGACCCCACGGTGGAACGCTGCGAACGCCGGGCACGGGCGCTTGGCTTTGGCGGCTTCCGGGTCTGCAACCTGTTCGCCTGGCGTGAAACCGCCCCGGCGCGGCTGAAGGCGGCCGCGCAGCCTATCGGCCCGGACAATGACGCCGTGCTGCGCGACAGCGCCGGTTGGGTCGGCGAGGGCGGTCTGCTGCTGTGCGGCTGGGGCGTGCACGGCGGCCACCTGGCCCGCGATGCCGAGGTGCTGGACCTGCTGCACGGCACCGGGCGCCCCCTTGCGCACCTTGGCCTGACCAAGGGCGGCCACCCGCGCCACCCGCTTTACCGTGCCTATACGGTCCAGCCCGAGCCTTGGCAGCGTTAACCGACGCTTCACCTTTGCACCCGATAGACTTGGACGCGTCCTGATCCGGCATGAGACAAGCTCTTGTCGAAGGAGGACGGGTGACATGGGGCCATTCCGGGGAAAGATCCGCATGATACGACCCGACCGCACAAGAGCGGGGCCAGGTGCCGAGGTCGGCGCGGGAGGCAACTCCGCGCCCTTGGGGCCGGATACGCTTCTGGCCCGCATCGGCGCCATCCGGCACGCGATCGAGGCGCGCGACCGCGCCAAGCGTCAGGCCGTGACCCGCCTTGTCGGCGAAACCGCGAACAGGAACAGCCGCGGCGAGATCCCGGTCATTCCCCGCTTTGCCGGGGGCGTCGATCGTCTGGAACTGTCCTATCCCGCCGGCGACCCGCTGCCGGTGATCGAAATCCGGGCCGACCCCGGAGCCAACCTGACCCGCATCTTTGCCGATGGCCATTGCGTCGTGGTGCTGGCCGGGGCGGATGCGCTGGAACAGACCGACATCCGCCTGACCCGCGACATCGAGGCCCGGCGCGGCCGCCAGGCCTGACACCGGACCGGATGAAGCAGCGGACGCAGCCCGTTGCACCCGTGCCCGAGATCGCCCCGACCCGGGCCAGACCCTCCCGGACCCGCAAAACAAGAGATTTCCCTTTCCAAGCGCGGGCGAATCCCCTATCAGCGCGCAATCTTCCGGTGCGGCCCTGCCGTGGCCGGGGATGACTCCATGGACCTTGCTGGACGACATCCCGGCTTGCGCCCTCACCCTCAACAGACAGGAGACCCCGATGTCGATCACCGTCGAAGACAAACAGCGCCTCATGAAGGAATACGCAACCAAGGAAGGCGACACCGGTTCGCCCGAAGTCCAAGTTGCCATTCTCAGCTCGCGTATCGCCACGCTGACCGAGCACTTCAAGACCCACAAGAAAGACAACCACGGCCGTCGCGGCCTGCTGATGATGGTTGCACAGCGTCGTAAGCTGCTGGACTACCTCAAAGGCAAGGACGAGGCCCGGTACACGGACCTGATCAAACGCCTCGGCCTGCGCCGCTAAGCGCTGCCGGACGAACGTTCGCGAAGGGGTCGCCATTGGGCGGCCCCTTTTGCATGTGGCGGGTCTGCACTTCGTGACTTGCGGGCGCCGGCCGATGCCTCGCCCTGTACCTTTTGGAAGACCCTGAACAAGGACACCGCGCCGGTCCTTCCGGCCCCACATCTGGCGACCTCCGTTTGCGCCCACCGGCCCGCCTCCACAGCGTGAAGACCCTTTCCACGCAGGCCTTTTTCCTGTATGGCCCGGCCATCTGAGACGTAGCGCGAGGACCCCCGCGCTGTGAAGCAAAGGATAATGGGGTCGGCGGCAATGGGGCCGCCAGGAAAACGGGAGACCCGGGAAGGCCCGGGAGTGCTCCCCGATAGGATTTACCGATGTTCAACGTGACAACGAAATCGATGCAGTGGGGCGAAGAGACGCTTACGCTGGAAACGGGCAAGGTTGCCCGCCAGGCCGACGGTTCGGTCATCGCCACTCTGGGCGAGACTTCCGTCATGGCCAACGTAACGTTTGCCAAGAAGCAGAAAGAAGGCCAGGACTTCTTCCCGCTGACCGTCCACTACCAGGAAAAATACTACGCCGCGGGCAAGATTCCCGGCGGTTTCTTCAAGCGTGAGGCCCGCCCCACCGAGAAGGAAACCCTGACTGCGCGCCTGATCGACCGTCCGATCCGCCCGCTGTTCGCCTCGGGCTTCAAGAACGAAGTCCTCGTCATGTGCACCGTGCTCAGCCACGATCTGGAAAACGACCCCGATGTCGTCGCCATGATCGCCGCCTCCGCTGCGCTGACCATTTCCGGCGCGCCCTTCATGGGCCCGATCGCCGGTTGCCGCGTCGGTTTCTCGGGCGGCGAATATGTGCTGAACCCGTCGGTCGACGACATGCACAACCTGCGCAACAACCCCGAGCAGCGTCTCGACCTGATCGTGGCCGGCACCAAAGATGCCGTGATGATGGTCGAATCGGAAGCCTACGAGCTGACCGAAGAAGAAATGCTCGGCGCCGTGACCTTCGCCCATGAGCAGATCCAGCCGGTTCTGGACCTGATCATTGACCTGGCCGAAGAGACCGCGAAAGAGCCATTTGCCTTCTCGCCCCCGGATTACTCGGATCTGTTCGCAGCCGTGAAAGCCGCTGGCGAAGACAAGATGCGCGCCGCCTACGCCATCACCGACAAGCAGGAACGGACCACTGCCGTTGCCGCCGTCAAGGACGACATCAAGGCCGCCCTGACCGAAGAGCAGCTGGCTGATGCCAACCTCGGTTCCGCGCTGAAGAAGCTGGAATCCGGCGTTCTGCGTGGCGATGTCGTGAAGAACGGCAAGCGGATCGACGGCCGTGCCACCAACCAGGTGCGCCCGATCGTTGCGGAAACCGGCATCCTGCCGCGGACCCATGGGTCGTCCCTGTTCACCCGTGGCGAAACCCAGGGCCTGGTCGTGACCACGCTGGGAACCGGCGATGACGAACAGTTCATCGACGCGCTGCACGGCAACTTCAAGTCGAACTTCCTGCTGCACTACAACTTCCCCCCCTACTCGGTCGGTGAAGTCGGTCGCGTCAGCGGTCCGGGTCGTCGTGAAATCGGCCACGGCAAGCTGGCATGGCGCGCCCTGCAGGCTGTCCTGCCCGCCGCCACCGATTTCCCCTACACGATCCGCATCGTGTCGGAGATCACCGAATCCAACGGCTCGTCCTCGATGGCGTCGGTCTGCGGTGGTTCGCTGTCGATGATGGATGCAGGCGTCCCGCTGAAGTCCGCCGTTGCCGGTGTGGCCATGGGCCTGGTGCTGGAAGACGATGGCGACTACGCGATCCTGACCGACATCCTCGGTGACGAAGACCACCTGGGCGACATGGACTTCAAGGTTGCCGGGACTTCCGAAGGCATCACCTCGCTGCAGATGGACATCAAGGTCCAGGGCATCACGCCCGAGATCATGAAAACTGCCCTGGCCCAGGCCAAGGAAGGCCGGATGCACATCCTGGGCGAGATGAACAAGGCGCTTTCGGGTGCCGCGGAATTCTCGGCACATGCCCCGCGCATCGAAACCATGCAGATCCCCACCGACAAGATCCGTGAAGTGATCGGCTCGGGCGGCAAGGTCATCCGCGAGATCGTGGAAACCTCCGGCGCCAAGGTCGACATCAACGACGACGGCATCATCAAGATCGCCTCGTCCGACGGTGAAGCCATCCAGCGCGCCTACGACATGATCTATTCGATCGTGGCCGAGCCGGAAGAAGGCAAGATCTACAAGGGCAAGGTCGTGAAGATCGTCGACTTCGGCGTCTTCGTGAACTTCTTCGGCAAGCGTGACGGCCTCGTGCACGTTTCGCAAATCGAGAACCGCCGCCTGAACCACCCGTCCGACGTTCTGAAAGAAGGTCAGGAAGTCTGGGTCAAGCTGGTCGGCTTCGATGACCGTGGCAAGGTCCGCCTGTCGATGAAGATGGTCGATCAGCAAACCGGCGAAGAATCCGCGAAGGAAGAAGCGGCAGAAGAGTAATCTTCTGACCTCTTCCGAGATTTCGAAGGGCCCTGGCGGAAATGCCGGGGCCCTTTTCCTTTGCCCCCTCTCCTGATCGCAACCGGCGGGTCGGGGCGCCCGGAGGCCCCCGGCCTCCGCAGCGGCGTGGCCGCTCGATGCGGGCGCGGCGCTGACCGGCGAGGGGATGCCAAGGGGCGTCAAAACTCTGGACCGGCTGAACAATCCCGCCTAAGCAGGCGGCATGGTGCAATCTTACGTCATCCATCTGGACGCCAGCACGGCGCGCGAACCACTGGTCAAGGCGCTGGCCCGTGGCCTGCCGGATCTGCACGTGGTCCCCGCCGTCAACGGCCGCGCCATGAGCCACGAAGCCGTGGCCGAAATCGCCGGCACAGCGCTTTTGAAACCGCGCTATCCCTTCCCGCTGATGCCCTCGGAAATTGGCTGTTTCCTGTCCCATCGCGCCGCCTGGGAACGGATTGTCGGATCGCGGGACCCCTTCGGAATCGTGGCCGAGGATGACGTGGTGCTGGGCAAGGACTTCGCGACGGCGCTGGCCCTGGCGCTGGAGCATGCGAGCGAAGACAGCCTGATCCGCTTTCCCATGTCGCCGCGCGAGACCCCGGCCAAGGTCGTGGCAGAAGCAGGCGGCCACCGCCTGTTCCGCCCAGAGGTGATCGGGCTGACGGCCGCGCTTTATCTGTTGGGACGGGGTGCCGCCGAACGCCTGCTTGAGGCGTCGGAACGCTTTGACCGACCCGTGGACACCTGGCTTCAGATGCGGTGGGAAACCGGCGTGGACAGTCTGACGATCTGGCCTGCGGATATTTCCAGCGGGGCGGCGACCACCGGCGGCTCGACCATCCAGCGCAAGAAAACCCCGCTGTCGGAGATCACCCGCAGCTGGAAACGATCCCGCTATCGCCGCGCCATCGCGAAGAAATCCGGCACCTCATGATCTACACCCGCTTTCACGGCCGCACCGGGAACCAGATGTTCCAATACGCCCTGGGCCGCGCCCTGGCCAAGCGGCTTTGCGTCGGGCTGGTCGTCGATGACCGGCTGGCCGTCGCGCGGGGCGAGAAAAGCCTGAACCGCATCTTCAACCTGCATACGGTCGCCCCGCACCAGATGCCGCCCTCGCAACAGGACCGCCGGTTGGCCTATCTGCTGTGGCGCTATGGCGGAACGAAACCGAAGTATCTGCGCGAAAAGGGCCTTGGCTTTGACCCCGCCGTGCTGGAAGCCCCGGACGAAACCTACCTGCACGGCTATTGGCAAAGTGCGAAATACTTCGCCGGTGCCGAAGACGAGATCCGCCGCGATTTCGCCTTTCCCGCGCCGCAGGGCCGCAATGCCGATCTGGCCGAACAGATCGCCAGCGGGCCGTCGGTGTCCCTGCATCTGCGTCGCGGAGATTACGTCAGCAATGCCAGCCACGTGATCTGCGGTCAGCCCTACTACGATGCCGCGCTGGCCGCGCTTCTGCCGCAACTGCCCCATGACCCGGTGATCTATGTCTTTTCCGACGACCCCGATTGGGCGCGCGACAATCTGCGCCTGCCCGGCCAGCCGGTGATTGTGGATCACAACGGCGCCGAAGCCGATTTCGAGGATCTGCGACTGATGTCCCTGTGCCAGCACAACATCATCGCCAATTCGTCGTTTTCCTGGTGGGGTGCCTGGCTGAATGCCAATCCTAGCAAGAAGGTCATGGCCCCGGCGCAATGGTTCGGCAAGGCCGAGCTGAGCAACCCCGACATCTTGCCGCCCGACTGGTACAAGATCACCTCATGACGTCAGAAGTTCGCGATAGACCTGCCAGAAATTGTCCCGCTCGACACTGATGGCGACCGCAGGTCCGGGGAATTCACCCGTCAGCGCCTCCTGCAAGGTCTGCGCCTCGTGCAGCGAGACCGAATAACAATAAAAGACCCACCCGTCGGTTTCGGCCAGGACAGCGGCCAGCAGCGCGCGACCTTCCGGTGCGCCGAGCGCCAGTAGCCGGGTCTGAAAGGGCCCCGGATCAGGGCCATTGGGCCGGGCCAGACGGATACGCAGCAGGACCCCGAAATCGAACCGCTTGTCCCAGGTTTCCAGCGCGCGGTTGACAGTTAGGCGCAGGCCCGAGGGCCCCGGAACCTGCAGATCCTGCCAATCCTCGGGCGGCGCAAACGGCGCCTTGCGCCCGAAGATGAATCCCAGCATGCCTGCTTACCAAACCGCAAAACCCACGGCGGGCGCGCCGGAGAACCCCGCGCGCCCGCTGCAAAAGTGGTTCAAAGCGGCGATTTTGCCAGCCGCAGATAGGGCAGCTTCTTGTCGAGCTTGCCGTATTTCTCTTCTGCGGCGGCATCGTCCAGCGACAGGGCGACGATCACGTCCTGGCCAACCTGCCAGTTGGCCGGGGTCGCGATCGGCGTCTGGAAGGTGGCCTGCAGACCGTCGAGCGCCCGCAGCACCTCGGCAAAGTTGCGCCCGACCGACATCGGATAGGTCATCGTCAGCTGCAGCTTCTTGTCCGGCGAAATGATGAAGACAGAGCGCACGGTCGCCGAATGCGCCGGGGTGCGGCCATCGGGCATATAGGCATCGGCGGGCAGCATATCGAACTGCTTGGACACAGCCAGGTCGCTGTCGGCGATGATCGGGAACCCTGCGGCCACGCCGGCAAAGCTTTCGATATCGCCTTTCCACTTCTCATGCTCGGCCACGCCGTCGACGGAGATGCCGATCACCTTGGTGCCGCGCTTTTCCCATTCCGGCGCCAGCTGCGCCACGGCCCCGAATTCGGTGGTGCAGACCGGGGTGAAATCCTTGGGGTGCGAAAACAGGATCGCCCAGCTGTCGCCTATCCAATCGTGGAAAGAGATCTCTCCCTTGTCGGTCTGGGCGGTGAAATCGGGCACGGTATCGTTGATACGCAGAGACATGTCGTCCTCCGGTTTTGACGTTGCGTTGCGGTTAACCTAAGCGCGGTCGCGCGCCATTGCACCCCCCTTGCCATCGGAACCTTTGCCCGCCCCGGGGGCGCCCAGTCGCCACGCGCCCGGTCAGGGATTGCGCCGGTCGCCGGGCGGTGACAAACTGCCTGCCGAGCCATTGAAATTGCCGCCTGCAATGCGGATTTCACAAGGCAAGGCTCCGGGGAAATTCCCGGACAAGTCAGGAGATTTCCATGATCGAGAAACGCCAGTTCTATATAAACGGCGCCTGGGTGAACCCGGCGCAGACCCGCGATCACAACGTGATCGACCCCTCGACCGAGGAACCCTGCGCGGTGATTTCCCTCGGGGGACAGGCGGATGTCGATGCCGCCGTCGCCGCCGCCCGCGCCGCCTTTCCCGCCTGGATGAAGCGCGACCCCGCCGAGCGGATCGCCATCGTCGAACGCTTCCTCGACCTTTATGCCGAGCGCCGCGAAGATGTGGCCAAGGCCGTGTCGATGGAAATGGGCGCGCCGATCGATTTCGCGCGCAACAACCAATGGGGTGCGGGCACCTGGCACACCGAGAATTTCCTGAAAGCGGCCAAGGAATTCCAGTTCGTCCGCCCGCTTGGCGACCATGCGCCCGACGACCGGATCGTCCATGAAGGCTTCGGCGTCTGCGCCATGATCACACCCTGGAACTGGCCGCTGAACCAGATCACGCTCAAGGTCATTGCCGGGCTGATCGCCGGTTGCACGATGATCCTGAAACCGTCCGAGGAAAGCCCGCTGAACGCACTGGTCTTTGCCGAACTGATGGATGCCGCCGGCGTGCCCGCCGGTGTCTTCAACCTGGTGAACGGCAATGGCGCAGGCGTCGGCTCGGCGCTGACATCCCATGCGGATGTGGACATGGTCAGCTTCACCGGCTCGACCCGCGCCGGCATTGCGATTTCGCAAAGCGCCGCCGCCACCCTGAAGAAAGTTCACCTGGAACTGGGCGGCAAGGGCGCGAATGTGATCTTTGCCGATGCCGACGACAAGGCCGTCGAGCGCGGCGTGCTGCACATGATGAACAACACCGGCCAAAGCTGCAACGCGCCGTCCCGGATGCTGGTCCAGCGCGAGATATATGATGCTGCCGTCGAAGAGGCCGCCGCCGTGGCGAATGCCGTCAAGATCGGCTCGGCCCATGACGAGGGCAAGCATATCGGCCCGGTGGTCAATGCCGCGCAGTTCGACAAGATCCAGGGGCTGATCCAGAAGGGCATCGACGAAGGCGCGCGCCTTGTCGCAGGCGGCACCGGCCGCCCCGAAGGCTTCAACCGGGGCTATTTCGTCCGTCCCACCGTCTTTGCCGATGCCAACAACCAGATGACCATCGCGCGCGAGGAAATCTTTGGCCCGGTCCTGACGATCATGCCCTTCGACACCGAAGAAGAGGCCATCGAGATCGCCAATGACACGCCCTATGGTCTGACCAACTATGTCCAGAGCGCCGATGGTGCGCGGCGCAACCGCATGGCCCTGGCCCTGCGGTCGGGCATGGTCGAGATGAACGGCCAGCCACGCGGCGCCGGTGCCCCCTTCGGCGGCATGAAGGCATCGGGCATCGGACGCGAAGGCGGCGTCTGGGGGCTGGAAGACTTCATGGAAGTAAAATCGGTTTCGGGCTGGGCCAAGGAGCCCGCCTGATCCGTTTCGCGATCTGAACGAAGACGGGGGAGGCTGGGCGCCTCCCCCTTTTCGTTTTGGATAGAAATCCTACACACGATTGATAAATCGTATTTATTCGCCCCCCGCGTGCCGAAATCGCGTCGAATATGAGCGCCTAAAAGCGCTGTCACACCAGATCTTCAGGCTAAAACTTAATTTGACGACGCAAGTTTGTAGGGACTCCTTCAGGCAAAACGGCAACTACGTTCCAGCACCTCGATTTCATACCCATCGGGATCCTTGACGAAGAAGAACCGCCCGATCAACTCACCTGCAGGCGCAAAGGACACCATATCGCGCGGCGCCAGACCTTCGGCGACAAAGCGGGCATGTTCGGCCTCGAGATCCGCGACAGAAACCGCGAGGTGACCGTAGCCATTGCCAAGGTCATATGGCGCGGTCTCGCCCTTGTTCACGGTCAGTTCCAGTTCGAAGTCGCTTTCGGCGTTGGACAGGTAGATCAGCGAGAAGCTCTCGAAATCCAGCCGGTCCGCAATCTTCAGCCCGAAGGCGCGGCTGTAGAAATCAAGCGATGCGGCTTCGTCGCGGACGCGAAGCATGGAATGGATCATGCGAGCCATGGGAAGTTCCTTTGCAACAGGGGTGGCCGGGGCGGCCTTGCGTCATTTCTAGGGGCTGAACGGCCGGGGTGAAAGGCATTCGCTTGCCCCGGCAATCCCGACTTTGCTAGACAGGCCCAAAGCGGGCAGGATCGGAACGACAGTGGCAGAAGCAAAGTTCATTCCCGTGACGGTCCTGAAGCGGGATCCGTTTTCCGAGACGATCACCGGCCATCTGTCCGACGCCCCCGACCGCAAGCTGGCGCTGCGCAAACTGGACGACCTGCCCATGTGGTCGCGCCCCATTGCACGTTTCCTGGCCCGACGAGAGGTGCGCGGGCTGCGTGCCGTCAACGGGATCACCGGCTGCCCCGAGCTGATACGCTATGACCGCGTCGGCATTCTGCGCGATTGGTCCGAAGGCACGCCCCTGCAACTGGCCCGCCCTTCGGAAGCGGCCTTTTACCATGATGCCAAGCGGTTGCTGCGCGAAATGCGGCGACGCGGCGTGACCCATAACGACATCGCCAAACCGCAGAACTGGCTGATGCGTCCGGACGGTGGCGCGGCGGTGATCGATTTCCAGCTCGCCTCGGTCCATCGCCGGCAGGGACGAATGTTCCGCATCATGGCGCGCGAGGACCTGCGCCACCTGCTGAAGCAGAAACGCTCCTTCGCGCCCGACCTGCTGACACCCGCCGAACTGGCCATGCTGGACCAGAAGGCCCTGCCCAGCCGGATCTGGATGGCAACAGGCAAGCGTCTTTACAATTTCATTACCCGGCGGTTGTTCGACTGGTCCGATGGAGAAGGGACCGAGGACCGCCATGAAACCGACGGTGCCGAGATCGCCCGCCTGCTGCAGACCGATCCGCGCGTCAGCGATCATGCCCTGGCCAGCTTTGCCTTGCCGGGCAAGGGCGTCGGGCTCTACACATTTGCTGAAACAAATATATCGCAGGATGATCTGCGCGCCCTGATCCCCGAAACCCTCTCGGAAAGGGTGCAGCCGGTCGCCCGGATGCCGCGTCATGCGGACGGCAGCCCGCGCACGGATCTTCTGGCCCTGATCGCCGCCAATCGCCTGGATGAGCTTGAACTGGCCTGTGATCGCGACCCCGACCTAGGCCCGATGCTCGCGCCGCTGATCGCGGGGCGGCAGAATCTGACCGACCGGATCCTGCGCCGCTAGAAGGGCGCCTTGGCCCGGAACTTGATCCCCTGTCCGCCATCGGGATGCAGCAGGCGCAGTTCTTCGGAATGCAGCATCAGGCGGGGATGGTGTAAGGCTTCGCCGGTTGCATAAAAGGGATCGCCCAGGATCGGATGGCCAAGCGCCAGCATATGCACCCGCAGTTGATGCGACCGCCCGGTGCG